>NZ_JBVJHR010000012.1:191157-301619 GCF_055586705.1 Sphaerisporangium sp. NPDC049457 | reverse complement strand
GCGGCTCCGCAGCACGTGGCCGACGTCCGCGACGTGCTCATCGATCATCTCACTGAGACAGAGATGGCGACGCTCGTCACCATCGGCGACAAAGTAGCCGAACGGCTGGCCGCACTGGAACACAAGCACTGACACCCGATCCCGGACCTCATCGCTCACGAACTGTGCGTGTCGGCCTCGAACTCCTGAAGCCACGGCCAGGGGCGAAGTAGCCTTTCGTAATCAGAAGCTTCCAGCGCCTTGTCATTGTGGTCGCGGAGCATCCGCATGACGGTGGCTGCTGACGGGTGCCGGCCTTCTTCTTCCCGGTGGAGATGACGAGCCGCTCGGCGATCTCCCGCAGGATCAGTTCCTGGTCGCGGAGGTGCAGCGCGACGGCGAGCATGGCGTCGTCCGTGACGGCGGGCCCCACGAAACAGGCGACCCGGTGAGTTCGCATGTCCAGAACGCGCTTGATCGGTGAAAGACGATCAAGCGCGCCTTCCGCAAGAAGGTCGATCTACCTGGCGGTTCTGCGCGTGTCGGAGTGGTCGGGGCCGAGGATCCGCTGCCGGGCGGTGAAGACCTCGCCGTATTCGGCTGCAGCCGCAACCCAGCGGGTGCAGCCGCGCGACCGGCGGCGCGTCCAGCCCGGCCGCGGTGTGCCACGTCAACTTGACGCATCCTCCCGTCGCCGGTCATCGCCCGCTGGGGCGGGGATGGCCTTTTCAATGAGGACGGTGGCGATGGCGGCGGCGGTGGGGAAGGCGCCGGCGTTGAGGACCCGGGTGCGGGCCGCGGCGCCGTCGATGAGCAGCGCGAGCTGCTCGCCGAGCTGTTCAGGGTCGGCGGCGCCGGCTTCGCGGGCGGTGTCGGCGAGCCGCGCGGCGACGGCTTTCTTGTAGTCGCGTGCGTATTGGGACGCGGGGTGCTGGGGGTCGTGGAGTTCGACGGCGGCGGCGATGTAGGGGCACAGGGGGGTGGTGGGGGGGATGTCGAAGGCGGCGAGGAGCCGTTCGCGGGGCGTGAGGTCGGTGCGGTCGAACACGCTGGACAGAACGGGCGGCCAGGACGCAGATCTCATGAGCAACATCAGCATCATCGGCACCGGGAACATGGCCCGCACCATCGGCGCGCGGGCGCTAGCGGGCGGCAACACCGTCGAGATCATGGGCCGCGATCAGTCCAAGGCCGCTGACCTGGCCAAGGCTCTCGGCGGCGGCGCCACGACGGGCGAATGGGGCACCGCCCCGGCCGGGGACATCGTCATCGTGGCCCTGTTGTACGACGGTGTCGTGCCGGTCGTCGCCCAGTACGGAGACGCTCTCGCGGGCAAGGTCATCGTCGACATCAGCAATCCCTTCAATTCCACGTTCGACGGGCTGGCCCACCGTGAGGAGACCTCGATCGCGCAGGAAGTCGCCAACGCGGCCCCGGCCGGCGCCAGCGTGGTGAAGGCGTTCAACACCATCTTCCGTCATGTCCTGGAGAAGGGTCGGCCCGACGTCTTCATCGCCGGCGACAATGCGCAGGCCAAGGCAAGTGTGGAGGCGTTCATCGAGAGCCTAGGGCTGCGCCCGTTGGACGTCGGCGGCCTGAAAATGGCGCACTGGCTGGAAGGAGCCGGCGTGGTCACGGTGGGCCTCGCCAACCACGGGGTGGGGGATTTGGACTTCGCCCTCAGCATCACCGAACTTCCCGTCTGAGCAAACGGTCGACGGATCACCGAAAGGACCCGCCAATGAAGCTCGGTTTCACACTTCCCATCATCTGAACCAAGCAGCCCCGCTGCGCACCGTCCCCGATCGGATCACGGCCCCAGAGCGAATCATTGACCTGAAGGTCCCCCTTTGAGGAGCTGACCATCGGATTAAGCATCCGGCCCCGCATTCGCCACCTGCTCGCGGCGAGGCGGGGGCCGCTGCACGCGACGAACGCGCGGCCCAACTCACCCGCCGGGTCGGCCCCCACTCGACGCGCTCGCAACCGTCACCGAAACCCCCACTCGGCGTGGGCGACGCCGGCGAGTATCCACGGAGCAACGGCGAAGGGCCTGGCAGGAGTCGCCGGGTCACGGGAGCGTCCGCTGAGCGGCCGTGACCCTTTGCCGGGCACCGCCGGGGGCCGATGCGCCCAGGTTGTTCAGGGCGATGGTGACGGCGACCAGCACCACGCAGCTCGTCGCGATCGCCGCCACCACGCCGTGCACGCCGATCCAGGGCGCCGCGAGCGGCAGCGCCAGGACGACGACCGCGCAGAACGACAGCAGGCCGGAACGGATCACCGACTCCGCCACGACCAGCGCGTGCACCATCCACAGCAGCAGGAGGAACACCCCGACCGGGATCGCGACCGCGTAGCCGACGACGAGGGGGCCGGCCGGGATGCCGTGCCCGCTCTGCTCGACCGCGACCTCGAGACCGGCGCCGAGCGCGGCCAGCGCCGCGAAGATGCCGTAGTGGCCGTACCCCCACATATAGGAGCGATCACGGCGGTCGCTGAGCCCCTCGCCGGCGTCCACCAGGAAGTACAGCCACCAGAGGGCGAACAGCACCACCAGGCCCGACACGGCGATCACGACGAACGGGCTGCTGATCCCGGTCGTCGCGAGCGCCGCCTCCACCCCTCTGGACGCGGCGAGCACGCTCTCGCCGAGCAGGATGATGGTGAACAGGCCGTAACGTTCGGCGATGTGATGCGGGTGCCACGTGGTCGGCTCGCCCCGCTCCGCCCAGCGGGGCACCGTCAGCTCCAGCACCGCAAGGACGACGAACAGCGGCAGCTCGGCCGCCACGGGCGCGAGCATCGAGTGGTACAGCCAGCCCACCGTCAGGACGCTGATGCCGCCGGCATAACGCAGGGCGGTACGCCGGCGCGCCGGATCGGACAGCCCGGCCCGCACCCACAGGATGACCAGGCCGATCCGCATGATGACATAGCCGAAGGTGATGAACCTGTAGTCGCCGTGCTCGGCCGCGGCCGGCACCGCGGCGGCCAGGACCAGCACGCCGGCCATCTGCACCATCGTCAGCAGCCGGTAGGCGACGTCATCGGTGTCGTAGGACGAGGCGAACCAGGTGAAGTTCATCCACGCCCACCAGATGGCGAAGAAGACCTGCAAGAACGGGACGATGCCGCTCAGCGCGTGCCCCTCGGCGATCTCATGCGCGAGCTGGGCGGTGACGGCCGCGACCGCGACCACGAAGGTGAGGTCGAACAGGAGTTCGAGCTGGCTGGAGACGCGGTTCGGCTCGTCGCTGGGACGCGCCCGCATCCGGATCCTGATCACGATTGGTGGCAAGCTCTCGCTCCTGTCGCTTCGTAACGCCGTCCTGTCTGTGAGACAGCGCAGCGGCCCGCCCTGTGACAGCCCAGCGGCATCATCTTCCGACCGGCAGCGCGCGGGCGGCGCGGATGGTCAGGTGGCCGTAGGGCAGGTCGCCGGTGACGTGGACGTGCAGGCCGCCCGGACGGGGCCGGGCCGGGGACTTGTGAGTGACGCGGCCCCAGGCGGCGCGTACGGCGTCGGTGTTCGCGCCGGCGCCCGCGGGCACGATGATCGTGGCGTGGCCGTAGGTGAGGCGGAGTTCGATGTCGACACGCCGGTGCGGGACGTGGGCGCGGGACAGGTCGAGGCGCACCCTGCCGTACTCGGACTCGACCCGCAGCCGTCGCGGGACCTGCCAGACGCCCGTCCGGGTGAGGCGCCCGCCGACGGACCACAGCCGCACGGTCTCGTCCGGCAGGTCGGCGACGACCGGCCGCAGTTCGTCCGCGCAGGTGGCGGTGAGCGCCCGTTCGAGCCGCGACTCCAGCTCGGTGCAGCCGAACCGGCCCTCCGCGTAGGCCTGCTGGACCAGTTCCACCGCCCTGTCCCGATCGGCCTCGTTCACCGGCTCACCGCCTTCTTGTACAGCCGGGTGGCCAGCGGCACGAACACGACCAGGAGCACGACCGACCACAGCAGCGACACCGGCACCGCGTGCCGCAGCGGCCAGGCGCTCGGCGCGGGCATGGCCGGGCTGGTGTTGCCGAACAGCTCGCGCGCGGCCTGGACCAGCGTGGACACCGGGTTCCATTCGGCGATCGCCCCGAGCGGGCCGGGCAGGCGGCTGCTGTCGGCGAACGCGTTGGACAGGAAGACCAGCGGGAACGACACAAGGGTGACGATGTTGTTGAACACCTCGGGCGTGCGCAGCGCCAGCGCCACGGTCGCCGTCACCCAGGAGAAGGCGTAGGCGAACAGCAGCAGCATCACGAACCCGAGCAGCGCCTCCAGCGGCGAGGTGCGGATGCGCCAGCCGACGAGCAGCCCGACCAGCGACATCGTGATGACGCTGGCGAGGTTCATGATGACGTCGCTGATGGTCTGGCCGGTCAGCACCGCCGAGGGGGACATCGGCAGCGTGCGGAACCGGTCGAAGATGCCCTTCTGCAGGTCCTGGGTGAGGGTGTAGCCGGTGATCTGCGCGCTGGTGACGATGGTCAGCACGAAGATGCCCGGCAGCATGTACTCGCCGTACGACATGCCCGGCAGGCTGATCATGCTGCCGAAGACGTAGGTGAACAGCAGGACGAACACGATCGGGAGCATGACCACGCCGCCCAGCAGGTCGGGCGCTCTGCGGATCTTCAGGGCGTTGCGCTTGGCGATCGTCAGGCCGTCGGCGACGGCCAGCTGCATGGCGTTCATCGGCTGAGCTCCTTGGTCTTGTGGCCGGCCTGGTGTCCGGTGAGGGTGAGGAACACGTCGTCCAGGGTCGGCCGGCGCAGGCCGACGTCGCGTACGGTGACCCGCTCGGCGGCCAGCCGGCCGAGGGCGCTGGTCAGCGTGGCCGGGCCGTCGTCCACCGGGATGGTGACCCGCAGCGCGGCGTCGTCGACCCGCAGGTCACCGGCGGCCAGCGGCGCCAGCGTCCGCGCGGCGGTCGCGAGGCCCGCCGCGGTGGCGACCGACAGCTCGATGCGGTCGCCGCCGACCTGGCTCTTCAGCTCGTCGGCGGTGCCGAGCGCGATCACCCGGCCGCCGTCGACCACGGCGATGCGGTCGGCGAGCCGGTCGGCCTCCTCCAGGTACTGGGTGGTGAGCAGCACGGTCGTACCCGCCGCGACGAGCTCGCCGATGACCTCCCACAGGCCGATGCGGGCCCGCGGGTCCAGGCCGGTGGTGGGCTCGTCCAGGAACAGCACGGGCGGATGGGCGACCAGCGCGCCGGCCAGGTCGAGCCGGCGCCGCATGCCGCCGGAGTAGCCCTGCACGGGACGGTCGGCCGCGCCCGCGAGGTCGAAGCGCTCCAGCAGCTCGCGGGCGCGATCCCGGCTGCGCTTGGCGCCGAGGTGGTAGAGGCGGCCGACCATCTCCAGGTTCTCGGCGCCGGTGAGGTGGTCGTCCACGGCGGCGTACTGGCCGGACGCGCCGATGCGCGCGCGCAGCCGTCCGGCGTCACGGACGACGTCGAACCCGGCGACGCTGGCGTGCCCGGCGTCCGGGACGAGCAGCGTGGTGAGGATGCGCACAGTGGTGGTCTTACCTGCGCCGTTCGGGCCGAGCAGCCCCAGCACCGTCCCCTCGGGGACGCGCAGGTCCATGCCGTCGAGGGCGGTCACGGCGCCGTACTTCTTGACCAGGCCCTCGGCCACGATCGCGTCTGTCATCGGAGATCTCCTTAGGAACGGTGGACGAGGACGTCGCCGTAGATGGTGTGGGCCCGCACCTCGACGGTCCGGTCGGCACCGCCGGGGGCGTCGCTGGGGTCGAGGGAGACGTCGACGGTGCCGTACTTGGAGCTCACGTCCAGCCAGGCGGCCGTGCCTTCGGCGACACCGAGGTCCAGCCCACCACCGTTGGTCTCCAGCACGACCGAGCCGCGGCTCACCTCGCCGATCTGCAGGCCGGCGTACGCGGTCTTGGCGGTGACGCCGGCCAGGGCGCGGTCCACGGTGAGGTCGCCGTGCGCGCTGTTCAGCCGCAGCTCGCCGGTCACCTCGCGGATGCGGACGCTGCCGTGGGCGGTCCTGACGGCGGCGGTGCCGTCGACGCGGCCGATGAGGATGCCGCCGTGCGCCGTCGTCACCTCGGCGTGGCCGGACGCGCGGGTGACCGAGATGTCGCCGTGCGTGGACTTCAGCCGCAGCGGGCCGGCCTGCTCGACGCGGATGGCGCCGTAGGCCGTGGTACACGCCACCTCGCCGAGCGGGCCCCGGCAGCGCAGGCTCCCCACCGCCGTGGCGTCGACCCGGGAACCCGCCGGCAGGCTGACCGTCACCTCCACCGATCCCGGGCCGAGCAGCAGCGAACGCGCCCAGGACGCGAGCCCCGAGCCGGCGCCCTGCTCGCTCTCGCCGCGCACCACGAGCCTGCCGTCGGCGTACTCGACCTCGGCGCGCTCGGCGGTCCGTACGTCGGCGTCGTTGTGCTCATCGGCCGGTCGGATCTCGACGACGGTGTCATTACGGGCGCTCGCCTCGACCCGGATGGTGGCGTGCGGTATCTCGAAGATCGCGGAGATGGGTTCAGGGGTGTCGAAGGTCGGCATTCCGCTTCCCTGGTCGTGGGTCGGCCTGGACATCAGCGCACCCAGCCGCTGTAACGGTTGCCGGACTGCTGCGGCGGGCGCCTTGTGGAACGGCGGCCGGCGTCACCGGAGTCGAGCGCGGCGGAGATGGCGCGCACCAGCCAGGCGTTGACCGACAGCCCGTCACGCGCAGCCGCCTCGTCGATGCGCGGCTTGAGTTGCTCGGGGACGCGCAGGGAGATGCGGGACGTGCCGCCGTCGTCGGCCTCCGGGGGCGGCGGCGCGGACGGCCGTTCGTCCTCGTACGCGGGGGTGGTGGGCGGTGACGTCACGACGAACGCGGGGTCGCGGCCACGCAGGCGCACCTCGACCGACCCCGGCGCGAGTTCCTGGGTGATCTCGTCGGCGGCGGCCGACAGGGCTTCGAGCAGCGCGAGCCGGGCGGCCGACTCAAGCGTCGCGGCAAGCCGCTCCGCCAGCGCGCGCGCCTCCTCGCCGCCGGCGCCCGCGGCGATCGCGAGCTCCCGACGAAGGTGATCGACATACGGCGCAAGGTCCATGACGCCACTATGACACCATCATGGCGTCACCACAAGCGGGATCGAGCCAGTATGGTGACGCCACTCAGGCGCCATGGCCATTTTCCCTAGTAGAGCCCCTTGCCTTGAGCGCCCGCGGTCCCTGGGCGCATGCCGATGCCGCCCTACTCCTGTGGCAGGAGCAGGGCGGCATGAGGTGAGTCGCGGGTCGCCTACTCCCCGCCGGCCAGAGGCGTCGACGGCGAGAGAGCCAGGCGGCGATGATGCTGGACCGGCCCGCCGCTGCGGCGCTCGGTACCGGACCCTAGGTTCGGACGGTCTCCACCGCACCGGCGTACGAGCCGATCAGGGTGGCTTCCTCCCGGGTGAGGTCACCGGCCAGCCGTTGGCCGAGCTCGCGCTGGAACTCCTGGAAGGCGGCCAGCTCGGTCAGGCCCTCGCCGTCCACGACATGGACGAAGGTGACGCCGTCGGCCAGCCGGAAGCTGCTGTACCGCAGCCCGGCCGGCGCCGCGGTCGCCAGCTCCGCGAACACCTCGGCGATCAGTCGCTGGTTCTCGTCGGCGGATTCCGGCTTGGTCCGGTAGCGGATCACTGCTGCGCTCATCACGTTCTCCTCGATCAGTTCGCTGTCACCGGTACCGACAACGCGAACGCGGAAAATTCATCGCCGCGATGAGTCGAGGGCTTCGCCGTTGTCAGTACCTGTGACAGCGAATTTCTGGAGGACCTCACGTGAGTGGCAAGGATCGGACGACCGTCGAGCAGCGCTGGGTGCTGGCCCTGGCCTCGATCGGCGCGGTGATGGTGGCGCTCGACGCGCTGGTGGTGGCGCCCGCGCTCAGCACCATCAAGCAGGATCTCGGCGCCTCGATCGAGCAGCTGGAGTGGACGGTGAACGCCTACACCCTCAGCTTCGCGATGCTGTTGATGATCGCGGCGGCGCTCGGCGACCGGTGGGGCCGGCGGCGGACGTTCGCCGTCGGCCTGGGCCTGTTCTCGGTCGCCTCGGCCGCCTGTGCGGTGGCCTCTTCCGTCGAGTGGCTGATCGTCGCCCGCGCCGTGCAGGGGGCCGGCGCGGCCGTCGTGATGCCATTGGCGATGAGCCTGCTCGGCGCGGCTTTCCCGCCCGAACGCCGAGGTTGGGCGATCGGTATCTTCAGCGGACTGACCGGCCTCGGCGTGCTGGGCGGCCCGGTCGTCGGCGGAGCCGTGACCGAGGGCCTCGCCTGGCAGTGGATCTTCTGGATCAACGTGCCCGTCGGCGCGATAGCGATCGTGCTCGTACTCCTGCGGATCAGCGAGAGCAGCGGAGCGGTTCGCCGTCTGGACCTGGGCGGCGCCGCCCTGATCACCTTGGCGGTCCTCGGCATCGTCTGGGGCATCGCCCGCGGCGGGACGGCCGGCTGGGCCAGTGCCGAGGTGCTCGGCTCTCTGCTGGCCGGAGGCGTGCTGTTGGTCGCATTCCTGGCTTGGGAGAGCCGCGCACCGCAGCCGATGGTGCCGCTGACCTACTTCCGGTCCAGAGCGTTCTCGGCCGGTAACGCGGCGGGCTTCTTCCTCACCGCCGCACTGTTCGGCGCAGTATTCTTCATGGCCCAGTACATGCACGTGGCCTTCGACGCCGGTCCGCTGGAGGCGGGGCTGCGGCTGCTGCCGTGGACCGCCACGCTCTTCCTCGTGGCGCCCGTTGCCGGCCGGCTCGTGGACAGGGTCGGTGAACGCCCACTGGTCGTCGCCGGTCTAGGGTTGAAAGCCGTCGGCATGTTCTGGATCAGCCAGGTGAGCAGCGGCACGGTCCAGTACGGCGAACTGCTGGCACCGCTGATCGTGGCCGGGTGCGGCGTCTCCATGGCGCTGCCGGCGGCGCAGAGCGCGAGTATCGGAGCGCTGCCCCGCGAGGCCGTCGGAATCGCCTCCGGCATCTACAGCATGATGAGGCAACTCGGCGGAGCCGTCGGAGTGGCCGTCCTGGCCGCGGTCTTCGCCGCCGCCGGCGGCTACGCGTCCTTCGCCACCGGATTCACCCGGGCCCTGGCCGTCTGCGGCGTACTGTCGTCGCTCGGAGCGGTCGCCGGACTCCTCATCAGCGCACGACGTAGCGTGGTACCCGGTGCTCCGAGCGCTCGGCCGGAGCCGGTCGAGGAGCCCGTGTGAACCTGGAGGAGGAGTTCGCGCGGTACCGAGGCGAGCTGATCGCGCACTGCTACCGGATGCTCGGTTCGCTGCACGACGCGGAGGACGTGCTCCAGGACACCTACTTGCGCGCTTGGAAGGGATTCGCCAAGTTCGAGCAGCGCTCGTCGGTCAAGACATGGCTCTACCGGATCGCCACCCGGCTCTGCCTGAACGCCTTGCGGCACAGCAGTCGCCGCCTGGTGCCCTCGGCCCTGGGTGCTCCCGGCACCGATCCCGAAGGTCTGGACGCGCCGATGCTGGAGGCGAGCTGGCTCGAGCCGTTCCCCGATCACCTGCTGAGCACCGACCCGGCTCTGGTCGTCGGGACCCGGCAGAGCCTGCGGCTGGCGATGGTCGCCGCGCTGCAGCACCTCCCGCCGCGGCAGCGCGCGGTACTGATCTTCCGGGACGTCCTTGCCTGGCCGGCGTCCGAGGTCGCCGACCTGCTGGACATGACGACGGCGGCGGTCAACAGTTCGCTCCAGCGCGCGCGTGCCGAGCTCGCCAAGGCCGCACCCGTCGAAGAGCAGTTCAGCGAACCGGAAGAGCCCGGACGCCGTGCTCTGCTCGACCAGTACGCCAAAGCCTTCGAGCAGGCGGACCTGGTCACCCTGGAAGGCCTCCTGACGCAGGACGTCCGGTGGGAGATGCCCCCGATCCCGACCTGGTTCAACGGCCGCGAGGACGTCATGCGCCTGATCGCGGCGAAAATGGCTCCTGGCCAGGGGTTGCGGATCATGGTGCAGACGTCGGCGAACGGCCAGCCCGCGTTCGGCGTGTACGGCCGCGGCCGCGACGGCGGCTTCCACGCGCGCTACTTGCAGGTGCTGACACTGACCAAGGACGGAGTGCACTCAGTCCTCGCCTTCCACCGCCCCGACCTGTTCCCCTCCTTCGGCCTACCAATCGACCGCCCTGCCTAGCGCCGCGACGTGGACGGCTCACGGGGACGTCCGTGATGGACGTCCGGTGATGGACGTCCGTGATGGGGCGGCCACGACGACGACCCGGAATGGACCGGGTTCCTGACGCCCAACGTGCTCACCTACTTCGAGGGGTTGACCACGATGGTCCTCGGCAGACCGCTGATCGCCGTCGACCGCTTCCAACGCCTGCTCGCCGATCCGGCGCTCGGGGAACGGAACCGTCTCTACTACCGGTCATGCCTGGCGAACGCGCTGCTCGCCTCGGGCGAGACCGCCGACGCCCTGGCGGAGGGGATGGACCTGCTGGCGAGGGTGAGCGGTTCGCGCAGGACGCTGGAGGAACTGGCTCCGCTCCGCGACGCGGCCGGCGACTCCTCGGAGTTCGCCGAACTGTACGACCACAAGCTCGCCGCGTAACCGTACGGTCCACGCGGCGGACGGCTGCCCATAATCGCGATCAGGCTCGAAGCACGGGCTGTGGCTTCATGGGATATGGGCACCCCGAGGTGGCGTCCAGACGATCGGCAGTAGTTCTGTCGCCCATTGGTAGGCGCGCTTGAGGGTGTGGTGGCGGGCCCAGGCCGAACCCGGTGACCGCCTGGGGGAACTCGCCGACATCTACGAGGTGGTAGCCGCCCTTGCCGAAACCCTGGGATTCTCCGACAGGCAGATCCAGGAGGCGGCGGATCGCAAGGGAGCCGAACGCGGCGGCTTCAGCCGACGACTATGGCTCGACAAGGTGACGTCGACTGGGTGATCCCTGCCGAAGTCGGAGAAGGTGAACCGTGTACGACGAAGCCGAAAGGCTCGACCTGCGTTATCCAGCAGCGTCTCAGTGTCACTCCCGTGACCCTGCCCGGGGGTCATCTCGTCGCGCTCAGCCGACCCGATGAAGTGGCCGACGCCCTGGACCGGTGATGTCCATCTCGCTATCACCGTCCCTCTGAAAAGAGATCACCCCTCGCCCGCTGATCGCCTGCGGGATAAGCTCGAGATGATTATTCATCACCTGATGAGTTATCTGCGAAGGGGCGTGGTGAGACATGCGCAGGACGCCTGCGGCCGTCGGGAGTGCGGTGTTCTTCGCCGTGGCGCCCGGCGGTGTGGCTGTGTTCGGGCCGTGGTGGGTCACTCGCTGGCGGATGGCGGATCTGCCCGACGGGCTCTCGTGGGCCGCCGTCCCGCTCCGGGTGGTCGGGGTGGTGCTCATCCTGGCGGGAGGTGCCGTGCTGGTCGACGCCTTCGTCCGCTTCGTGACCGAAGGCTTCGGGACGCCCGCGCCCGTCGCGCCTCCCGAGCACCTGGTGGTCGGCGGACTGTACCGGTATGTCCGCAACCCGATGTACGTGGGAGTGCTCGCGGCCATCGTCGGCCAGGGGCTCCTGCTCGCGCGGTCCGGGCTGCTCTGGTACGCCGCCATCACGTTCGTCGCGGTCTTCTGCTTCGTGCGGCTGCACGAGGAGCCGACCCTGCGCAGGAGCTTTGGCGCCGAGTACGAGGAGTACCGCGCGGCCGTACCCGGCTGGTGGCCCCGGCGACGCCCATGGGCCAGGACACCCAGCGGCTGACCGGCCCTCAAGGGCGGGACGCTGTTCATCCGGGTAGAAGCGACCCGGTCGTACCGCCTTCCGGAACGGACGAGGGCACACGTCAGTGATGCTCGAGGAACGCGACGGCTGGCGCGAGTTCCGGGTCCGTTGACGGTACATGCGCTCGGAACACTTGCGGGATTGCCGAGGGATCAGGAGGCGGTTTGACGCGTGTGTCTGCGCCTGGAACCAGTCAGTGGCCATGTCGGTCTCCGTGAAGCGTCCGATCAGCGCCAAGGCCGAGCTGATGCTCTCGTCTATCTCCACGAAATCGTCGGGGTTGTCGGATTCCATGATGATCTGAAAGCGCAGTCCGTCCATCAGGCGATCGAGCGCGTTCGGGTCGTCGCGGACCGCTCAGCGGGCGAAGACGGGGCGAAGGGGACGATCATGCGCCCGTCGCGGGCATAGGTGAAGAAGGCGTTGTAGTTGATGTCCATGCTGAAGCCGAGGGCTTCGCGGCCGTCTGCAGCGACGGAGCACACGATTTCGGAGTCGACCGCCGCCGGCACGATGCCGATCCAGCCGTTGTCCTCGCCCACCCAGCAAGATCCGTCGTCGATGGCGTGGTCGAGGATCTCGCTCAGATAGCAAGGAGTACGGGTGGCGAGGTCCAGGCCGAAGGTTTCGGCCAGGGTGTCGAGGTCCGCGCCCTTGACCCAGATGGCGGTGAAACCTAGTGACCACAGGTTCGGGTCGCTGTCGAGCCTCTCGGTGAAGAGGGTCGAGACCAGTAGGTCGTGCAGGTCGGCCCGTGAATGCATGGCCGCCTCTTGGTCGGCGAATCGGTGATGACGGTAGCCCGCCTGGGGTCGGTGAGCTTCGGTTGTCGCGACACCCGCCCTTGACATCGTGGTCGAGCACGGGATTCCTGATCTTGGTACGGATGTCATCAGAGGTCATGGCGTGGAGCCGGTGAGGTGGGTGTGGAGGCGTTGGCATTCGTGGGTGAAGCGAATGGTTCGGCGGCTTTTTGCGAACTCGGCGATGACTGGGATCTCGCCGCGGGCGCCCGTCCAGTGGGCTACGTCGGCGGCGAAGGCTACGAGGTCGGCGTGGGTGACGGTGATGCGCTGGCCCTTGCGCGGCAGCATCTCGGGGAGCAAAGCGCGGAGGATGCGCCATACCTGGTGGTGGGCGCCGGCTTCGGCGAGTTCGGTGAGGGCCTTGATGGCGGGGCGGGTCTCGCGCCAGGTGCGGCGTAGCACCAGGGCGAACTGGCGGCCGATCGCCTCGGCGGGGAGGTCGCCTCTGGCGGCCATCGCGAGGATCCGCGGGATCACCCCGGGGACGCCTCCGGCCAGGAGGAAGGCGAGGATCACCGCGGTGGACTCGCCCAGCGGGCCCTGGGCGATCTCCAGACTGCTGAGCTCCGCCGGAGTCGTCCAGTCGGCCCAGTGGCCGCGCAGCAGGAAGGGGAGGAGGTTGACGGCCACGACCTCGCGGTGCGAGGGCAGCATGGCGGGCCATGCACTGAGCGTGCCGCCGGACTCGTCGGCCGTCGAGTCGGACGGCTGGCGCAGGAGCACCTCGTCGATCAGCCGATGGCCGGTGGGGGCCGCCACTCGTAGCACGGGCTCCAGTCCGACCTCGGTGAAGTATGCCGGTTCACCATCGCCGAAGTCGACCATGGACGCGTCGACCATGTGGCGCCACACGTGGCCGCACTCGGGGTCGGGCATGCCGTCACCGGCGAGCCAGCGGGCGGCCGCGCGGGCCGCGTCCGAGTCGACCTTGGCGGCCCGGTCGGCCGCGGCCGGGTGGGAGCCTCGGGGCAGCCGCAGCAGCGCCTGCGCCAGGTCGGCCGGGAGCGGCTCCACGCCGGCGGCGGCGCAGGTCTCCAGCCGGTCGACCAGCACGTCGGGGTCGAGATGTCCGCTCATCCAGGTCGGCGTGGCCAGCAGCACCGGTGGCAGGGTGTCGTTGCGGAGGGCCTCGGCGAGCTCGGCGTAGCGGTGCAGCAGGAAGTCATGCAGCGGGGACACGCTGTTGGGGCGCGGCAGACGGTTGCGTCGTCGCCACTCGTCGTGCTCGGGCAGTTCCTCGGGGACGAAGGAACGCAGCCGGGGCGGGACGAAGAGGACGGTCACCTCAACGAGCGGTTCGTCCGGGTTCGGTGGGGACACCTGCTTTCCCGCGCGCATCGCCGCGATCCGCGCGGGGTCGGCGCCGAGTTCGGCCATGCGCTCGTAGGCGTGTTCGAGAATGAAGGGCGGCATGGCCTCCATTGAGTCGTCGTACCGGACGCCGGGACTCGACCGCACCGGATGGTGACGATCCGGCAGTCCGCGCATCCATCCCTCGGGGTCGTGGTGCCGCGGTTGCTCGGTGTCGGTGGGGGCGTCGTTCAGGCGGATGCGGCCACCCGCGAAGGGGATCTGGCGTTCGCCCTCGTGGGCCACCGCCGCGCCGGGACCGTCGTCGCTGGTCCACGTGATGGAGAAGGCGCGCAACGGGGCGTCGTCGTCAAGGTAGCGGCCTTCCCGGTAGCCGCCGACCGTCAGGATCCGCCGGGGCGACGGCTCCGGGTCGGACTCCTGGCCACGGGTGAGAGCGCGCACTCGGAGGGAGCGGCTGGCGTTGTCCCAGAACTTCTGCGGCTCGATCGGCGGTAGTTCCGGCACACTGCCGGGAGCGACGAACTCGGCGGCCAGCGCCGACTGCCAGTCGGCTGGGTTGGCCCAGACCTCCCTGGACCGCCAGTGGCCCTGGTCGTACTCGACATGGAATCTGAGCTTGCGGCGCAGTCCGGCACGGTCGTCGGCGATGCCGGCGACGAAAGCTGCGAGCCAGCGCTCCTGACCGACCCAGCGCTCCTGGTAGTCGGGGGTGATCGACGCTTCGGGGAACCGCCGCGCCTCCGGGAGCTCGGGCAGCGGCGGGAACTCCTTCTGGGGCAACGCATCTTCGACCGGGGTCGCCCCGCCGAGCCGCTCGGCCAGCTTCACGGCCAGGTGGGCGGGGACGAGGTGGACGCCGTCGAGGATCGCCTCGGCGTGGCCGGTGAGCAGGTCGGCGTATTTCAGGGTCAGCTCGGCCGCCCGGTTGCGCACGTCGAAGGACTTGTGCGCGTACGCCGTGGTGAGCGCGGTCACGAAGTCGGCGGCCGTCTCGGGTGTGGCCTTGATCGCCTGGTCGAGCCAGCGCAGGCCGATGGCGGCGAACTTGGCCTCGTCCCGGAAGGTCAGCGCATCGACCGCCTCGACCAGGTCGGCGTGGTCGAGCGGCATCACCCGGCGCACCTGCCCGGCGGCCAGCTCGGCCACCGTGCCCGGAGCCGACGGCAGCAGCCGCAGGTAGTCGCGCAGGCGGGAAGCGGACTCCGCCGACGTGGGGTCGAGGAGGGTGTGCAGCCGGACGAAGAACCGCAGGTCCTGCGCCTCGCCGCCGCGCAGGAAGCGGCTCACGCACCCGTCGAGCACCTGATCTCTGGGTAGCTCAAGGGCGGCGGCGGCCAGCCAGCGGGTCGGCCGGGGGTCCAGCCGCTCGTCGCGGAGGGCGCGGCCCGCGCCGTCGGCGGTGAAGATCCGGGGCAGGAGTACGGGGTTCAGCGGATCCTCGGCCACGCTCGGCGCGTCCAGCCAGGCGGCCACCAGCGGGTCGTGGTCGGGTGGCACCGCGCCGGACGCGCGCAGCAGCGCCACGGCCAGCGGCGCGATGCGGTCGGCGGGACGGCGTACCCGCTGGGCGAGCCGGACCGCGACGTCACGACGCCACTCCAGGGGGCGGGTGGCCGCCACCCGGCACACCTGGACGACATCGATGTCCCCGGCCCAGCGGCGGTTGACGTCGCGGCTGGTCATCCAGGTCACCGCAGCCGCCGGGCCGGTGATGACGCCGACGCCGGTCAGCAGCAGCCCGCCGGCCAGTTCGTCGAGCAGGTCGCCGACCTCCCAGGAGGCCATCTCCTCGAAGTCGTCGGGATACTCGGCGCGTACCTGCTCGGTGCGGACGCGGCGCAGCTCCTTGACCAGGCCGGGCAACCGCCCGCCCAGCTCGGCGCGTTCCTCCTCGGTGATCGTGACCAGCCGGTCGGCAAGGCGGGTGAGCTGCTTGCGCGTGATCAGGTCGCGGATCTCCGTCCAGAGGGTCATCGGGAGACCTCCACGGCGGCGCGGGCGACGATGCGGGCTGCGAGCACGTGTTTGCACGGCCCGCGGGAGCCGCGATGGTCCCACCACCATTCGCAGGTGCAGGAGCCGTCGGCCAGTGAGACCCGGCGCGCGCCGCCGGAGGTGTGGACGGTGGCCGACTCGCCTTCGAGGTGGACGGCGCCCGCGTCGACGAGCTCGCGCGCCTTGGCCAGCCGCGGGTTGAGCACCATCACGTTGTCCTTGTCGTAGGGCAACTCGCGGTGGAAGTGCGCGGCCTCGGCCAGGTCGTACCCGACCCGGCCGGCGACGCCGAGCCGGGTGAGCGCGGCCCGTACCCGGGCGGCGGGGATGCCCGCCCGATCGGCCAGCAGGCCGATCTCGACCTCGGGCTCGAAGTTGAGCAGCATGCCCACCACGTCGGCGTCGTCCTCGGCCTCGTCGGTGGCCAGTTCGTCCAGCACCGCCCCCTCGCCGGAGAAACCGCGCCAGCGCTCGGGCGAGAGGGTGAGGGTGTACCGCATGCCGGGAAGCTCCAGCTCCCAGGCACTGGAGGCGGCGTCGGCCGGTCCGTACACCCGAAGGGACTTCGCGAACCGGAGCAGTGGCAGGAGGGTGGCGAGCCGGTTAGGGCCGGCGAGCTGGACCGAGCCGGGAAGCCGGCTGTCGGAGATCTTCAGGTCACGTCCAGACTGCGCCACCCATACCGTGCCCTTCTTGGGCAGGCCGCGCAGGAACCGTACGGCCGCCATGCCGGTCAGCTCGCCGCGCTGGTCCATGCCCGCGGCGATGACCTGCACCTCGGCGAATCCGCGGAGCCAGCGTTCGGGCAGCGGCACCTTCTTCTCCACCACCGCGCCGTCCATCGTGGTCACGACCAGCTCGTCGAGACCCACCCCCAGGTGCAACGGGTCGCGCGCGCCGATGCGCGCAAGCGCCTCGCGGAGTGGCGCGTTCACGTCGACGTTGGTGGTGCCCCGGTCGAACACCTCACCGTCGAGCGCGCCGCTCAGCAGGTCGAGCCGGGCGTACACCCCTCCGCAGGCCGAGAACGACTCGAAGCGCAGCCGGTCTCCGTCGCACGTCACCACCGGGTCGCGCACCCAGCCGGGCCGCGCCTGCGGCTGGTGGTAGCGGGCCAGCGCCACATCGGCGACGCCGAGCAGGGCCGCCGCGGTGGGGGCCGCCTGGGTCACCACGCCGCTGAAGAACCGGGGCGCCACGGCCGGCCCGGACAGGGCCCGCCCGCCGGAGGTCGCCATTCCCAGACGGCCATCGACAAGAGATGAGGGCGCGGCGTAGGTGTACGCCTGCGTCGCTGAAGTCATGGCGGGACCATAGATCCGCCCACCGACAAATCAGCGCGGCAGATGCCGAGGAGAGGGAGGTCCCCGTGAACGTCCACGTCACCGATGGGGCCCAGGCTGGGAGAGCGAAGTGAGGCACATCCCCGTTTCCGGCGCCGAACGTGACGGCGTCTGTGTGACGCCGTGAAAGGGCGGGTACCGCTGGTTCCTCCACGCCTGACACCGGCTACGACATCCGCCAGGTCAAGCTAGCTCCCTGGCCCGTGCAGGAGGGCGGCGAGGGCGGTGCGGTCGTTTATGCCGGTTTTGTCGTAGACGGCGTACAGGGTGTTGGCTACGGTGCGGACGGATACGACGAGTCGCTCGGCTATCTCGCGGTTCGTCAGTCCCTGGGCGGCCAGGACGGCGATCTCGCGCTGCCTCGGCGTCAGGCCGGGGACCTCGAGGTCCATCAGCGCGGGCGTACGGGCGCCCGGGCAGCGCTGGGAGAGCCGCCAGGCCCGTGTCTCCGCCGCCCGGGTGCCGCGTTGCCGCCCGGACTCGCGGTGGCGGGCGGCCGCCTGCGCCGCCGCCTCCGCCGCGTACAGCAGCAGGCCGAGCCGTTCGAAGCCTTCCGAGACCGCGTCGAGGTCCGCGCCGTCGCGGGCGGCGGCATGCCGGGCGAAAAGGGCGACCAGCGGACCGTCCACGTCGAGTGCGGCGAGCCGTGCGGACACCAGGTCGGGGCGGCCCAGCCGCACGACGTCGTGCAGTGCGAACGGCACGTCGCACGGCAACGCGCTGTCGGCGGCCGCCAGGCAGATCTCGACGGCTCCGGCGACGTCGCCGCGCCCGGCCAGGGTCCATGCCCTGGCGAGGCGGAGGGGCAGGACGACGTACGGGCCGATCGGCATGCCCGTGGCCTGCGCGCGCGCGAGGGCCTCCTCGGCCGCGGCGACGTCGCCGAGCAGAGCGTACGCGTGCGCGAGCTCGCCCAGGCAGGCGCCGGCCAGCACGCTGCGGGCGGGCAGCCGGGCGGCGGTGTCGCGGGCGCAGTCGAGGGCGTCGGTGAGCCGGCCGCGCAGCCGCAGTACGCGGGTCTTCGCCGCGCCGAACTCCAGGATCGCCCGCGTCCAGCTGCCGAACCGGCCGCCGAGGCCGTACCCCTCGTCGGCGAGCCGCTCGGCGGTGTCCAGGTCGCCGAGGAGCAGCGCGGCGTTGGCGGCGTGCCCGGTCAGCGCGGCGGACAGGCTGCGCATGGCGTCAGGTTCCTTCGCGAGCCGGGTGTCTGCCTCCTTCACGCGGGCCAGGCATTCCGCGGGCCGGCCTCGCGCGAGCAGGACGGCCGCCTCGGCCCCGCCGATCATGCGTTCGCTTTGCGGGCTGAGCGGGCCCATGTCGCGCGTCCGCGTCAGCAGGTCTTCGGCGGCGGCGATGTCGCCGGTGACCGCGGCCAGGACGGCCCGCATGATGCAGATGCCCTGCCGGCCGTCGACACCGTGGGTCAGCCGGATGGTCTCTTCCAGGACGGCTCGGGCCCGCGGGACGTCTCCGAGCCCGACGGTCAGGTTCAGCGCTCGCTGCACGCCGAGGTCGGTGCGGGCCTTCTCGCTCATCTCCATGGTCCAGGCGGTGGCGTACGTCTCTTCGGCCTCGGCGTGCCGGTCGGTGTAGAACAGCACGGTGCCGAGCGCGGCCAGCGCGGGCGTTCCGCCGCCCGCGGCCACGGCCGCGCGGCCGAGCCGCTCGGCCAGGTCCAGGTCGCGGATGACCCTGGCGCGCTCGCACCCGGCCAGGAGCGGCCCGGGGTCGCCGGTCAGGCCGGCGTCCAGCCGCCAGACCGCCACCCTGAGCACGTCCTCGCGCCGCCGCAGGCCGGCCTCGGTGACCGCCTCGGCCAGCCGGCGCGTCATCGTGCGGGCGCGCAGCACGCCGCAGCCGTCCCTGATGACCTCGCCGTACAGGGGGTGCGCGAGCCGTACCTGGAGCCGCCGGCCGTCCCGCGCCACGGTGACGAGCTGCCGGTCCTCCAGGTGCTGGACGGCGTCGAGGGACCCGAGGACGGCCAGCAGGTCGGCGCCGAGCGGCTCACCGTGGGCCAGGAGTTCCAGCGCCTCCCGCTCGCGCGCGGTCAGCTCGCCGATGCGGGCGGCGACGGTCTCGCGCAGCGTGGGCGTGATCGTCAGCGGTCCGCGCCAGCGCCACACGTCGCCGTCCTCGGCGAGGATCCCGGACAGTACGAGTTCGTGCAGGTAGAGCGCGTTGCCCTGGCTGGCGCGCCACAGCCTGGCCACGGTCGCGGCCTCCACTCGGCCGCCCATGGCGGCCGCAAGGACGGCCGCGGTCTCCTCCCGGGAGAACGGCTCCAGCTCAAGGCGCGGCACCAGGTCGTCCTTCCACAGTGCGACCACGGCGTCCGGCGCCGGTGTCCCGCTGCGGAGCGTCGCGATCACGCGGGTGCGGCCCCGCGTCACGAGGTGGTGGACGAGCGCGGCCGAGACCGGGTCGAGCAGGTGGGCGTCGTCCACCACCAGCACCGGCGCGCGCAGCGCGGCGGCGGCCCAGCCCAGCGGGTTGCCGGTGGGCGGTGTGGCGGGCAGCAGCGGGGCGAAGGCGCCGAGCGGGATCTCCCCCGCGGACGCGGTGGCCCGCGCCCAGGCGACCCCGTCGAGATCGTGTACGGCCAGCGCCACCAGGCGGCTCTTGCCCGTCCCCGGCGCTCCGGCGACGACCACGCCTCGGCCGGCGGACCTGATCGCCGCCAGCTGGGCTGTACGCCCGACGAACGGCCAGGAGGCTGCCACGGCGAAAGCGTATTTGAGTAGGCCATGCTCATGCGACGGCATATTCGGCGCGACAGGCTTGGCCCATGACCACGACATCGGCCACCGATCTGACGGACCTCGTCCGCGAAAGCCTCGGCGATCCGCTGGCCGAGATCGCCGAGAAGCATGTCGAGCCCCTGCACCACGGTTCCGGGGCGCTGTCGACGGCCTCGCTCCACCGCGTGCGGGGCACGACGACCAGCGGAGCGAGCTGGTCGTTCTTCGTCAAGTCGATCCAGGCGATCAAGCACTCGGCCTGGTTCGCGAAGATGCCCGAGGAGATGCGGGCCGAGGCGCCGGCGCAGTTCCCGTGGAGGGCCGACGCGGACGCCTACCTGGCCGGCGGCCCGCTTCCCCGCGGGCTGCGGCTGCCGCGCATGTACCGGCTGGACGACCTGGGGGACGACCGGCTCGTGATGTGGCTGGAGGACGTGCCGGTCGCGTCCACCGCGTGGGACCTGGACCGTTACCGCGCCGCCGCCCGCCTGCTCGGCGACCTGGCCGCCGCGCGACCGGCGGCGGATCGGTCGCCGGGGCCGCGCGAGCCGCTCAACCTGGGACTCCACTGGTACTGCGCGGGTCCGGTCGCCAAACTGTTCCTGCCGATCCTGCGGGACCCGGCGACGTGGCGTCACCCTCTCGTCGCCCGGAACGCCGACCCCCTGCTCCGGGCCGACCTGCTGACCCTGGCCGACCGCATCGGCCCGCTGCTCGCGGCGCTGGACGGCCTCCCGCACACCCTCGTCCACGGCGACGCCGGCCCCATGAACCTGCTGGTGCCCTCGGACGGCTCGGCGGAGTTCGTGGCCGTCGACTGGAGCTGGCCGCATCCGGCGGCGGTGGGCTTCGACCTCGGTCAGCTCCTGGTCGGCCGGGCGCACACCGGCGAGCTCGACCCCGCGGACCTGCCCGCCGTACACGAGGTGATCGAGGCCGCGTACGGCGCCGCGACGGCCGGGATCGCGGACCCGTGCGAGGTGTCCCTGGGCTACGTCGCCGCGCTCGTGCTGCGCAGCGCGTGGACCGCGATCCCCTTCGAGCTTCTTGACCATGAACCCACCGCCGAGCTGGACGACCTGTTCCGCAAACGGGCCGCACTCGCCCGATTCATCGTCGACCTGGGGCGGTCTTCGCGCCCCTGAATCACCCGAAAGGAAGATCATCATGTCTTTCGCGGCAGTCCGCCGTGCCCTCGTGATCGCCTCGACCGCGATCGCCGGCCTCCCCCTCACCGGAACCGGGGCCGCGCACGCCCAGACCACCTACTACGAGATCGTCGCCGCGCACAGCGGCAGATGCCTGGACGTTCAGGACGCCAGCCGTGCCCACGGGGCCAACGTCCTGCAGGCGTACTGCGTGAACGGATACAACCAGCAGTGGTCGTTCGTGCCGACCGACAGCGGCTACTTCAAGCTCGTCGCCCGGCACAGCGGCAAGTGCCTGGACGTTCAGAACGCCGGCCGCTTCCACGGCGCCAACGTCCTGCAGGCGACCTGCTGGTCGCCGGGTTACAACCAGCAGTGGAGGATGCGGACGATGACCGGGTCGAAATGGCGCGGCACCGGCGCCTTCGAGCTGGTCGCCCGGCACAGCGGCCTGTGCCTGGACGTCCAGGACGCCAGTTATGCCCACGGCGCCCACGTCCTGCAGGCCATCTGCAAGGAACGCTCCAACCAGATCTGGCGTCGCCGAGCTTCATAAGCGCCACCACATGTGGGCTGTCAGGCGAAACCGGCCAGTTTGTAGAGCACGAGGGAGGCGGCGACCGCCACGTTGAGGCTGGCTCCGGTGCCGATCATCGGGATCTCGACCACCTGGTCGAGGAGGTCGAGCGCCTCGGGCGGGATGCCGTCGCTCTCGTGGCCGAGGAGCGCGATGGTCGGCTGACGTGCCATGGGCAGGTCGGCCAGCCGTATCGCGTCCTCGGCCAGCTCGACGCCGAGCACCGTCGTTCCGGACGACCGCTGCCGGGCGAGCCACGTCAGCGGATCGGCGACCCAGTGCACGCAGGCCGGGTGGCGCAGCGTGTTCCCGCGGCGGATCGCCTCCGGCACCCATGGCAGGCGCGGTACGGCCAGGCAGGCGCCGACGGCGTCACACGTGCGGAGCAGGGTGCCGAGATTGACTCCGTGCAGCGGCCACAGCGGCGCGGCGGTCAGGTGTCCCAGGCAGCGCGGCGGACGTCGGCGCCGCTCGGTGCGCAGGTCTTCACGGGTGCGGACCCGTACGGCGCGCCCGCTCACCGCAGGGTGCGGAGCGCTCCGGCGCCAGGGGGATGAAGGCACATGACGATGGGCGCTTTCAGCGGCACGCCCGGGCCATCGAAGAATCAGCCTGTTTCTCCAAAAATAGCGGAGGGCGGCAAGGGCGCGCGATCGGATTCGCGGGGCCGGAATCAGGGGAAAGGGATCTGTCACGGGCCGCATGATCATCCGGTCTGAGGGGGTGGGCGGATCTTGCGCGTTCGAGCGGCGGGCACGGGACGCCATGTCCGCGAGATAAAGGGAAGGCCGGGAAATGAAGATCGCTGTCGTCGGCGGGACCGGGCTCATCGGGTCCCGGGTGATCAAGATCCTGAACGCGGGCGGGCACGAGGCGGTGCCGCACGCGACGTCCACCGGGGTGGACCTGCTCAGCGGCGAAGGACTGCCCGAGGCGCTGACCGGCGCCGACGTGGTCGTCAACCTGACCAAGCCACGCGCCTTCGACGAGAACTCGCCCGGCTTCTTCCGCACGACCATGGACAACCTGCTGACGGCCGCCGAGACGGCCGGCGTCGGCCATGCGGTCATCCTGTCGATCGTGGGCGCCGACCGGGTGCCCGACCTGGTCTACTACCGGGCCAAGGTGCTGGAGGAGGACCTGCTCAAGGCCGGCCCCGTGCCGTACTCGATCGTGCGGGCCACGCAGTTCTTCGAGTTCCTCGACACGGTCCTGTCCTGGACTTCTGACGAGCAGACCGTCCGGCTGCCCGCCACCTTGATGCAGCCCATCGCCGCGGACGACGTCGCCCAGGTGGTGGCGGACGTCAGCGTGGGCGTCCCGCTGCGCGGCACCCGGAACATCGCCGGCCCCGAGGTCTTCGCGCTCGACGAGCTGGGCAGGATCATGCTCGCCGCCCGTGGCGACCGCCGCGCCGTCGTCACCGACGCGGGCGCCGGCATGTACGCCGCCGCTTCGGGCGACGCCCTTCTCGCCGAGGACGGCGCCGTCATCACCAAGACGACCTTCCGGGAGTGGCTCACGCGCCGGCCGGGCGGCCGTCCGGCCTGACACGCGGAGCGTGGATGGCAAAGAAGCGTCGGTCCTGTCACGGGTCCGGTGGTCGTCCGGTCTTAGCTGGGGACCGGTCGGCGAGGGGTCGCCCGGCGGACAGGAGAGAGGTTATCCGTGAAGATCGTGGTTATCGGTGGAACCGGACTGATCGGGTCGAAGGTGGTCGCCCGGCTGACCGAGCATGGTCACGAGGCGGTGGCCGCGTCGCCGAACACCGGTGTCAACACCCTCACGGGTGAAGGGCTGGCCGAGGCGCTGGCCGGCGCGCAGGTGGTGGTCGACGTGTCGAACTCCCCGTCGTTCGAGCGGGCCGCGGTGCTGTCGTTCTTCGAGACGTCCACGCGCAACCTGCTCGCCGCCGAGGCGGCGGCCGGCGTCGGTCACCACGTCGCGCTGTCGATCGTCGGGACGGAGCGGCTGCCGGACAACGGCTACTTCGCGGCCAAGATCGTCCAGGAGCGGCTGATCGAGGAGTCGCCGATCGCGTTCTCCCTCGTGCACGCGACCCAGTTCTTCGAGTTCGCGCGCGGCATCGCCGACGAGGGCACGGTCGACGGCAAGGTGCACATGGCTCCGGTGCTCTTCCAGCCCATGGCCGGCGACGAGGTCGCCCAGGCGGTCGCCCGGACCGCGGTGGGGTCGCCGCTACACGGCAGGGTCGAGATCGCCGGGCCCGAGCGGTTCGGGATGGACGAGTTCTTCCGCCAGGCGCTGGCCGCCTGGGGCGACGGGCGCGAGGTGGTCACCGACCCGCACGCCCGCTACTTCGGCAGCGAACTGACCGAGCGGTCGCTGGTTCCCGGTGAGGGCGCCGTACTCGGCGAGATCCGCTACCGCGACTGGCTCGATCGGAACGCGACCGGGAAGTAGCCGGGCGCGAGCGCGGGTCCGCGGGATGTGCCGCGACGCCGAAGGCGGGAACCGAATCCGGTTCCCGCCTTCTTGCCGTGCGAGGTGATCTTCGTCATTCCCGCGGCGCGCGGCGGTCTCGCCGGGCTTCCAGCTCCTCCGGGCTCACCACGGTGAGCATCGGCTGGCCGGGCGCGCAGAACATCGTCACCACGAACGCCGACTCCTCGTCGGCCAGGTGGTTGCCGTCCTGGTAGTGGATCACGTCGCCACCGGGCTCCCAGAACGCCTCACCGGCCCGGACGACCCGCACGGGCTCGCCTTCGAGCTCGAAGTTGATCGCCCCCTTGACCACGTACCCGTACGCGGGCCCGGAGTGGCGGTGCGGCGGCGCGCCGGGGCTGCTCGGCGGCAGCGTGACCAGGATGGTCATCGCCTCGGCGCCTTCCGGCGCGGACGGCGCTCCCGGCACGGTGGCGACCACGTCGAGCCGGGGCGGCGGGCCGCTCTTGTCGGGGTTCTCGATGTGGTGGGCATTGGCGTGATCGGTGCTCATCGGCTTCCTCCGCGAGACGGTGGCCGGCTCGATCCGGCCGTTCACCCAGCTCAGACCGGACAGCACCCTCAATTGTGACAAATGCCCTGGTCAGTACCCTGCCGGGACCCTCGGCCGGCGGTGGAGTCCGGTCGCGCCATCTTGGTCTAGGCGGCGATCTAGGCGGCGAACAGGAGCATCAGGCCGGTGACCGTGTACACGACCATCAGGACCAGCAGAGGGATCTGGCCCAGGACGGCCGTGCGGCGGGGGAAGAGGGTCAGGGCACGGTCGTGGGCCAGGACGGTGCCCATGATGTGGCCGATGACGATGACCGTCACCTGGAGCATGGCGATGCCGGCGGGGCTGGTGCCGGCGGCGCCGACCTGCCAGCCGGCCGTGCCGAGCCAGTCGGCGCCGGTGCCGAGCGGGTCCGACAGCAGGGCGATGGTCCGCTGGCCTTCCAGCAGCAGCAGCGTGAAGTAGTGGGCCACCAGGTAGCCCACGGCGATCGGCACGATCGAGTGCGCCAGGTCGCCCGCCGTGGTCCCGGGCGCGGCTCCGCCCCAGCGGCCGGCCAGCGCGGTCGCCGCGAGGTACGCCGCGAGCACCGCCGCGATGACGGCGGCCAGGGCGGCCGTGCCCAGCACCACGGCAGGTATGCCACTTTCCTGCACGTATCGCACCCAGAACGGCGCGTTGGAGACGCTGTCGTACATGGTGGACCCCAGCAGCACGATGACCAGGGCCACCAGGCCGGGGGCGGACTCCTGCCCGGCCATGCCGTGCAGCGGGTTGCGCCAGGTGAGGGTGCCGTCGGGGTTCCGGCCCACCGGGGCGAGCCTGCCCATGACGCCGCTGTACGCCTCGAACGTGTCGCCCCTGTCGAACCAGCCGGAGCCGAAGACCGCCGCGCCCGCCAGCATGGCCACGGCGTACGCCGCGAGCCAGGCGCCGATGACGGGCAGCGTGGCGCGTCCGGGGGCGACCAGTTCCAGCCAGGTGAACGCGAACAGGCCGGCGGCGGCAGGCCAGTACCCGAGGCCCTCCGGCAGCGGCCGCACCCCGTGCCGGGGGTCGCGGCGGAGCGCGGCGCAGGCCAGCAGATGCACCGTGCGCAAGGGGTTCACCGCACGCCATACCGGGCCGAACAGCAATGACAGCGGGATCAGGCCCACCCAGAACAGGACGTAGAACACCCCCGCCGTCGGATTGGCGGCCCGGTCGGGGCCGAAGAGCAGCCCGACGCAGAAGTAGGCCGTGGCGACCAGCCCGGCCAGCCGCCAGGACCACCGCCACGCCGGCGCGCTCACCAGGCCCTGGACGCGGGCCGCCACGGGGCGGGCGTAACCGAGGGCGCCGGCGAGCCGCGGCTCGGTCCACAGGGCGCCGAGCCCGGCGAACGACACGAGCAGGGCCAGGACGGCGCCGGTCATCGCGGCGGAGAAGGGGATCGGCAGGTCCTGGCGGCCGCCGACGCCGTGCGCCAACAAGAGCATCACGGGGTCCCTAGCGCACCAGGAGCTGGAAGAGCTGCAGTTCCTGCTCGTGGGTCTCCACCTCGAACAGGCCGCTCTGGTCTGCCACGAACTCGATCGTCCCCGCGGCGCCCGGCTGGAGGTCCGCGGCCTTGTCGTAGCCGTGCACGTGCGCCTTGTCGGCCACGTCGCTGGTCACGGTGATCCGCACCTTCTGTCCCTTAATGACGTCGATGCGCGACGGAGGCGGCGTCACCGTCCGGCCGCTGATCGTCACGGTGATCTCCTTGACCGCGGCCGGGGCGGCGCCCGCGCCGGCGTCCGTGCCGCCGCAGCCGGCGAGCGCGGACAGCGTCACCCCGAGCAGCGCGATGAGAAGGAAACGGTAACGGGCAGCGAGGAATCTCACCGTGGTACTCCTGGAACGGGGACGGGCGCTGGTCACGGGTTCTGGACTGCGGCTCACCGGCGTCCGCCGCCGGATTTCTTGCGCGACGCGGTGGACGGAGGCGAAGGACGCCGCCCCGGGCGGGAGGCTCCGCGCGGCGTCGCGCCGCCGGCCTTGTCCGGACGGGAACGCCCGCGCTCCTCGGGGCCGCCGGCCTGCCGCGGGCGGGCGGCGCGGGCGACCATGACGGCCGTCCCGGCGACGAGCAGCGCGGGGATCAGCCACACCAGCACGCCCGAGGACTCCGACGACCCTCCGGCGGCCTCCGGCGCGGCGGCCGGGCTCCCCGCTGCCGGGCTTCCCTCTGCCTGCGACCCGGAGCCGTCACCGCAGCCGGTCTCCGGCATGGTCCTCGGCGTGCACGCCGGAGACGGCGCGCCGCTCTGGGAGGCGTCGGCCCGCGGCCCGACGGGCGCCGTCTCACCGGTGTCACGGCTCTCGCCCGGGTGGGAGGACTCGATGGGCTCGGGGGCATCGGTGGGGCTCGTCCAGCCCTTGGGAGGCTTCGTGGTCCGGCCGGTGTAGGTGAACCTGACGTCTCCCCGCACCACGTCTCCGTCGGAGGCGACGCTCTGGTAGTGGGCGACGTAGACGCCCTTCTCCGGCCAGTGCGCCACGGGGATGCGCACCTCGAAGCCCTCGTGGTACAGGCGCGGCTCCCACACGCCGTTGACGAGGAAGTACTCCCGGACCGGGTCGTCCAGGCGTTTGATCTCACCGTGCGACCACGGCCGGTCGACCCGGGCGCCGTCCGGCGCGGT
The DNA here is from genome assembly GCF_055586705.1 of Sphaerisporangium sp. NPDC049457. Taxonomy (NCBI): domain Bacteria; kingdom Bacillati; phylum Actinomycetota; class Actinomycetes; order Streptosporangiales; family Streptosporangiaceae; genus Sphaerisporangium; species Sphaerisporangium sp. NPDC049457. The sequence continues at coordinate 274,344 of NZ_JBVJHR010000012.1, read as the reverse complement.
GACGGTGAAGTACGTGTGGGACACCGGCTTCTCGGTGAAGTACAGCGAGACCGCCTCCAGCGGTTCGCCGACCTTGCTCTCGTTGGCGGGCACCGCGAGCGCGAGCTGCCCGTGGGCCTGCGCGGGGGACGCCGGGGCCGCCACGACCAGAGAGCCGAGGACGATCAGCAGCAGTACCCGGACCGACCAGATCACGGCCGTGGACCGTCCGCTCCCCGTCGGGAAAGGGCGCACGGCGGCAGTACGTCGAATTGGGCGGCGAGAGGCCGGCGACGCGGCCGGACGAGCACGAAAAGGCGTGGGCAAGCGCATGAATCCTTCGAAGAACGCGTCCGCCGACCACGTCAATGGCCAATAAGAGACATCAGGCGTGCGCAGGTGCCGTCCTACCACGCCCGATCGGTTACCGCGTCAACATTGTCGTCATGATCGCGGGTAAGCGTCAACCCTCCCCCGGGCGAAGCGCCGTCGACGCCGCCCGCCGTCCTCGGCGGCGGGGGGGGCGGGCGGTCTCGTGAAGTTCATCTTGCTGAAACCTGAGGTGAGGGCACGCCGGATAGAGTCCCGCCATCCTTGAGAATGTTGATCCGTTCATCGGCGTGGCGGCGACTGACCTGCCTCGGGCGCGGGGTCTGGCCGCCACTTGGTGGTGGCCGAAACCGCAGGTCGGCAACACCCATCCCGGGGCCACCTCGCCGCTTGGCATGGTGTCGGCCTGCGCCTACTCCGGGGCGTACCCGACCGGGTACGGGCGGTACGCCAAGAACACCGAGGGCGTGCCCGAGGAGATGTTCGAGCGGCTGCAGGCGTCCGGGTTCACCCATTTCCAGCAGTCCGGCACCGGCGCGATCCGCAAGTACTACAACTATGTGCGCGTCACCCCGATGGTGCAGCCGCTGGACGTGCTCGGCGAGGCGTGGCCGCTGTACGGCGAGGTGGCGGAGGCGGGCTACTACGCGGCCACCCTGGGCACCGGCATCCGCTGCGAGCTGACCGTGGGCACCAAGGTCGCGGTGCACCGGTACACCTTCCCCGAGCACGGCAGCGCCCGCGTGGTCGTCGACCTGTCCTGCGGGGGCCTGGCCATCGAGCTCGGCCGCACCGTGCCGTTGCGGGCGCAGGTGGAGAGCATGGGCCACGGCCGGGCCCAGGGCACGGTCGTGATGGAAGGCGTCCCGCTGTCGGTGTACGTGGACGTGGACAGCCCGGGCTGGCGGCAGATGCTCTGGTACGACCGGCGGCTCATCGACGGCGGCACCCGCCTGGACTTCGACAGCATCCGGCACACCACGCTGCGGCCTTTCGGCATGCTCCTGATGGGCCCGGCCGCGGCCGGGCAGACCATCGAGGTGCGGCTAGGGTTCTCGCTGCGCGGGTGCGACCAGGCGCGGCAGAACCTGGAACGCGAGTGCGGGGACGCGCGGCCGGCGTTCGACGCGGTGCGCGCCCGCACCCGGGCGCGCTGGGGCGAGCACCTCGACCGGGTCCAGGTCGAGGGCGGGACGCCGGCCCGCCGCACCGTGTTCGCCACGGCGCTCTACCACTCGCTGATCAAGCCGTGCTTCGCCGACGACGAGAGCCCGTTCTGGCCGACGCCGGGACCGTACGCGTTCGACGTGTGCACCATGTGGGACATCTACAAGACGCAGTTGCCGCTGCTCGCGGCCATCGTCCCGCACCGCGCGGCGGACCTGCTGGAGTCGCTGATCCGGGTCTGCGAGGAGGAGGGCAACTTCCCGATCGGTTACCGCATGGCCCGCGGCGCCGACCGGTTCTTCCGGCAGGCCAGCGCGCTCGCGCACACCGCCCTGGCGGACGCCCACGCCCTGGGCCGGTCCGGCCTCGACTGGAACTGGGCGCTCGTGCACATGGTCGACGACCTGCGCCGCCTGTACGGCGAGGACTTCTTCGAGCACGGAGTGGTGCACCCGATCACCCACACCCTCGATCTGGCATACGCCCACCACTGCACGGCGCAGGTCGCCCGGGCGCTGAACGACCGCCGCCTGGCCGACGACCTGGAGGACCGCGGCCGCCAGTGGGTCAACGCCTTCGACCCGGGCACGGGACTGCTGCGCGACTCGGAGTTCTACGAGGGCGGCAAGTGGAACTACTCGTTCCGGCTGCTGCACGACATGGCCGCGCGGATCGCCCTGGCCGGCGGCGAGGAGGCCTTCGCCGACAGGCTGGACGCGTTCTTCGGGTTCGGCGCCGCGCCGGTGACGCAGCCCGGCCGGCGTCCGCGGGCGGCGGAGATGGCCGCCGGATACGCCCTGAACCGGTTCGAGGGGTTGAACAACGAGCCCGACATGGAGGCGCCGTGGGCGTACCACTACGCGGGCCGGCCCGACCGCACGGCGCAGGTGGTGCAGGCGGCGCTGACCTGGCAGTTCGGCACCGGCCCCGGCGGGCTTCCCGGCAACGACGACTCCGGCGGCCTGAGCTCGTGGTACGTCTGGGCGTCGCTGGGGCTGTTCCCGGTCGCGGGGCAGAGCCTGTTCCTGGTCAACGCGCCCGCGTTCGCCCGTGCCGTGCTCCGGGTCGGCGGCGGCGAGTTCGTCATCGAGACCAGCGGGCACCGCGAGACGCCGATCGGCGTCGACGGCCTCGATCATGACCCGCCGGCGCAGTACGTCCAGTCGGCCACGCTCAACGGCGAGTCCCTGCGCGCGACGCATCTGAGCGCCGCCACCGTGCACCGCGGCGGCCATCTGCACCTGCGGCTGGGCCCGGAGCCGTCGGCGTGGGGGCGGGGGATCCGCCCGCCGTCTCTTTCCGATCCGCCCGCGACACCCAAGGGAGCGCGATGACCCACCCCTCTCGCCGTCTCGTCATCGTGGTCAGGGCCGACCCGGTCATCTGCGGCCACTCCGGCGAGGCCCGCAACCTCGCCGAGGTGGCGCTGACCCGCGGGTTCGACGACGTGCGGCTGCTGACGTGGCCGATCCCGGCGCTGCAGGCGGCCGGGCTGCCGCTCAAGCCGCTGGACCGGCTGCTCCCCTACAGCCCGGGGATCACCGTGGAGCGGCCCGAGCCGGTCGGGGACTACCGGGTGCCGGACGGGCGCCACCAGGCGGGCCTCACCGGCCGCCTCGTCGAACTGCTCGCCGAGCCGGTGCCCACGACCTGCCTGTCGATGTACCTGGTCCCGCACACCTCGGTGGTCGTGGACGCGGTGGCGGCGGCGCGCGCGGCCGGGTTCGCGCCGGACGTGCACACGGTCGCGAAAGCGGTCGGCTCGGACGTGACCAACGTGATCCGGTCGTGCCTGCGGGAAGGCCGGTTCGGCGCGGCGACCGTCCTGTTCACCACGTTCCTGGCCAACGACGAGGTCGTCGCGGTCTCCGAGTACACCCGCGATGAGATCATCGCCTCGGCCGAGCAGGTGGACGCCCACTGCGGCACCGGCTTCGCCGAACAGTGCCGGCGGCGCGTGACCGTCAGCTACCCGCCGATCGACTCGGCCGCCTTCCTCGACCCGGATCCGGCGGAGGTGGACGCCGCGCTCGCGCGACGCGGCCTGGAGCGTGACGGATACGTCCTGTTCCTGTCCCGGGTGACCCGGGCCAAGGGCATCTACGACCTGTTGCGGGCCTTCGGCCGGACGCGCTGCCGGTCGCGGGTGAGACTCGTCGTCGCGGGCACCGGGCCGGAGCTGGAGCACGTGCGGACGCTGGCCGGCGCGGACGAGCGGGTGGTCCTGCTCGCCGACGTCGACGACCACGAGAAGTCGCTGCTGATGCGCGGCTGCGCGGCCTACGCCCTGCCCACCAGGCCCGAGCCCGACTTCGTCGAGACGTTCGGCATCGCCCTGGCCGAGAAGATGCTGGCCGGCGGTGGGCCGATCATCACCACCATGACGGGCGGCACCCTGGAGGCGGTCGGCGACACCGCCGTCATCGTCGAGCCCGGGGACATCGCCGGTCTGGCCGCGGCCATGGACCGGGTGGTGCTGGACATGTCCGCCGCCGAGCGGCAGAACCTGGAGCTGCGCGCCCGCACCCGCGCGATGTCCTTCGACCGCGCCGCGGTCTTCGACGCCCTGTTCCCCCGGCAGACCCCCGCCATCGAGGTCGCCTGACCCGGGAAACGTCAGGCCCGCCCACCGGGCGGGCCGGCGGTCCGCATGGTCGGATGACGGCGTCTCCGCACGGGTGGGCGGCTGGACCAGGTCTCCCGGGTACGGATCAGTCGCCGGACGAATCGGTCGTGTCCGAAAGGTTGAACCGGCCGCCCTTGTCTTTCGCGGCCTGCGCATACAGGCTGTGGGCGGCGGTGTCGAAGTAGGAGAACAACACCGTTTCGTTCTTCCGGTCGCGGTCGGCGTCGACCATCCCGTTGATCACTCCGCTCACGTAGCCGAGCCCGGTACGGGTGTCGTACTTGGCGATCACCGGCCCGCCGATGGTCAGCACCGGAAGGTCACAGAGCAGGCCCAGTACGGGGTACCGGGCCACGGCGAAGGTCTGGCCGAAGCACCCCTGCAGCACCCCTCCGGGCTGCCGGGACGGCGAACCGGCCGCCGTCTCGCCATAGCTGAAGGCGTAGACCGGCTGACCTACCCGCTGGTTCCAGGCGAATCCCTGTTCACCGACGTTCGTGCCGAGCCGGCCCACGTCCCGCTTCCTGCCTGACGGGTCGGTGGACGTCCCGGTGAACAACGTTATGAAGGCGAAGTCGTAGGTCGGATTCTTCATGTCCTTCATGAACCGGTGGTGCACGTACACGCCTTTCGCCACGTACAGGCCGTGTGGCGCTCGTTCCCTGTCATAACCGGGGATGAAGACGACGTCGCGGAACGGCTTGCCTGTCGTACTGTCGATGACGCACCGCGCGGTGGTCGCGATCACATTGTGCCCGGGTGACGCCAACGCGGTGGCCGTGCAGTCGCTGACGACCCGCCCGCGCCCGTCCCTGGAAAGCAGCTTGCCGACCGACCCCAGCTCGCCGAAGAGACGCGGCACCGAGGAGCCGCCGGTCGACGGGGACGGCGGGGCGGGCGTCCGTGGGCGCGTGGCCGGGGGCCGGGGCGCCGGGCGCTGGGACGCGGCCGGCGGCGCGCAGGCCGCGACGGCTGCAAGCGCGACGATGAGCCCGGCGATCGCCGTCATCCGCGCGACGGGCATCCCGCTCATGGGCCGTCTCCGTTCCTCGGTCTGGTCATGTGCCGGATCTCAGGTCGCACACCGGCTGGAAGTCCTCGCCGGGCAGGTACTGCGCCCACTGCTCACGGGTCAGTGCGCCGGAGATTCCGCAGAGCGCCGCGAACGGGTCGCCCGGGAAGCCCACGTCCCAGAGCCTGGCGGTGCGGTCCGCGCCCGCGGTGGCCAGCGTGCGGCCGTCCGGGCCGAACGCCAGCCCGTAGACCGGCCCGCTGTGACCGGTGAGCGGCGGGCCGATCTGGTGGTGGGTCCCGGTGTCCCAGATCCGGACCGTGCCGTCGTTGCCCGTGCTGGCGAGGACGAGCGCGTCCTCGCCGCCGGTGCCGCCGCGGGCGTCCGGACGGAAGGCGAGCGAGTTGACCGTCGCCGTGTGTCCCAGGAGGGGCTCGCCGACCTGCGTGCGGGTGGCGGTCTTCCAGAGGCGGATCCCGCCGTCCTGGCTCGCGGTCGCGAGCGTGCGGCCGTCCGGGCTGAAGGCGACGGCGCTGACGTCCGTGGTGTGCCCTTCCAGCGGGCCGCCGATGCTGTGCGCGGTCGCCGCGTCCCACAGTTGCGCCGTCCTCCCGCTCGCGAGGGCCAGGACGGCGCCGTCCGGGCTGAAGGCGACCTTGTACACCGGACCGCTGTCGCTCTTCAGTTTCGGTCCCGCGCGGCGGCCGTCGGCCAGGCGCCAGAGCTGGGCGGTGCTCCCGCTCGCGGCGGCGAGCGTGCCGCCGTCCGGACTGAAGGCGACAGAGGTGACAGATCCGGTCGTCACGGTCAGCGGTTCGCCGAGCTGCCGCCGGGTGGCCACGTCCCAGATCCGGACGGTGTTGTCGTCGCCTCCGGTGGCCAGGACGCGGCCGTCCGGGCTGAACGCCGCCGCCACGACGGAGTCCGTGTGCCCGGTGAGCGGCGGGCCGATCTGGGTGTGCGTCGTGGCGTCCCAGAGGCGGACGTCGTTGTCGAGGCTCGCGGTGGCCACGACGCGGCCGTCCGGGCTGAAGGCGACCTCATTGACGATCTTGGTGTGGCCGGTCAGCGGACGGGCGGCCTGCCGGTGCGCGGCGAGGTCCCAGAGCCGGACGGTGTCCCCGGTGGCGGTCGCGAGGCTCCGGCCGTCGGAGCCGAACGCCATGGCGGCCATGGTCCCCGTGGTCATGGTCATCGGCCTGCCGAGCAGGTCACGCGTCATGATGTCCCGGACGCGTATGGTCTGTCGCATGTTCTCGGCTCCTTCCGCGGTGGCCACGGTGCGGCCGTCCGGGCTGACGGCGACCGCGGTCAGCTGGGCCGGGTGGCGGAGGGACGCTCCGATCTGCCGGTGGGTGACGGTGTCCCACACGCGGAGCGACTTGTCCACGCCCCCGCTGACCAGCACCTCGCCTGATCCGCCGAAGGCCACGCCGATGATCGCGCCGGTGTGGCCGGCGATGGGTCGTCCCAGCTCGCGCCCGGTGGCCGGGTTCCACAGCCGGATCACTCCGTCCCGGTCGGCGGTGGCCAGGGCCCGCCCGTCCGGGGCGGCGGCCACGGTGGTCAGCGGGACGGCCCCGCGGCCGAAGGGCGCGCCGATCGGGCGTTGGGTGGCGGTCTCCCACATCCGGACGGTCCCGTCCCGGCCGGCGGTGGCCAGCCACCGGCCGTCCGGGCTGAACGCGACCGAGTAGACCGGGCCGGCGTGCCCGGTCAGCGGGACGCCGAGCTGGCGGCGGGTGACGGCGTCCCACAGGCGGGGGACGGAGTCCTGGCCCGCCGTGGCCAGGATCCGGCCGTCCGGGCTGAAGGCCATGGAGTGGATGGGACCGGTGAGCGGCTTGGCGATCTCGGAGGGGGCGGAGCCGTCCCAGAGCCGGACCGCGCCGTTCCCGCTCGCCGTCGCCAGGACGTGACCGGCCGGGCTGAAGGCGACGGCGGTCATCTCGCCGAGTCGGGGGCTGAGGACCTCGCGTCCGGGGTTCGCCAGCGCGCTCAGCATGCTGTGCCAGGCCTCGGGGGTATGGGCGAAATGCCAGGAGGTGGCGGCGAGCTTCTGGGAGAGCGCCGGATCGGTGTCGCCGATGCCGAGGCTCTGGGCGGCGAACTGCCGCGACACCGCCGAGTTCCGCTGCGCCGAGGAGTTGTAGGCGTAGAAGACGGCGCCTCCGGCCCCCGTCAGCGAGGCCAGGGTGAGCAGGACGAGCAGGACGGCGACCGTCCTGCGCAGCCGTGCGGCCCGCCGCACCGCGCGCTCGCCGGCCGCGAGGAACTCAGCCGTGACGTCGTCGCCGGACGGGTAGCGGTCCGGGTCGGCCCGCCAGCGCTCGCGGGCCGGGGCGATGGCCTCCAGAAGCCCGCCGGAGTAGAGGTAGTCGGGACTGCGCCCCTGCCGGAGCCATTTGCCGGCGTCCTCGGAGAGTTGCTGGTGTGCCAGCAGGTCGGCCCGGTCGGCCTCGATCCAGGTGTGCAGCCGCGGCCACGCGCGGATCAGGGATTCGTGGACGAGCTGCGCCTTCTCCTCGTCCACGGTGACCAGGCGCCCGCGGGCCAGCGTGTCGAGGACCTCGCGGCGCAGGGTCTGGTCACCGGCCCCGAGGATTTCGGCGAGCGGGACGCGCCGGCGGGTGTCCTCGGTGCCCTCCCCCAGCCGGACCAGCCGCGGCAGCATGCGGCGGGCGACCTCCTGGGCCGGCGGAGAGAGCGACAGCACGATCTCGTCGGCGGTACGGGCCAGCGCACGGGTGATGCCGCCGGTGGCCCGGTAGGCCGCCAGGGTCAGGACCCGGCCCTCGCGCCGCTGCCAGGTGGCGAGAAGGGCGTGGGAGAGCAGGGGCAGGGTCATCCCGGGCATCGAGCCGGCGCCGCCGAGGCCGGCGCCGAGGTCGTCCAGGACCAGCTCGACCAGGTCCTCCTCCAGAGTCAGTCCGACGGCCTCGGCCGGTCCCTGGATGACGCTGCGCAGCTGCGCCCGGTCCATGGCCGGGACCACCTCCGGACGGCGCAACGCCCGCATCAGCGGTTCGTAGGGCGTGCAGTGGCCGAAGAAGTCGGCACGCAGCCCGATCACCACCGTCCTGCTCCCCCGCGCGCACAGCGCGGCGATTAGGCCGACGAACTCCCGCCGCTCGGCCTCGTCCTGGCAGAGCGTGAACACCTCCTCGAACTGGTCCACGACGACGAGCGTCCCGGCCGGCAGAAGGTCCGCGAGGTGCTCCTCGCCCCGTTCCAGCGCGAGGCGGGCGAGCCGGAGGTCCACCTCCGCGTACTCGGCGACGCGCCGCAGGAGTTGCCCGACGGGCTCGGCGCCCGGGGTCGTCACCAGGCACCGCCTGGCGCCGTAGGCCGGGACGAGCCCCGCCTGCAGCACCGAGGACTTGCCCGACCCGGACGGCCCCGTCACCAGCAGCGGGATCGTCGGACGGGCGCCGACCCGGCCGATGAGGATGTGGGTCAGCTCTCGCCGCCCGAAGAAGAACGCGGTGTCGTCGGCGCCGAAAGGCCGCAGACCGGCGTACGGACTGTGCTCGCCGTCGTCGACGAGGGCGGGGAGCGGGCGTCCCGCCGGCGGGTGGTAGGCGGCGTTGACGACCAGGGGACGGCGGCCGCTCGGGTCGGCCGCCTGCCGCTGCGGCACGGGAAGGCCGCGGTGACGCATCGTGCGGGAGAGGCAGCGGAACAGGTCGTCGATGGTGAGCAGGCGTGGCGCCGCGCGGTCCCCTTCGACGAGCAGCCGGATGAGCTCGCCGGTGAAGGCCGTGTGCCGTTCCCCCGGTGGCGCCCAGCCCGGCTGATCCCGGCTGGTGGAGGCGAGCAGGTAGCTCCCCCACCAGCCCTCCGCGCGTCCCGCGTAGCAGCAGTCGAGCACGACCACCGTCAGCTCGGCCCTGCTCGCGGACAGCAGGTCGCGCAGCTCCGCGTAGGGCAGGGCCTGGTTGCGGACGGGGCCGCGCGTGAGGTCGGCCGTGCGTCTCGTGGCCAGGTGCAGGGTGTTGTCCGGCCCGATCAGGCCGTGCCCGATGTAGTGGACCAGCAGCACCCCCGTCGCCTCCCGCGCGACGGCGTCGACCGCGTCGGCCAGTGTGCCGGGATCGGCGGGGTCCAGCAGGCAGGTGAGGTCGTCAGGGGAGACGCCCGCTCGCTCGACCAGGGCCGCGGACAGGTCGCCGATCGTCTCCGCCACGGCGGGGATGTCGCCGACCTTCGCGGCGGGCTGATGCGAGCCGGATCCGACCAGGAGGACGCGGGTACCGGGGGCCGACAGGAGCAGCGCCGGCTCATCCATGCTCATCCACGCTCATCCGTGCCCATCACTGCCGGCGGGCCGGACCGCCGGGCTCGGCGGTTCACCACCTGACAGGGCGTTCCCGATCTCTGCGGTGCGGGCGCCGGTCCGCTCCGGCGTCAGGCCCACAGGTCTCGCGCCTCGTGCGAGGCGCAGGCCTCCGCTTCCCCGATCGTCTCCATCGCCGCTCCCTTGTTCGCCGCCTGCGTGTTCGACGCAGGAAGCGCCCCGAAGGATGACCGGGGATTTGGGAGGCGGGCCGTCACACGGTGGTGCGCTGGAACTGCTGGTTGGCGCCGCTGCCGCAGGTGTACTGCTTGAACTGGGTGTTGTCGGCCGTGGAGGAGCTCGGCATATCCATGCACTTGCCGGAGTGCCGGGCGACGAGGCGGACGTAGCCGCCGCCCGCGTCCTGCAGGCGCCACTGCTGGTTGGCGCCGCCGCCGCAGGTGTACTGGATGATCGACGCGCCGTCGGCCGTGCTCCCGCTGGTGACGTCGAGGCACTTGCCAGAGTGCCGGGCGACGATCTGGACGTAGCCGCCGCCGACGTCGTTCACGCTCCACTGCTGGTTGGCGCCGTTGTTGCACGTCCACTGGATGATGGCCGCGTTGTTGGCGGTCGAGCCGTCGCGCACGTCGACGCACTTGCCCGTGTGCCGCACGGTGAACCGGTCGTACCTCGGCCCCGAACCGGACGCGCTGACGGAACCGGTGGCGGTGTCGATGGTCACCGAGGTGGCGTTCGCCATGGTCATCGTCGTGCTGGACGGGAACTGCAGGGGCAGCCACACGTACTGCGAGTCGTTGACCGGGCCGCCCCAGGCGCCGGCCCACCGGTCCCCCATGTACAGGTACGAGGTCGTCGCGCTGCCCTGGACGGGCAGGACGTAGGCGGTCTGCGACCCGTAGGCCGTCGAGTCGCCCACGTTGGACAGCCCGCTCCATGAGCCTTCGACGCTGGAGGCCGTCCCGTACTTCTGCTGGTTCGGCGACCAGCCCGTCGCGCCGGAGGTCAGCAGGAAGTAGACCGAGCCGCGCTTGAACATGGCCGGCGCCTCGCGGTAGGAGCCCGGCCACAGGTTCTGGACGCGGGCGGCGACCGAGGTGTAGTCGGAGGTGAGCCGGTAGACGTGCAGGTCGGCGTTCTCGTTCGCGGCCGAGATCATGTAGGCGGTGCCGTTGTCGTCCCTGAAGAGGGTCAGGTCGCGGGACATGTAGTTGAGCGGGCGGAAGCTGCGCAGGTAGGTGTAGTCGCCGTCCACGGTGGAGGACACCGCGACCGCCGCCCGTGCCTCGCCGTAGTCCCTGCCGTTCTCCTTGTGCATCCACATGACGTACTGGCCGGTGGAGGGGTTGTAGATGACCTTCGGCCGTTCGATGTTGGCGACCTGGAGTTCGGAGCTGCTGGACTGGCTGAGCACGTGCCGGCGGAACTCCCAGGTGCGCAGGTCGGTGGAGCGCCAGACCGACACGTAGCGGAAGGTGTTGTCGGCGTTGCGGTTCTCGCCGAACCAGTAGTAGTACGAGCCCACCTTGATCACACCGCCGCCGTGGGCGTGCACCAGGCCGCCGCCGGTGTCGGTGAAGGCGGCCCCGACGGGCACCGACACGGCATCGGCGCGGGCGGCGCCGTGCGGCTGCAGGCCGAAGGCCACGATGATCGCGCTCAGCACGAGGAGAATCCGCCGGGGCATCGGTCCGCTCCTTGGTCTTCGCGGGTCGCCTTCACTCGCGGCGGACGCTAGATCGGCTCTGACCGGCCGTCAAGGTCCGGTCAGGTCCACGACCTCCGGGGCGCGCCGGCGCCGTGCCCGCGTACCGTCCGCCGCCTGGGCATACGTCACGCGCGCCGGGGCGCGTCCCGGCGGGACGGACGGCCGCCGCGCGGCGTCTTCCGTGAACCTTTCGCGCGGAACGTCCCCGCGTCGCCGCCCTGCCCCTTCGCCGCGCGGCATACGGGTATTGCACTTTGCTTCCCCATTCTTCCCTGTTATGGTTCATCTAAGGGAATGTTAGGGAAGAACAGGGAAGGACTCCGGTGTCTCAGCCGTACACGATCGATCAGGCGGCGAGCCTGCTGGGTCTGCACGCCAAGACGGTGCGCGGGTACGTCCGCGACGGGCGGCTCAAGGCCGTGCGCGTCGGCAAGCAGTACCGCATCGCGCGCGAGGACCTCGACGCGTTCGCGGGCTACCCCGTCGCGCCCCCGGCCGCCGAGACCGCCAGGCGCACCCGCCACGCCGAGGTGTCCGCCATCGTGCGCGTCGACGCGATCAGCCCCGAGGCGGTGACCCGGGTGAGCAACACGGTCATCGGAGCGGTCGGCGGGCGCGAGGACCGCCGGCGCCTGCGCGTCGAGACCGTCTACGACGAGGAGAGCGCCGTCCTGCAGGTCATCGTCATCGGCGGCCTGGACGACGTCTCCGGAGTATTGAAGATCATTCAAGTGCTGATCGAGGAGGGGCGATGACCGCCGTCTACACCTCCGCCGAGGGCGGCCGCGTCGTCGAGCGGGAGTACCTGGCGTGGCTGGAGCGATGGCCGGTGCCGCACGAGCGGCTCCACGTGCCGACCGGCCAGGGCGAGACGTTCGTCGTGGTGTGCGGCCCGCCGGAGGCTCCGCCGCTGCTGCTCCTGCACGGCTCGGGGGCGAACACCGCGATGTGGATGGGCGACGTCGTCTCCTGGTCGCGCCACTTCCGCGTCCACGCCGTCGACATGATCGGCGAGCCGGGGCTGAGCGCGCCGTCGCGCCCGCCGCTCGCCTCGGGCGCGTACGTGACGTGGCTGTCGGAGGTGATGGACGCGCTCGGCGTCCAGCGCGCGTCCATCGTGGGCATCTCGCTCGGCGGGTGGCTGGCGCTGCAGTACGCGAGCCACCGGCCCGAGCGGGTCGAGCGCATGGCGCTGCTGTGCCCTGGCGGCGTGGGCCGGCAGAAGTCCGGCGCGCTGCTGCTGTGGCTGCTGCTGCGGCCGTTCGGCGACCGGGGGCGGCGCAGGGCGATGCGGCTGGCCCTCGGGCCCATCGCCCCCGCGCCGACCGCCGAGGCGCGCGCGTTCGGCGAGTACATGATGACGGTCGGCAAGCACGTCAGGTACCGGAGCGAGCCGCTGCCCGTGCTGGACGACGACGCCCTGCGCCGGCTGACCATGCCGATGCTGGTGATCGTCGGCGGGCGCGACGGCCTGCTCGACTCCTACGACACCCGGCGGCGGCTGCGCGAGACGGCGCCCCACGCGCGGGTCGACCTCCTCCCGGACGCCGGCCACGTGCTCGTCGGTCACACGGAGCGAATCTCGGCGTTCCTCCGCGACCGCCCGGAAGGCGACTGACCCGCGGCCGGCGTGCCGTTCGGCCGCCGCCCGCACCGGAGTCCGAAGGGACGGCCCCGGATGCATCCGGACGGGGCGGGTCCTCCGAAGGTAGGGAAAGGACGGCGATGGACGGCCATGGGCAGGGCGCATACCGGGGAGGCTGACGGGACGATGCCGGCACAGGACACGGGGCGGCGGACGGACGGCGAGCGGCTGACGGACGGCGAGCGGGGCATCAGGCCGCGGGTCGCGGTGTCTAGTTGCCTGCTCGGGGAGCCGGTGCGCTTCAACGGCGGCCACAGCCGCGACCGCTTCGTGTCCGGCGCCCTGTCCCCGTGGGTCGACTGGGTGCCCATCTGCCCCGAGATGGAGCTCGGCCTGGGCGCCCCCCGCGAGACGGTCCACCTGGAAGGGCCTCCCGGCGCGCCGCGCCTGGTGACCCGCACCTCCCGCAGGGACCTGACCGGCCGGATGACCGCGCTGGCCGCGGCGCGCGCGGCCGCGTTGCGGGTGGACGGCTACGTGTTCAAGGCCAAGAGCCCGACCTGCGGCCTCCACGGCGTCCCGGTGCTCGGCTCCGGCAGACGGGGCCGCGGCCTGTACGCGAACGCGATGATCGAGGCGCATCCGCTGCTGCCGGTGGAGGACGAGGGCCGGCTGCACGACGACGTCCTGCGCGAGGCGTTCGTGGAGCGGGTCTTCGCCCATGCCCGCCTGCGGGCGCTGCTGGAGGCCGACTGGCGGGCCCGCGACCTGGTCGCCTTCCACGCCCGGCACAAGATGCAGCTGCTCTCCCACGATCCGGCGGCGTACCGGGAGATGGGCCGGCTGGTCGCCGAGGCGGGCACCCTCCCGCCGCGGCGGCTCGCCGCCACCTACGGCCGGGCCTTCCGCACGGCGCTGGCCACCCGGGCCACCGTCGGCCGCAACGTGAACGTGCTCCTGCACTGCCTGGGCATGATGAGCGATGGCCTGGACAGGGCCCGGCGCGCCGACCTGGTGGAGGTGATCGACGCCTACCACGCGCACCGGGTCGCCCTCAGCGTGCCGCTGACCCTGCTGCGCCACCACGTCAGGGGGATGGGCGCGTCCTACCTGGCCGGCCAGACGTACTTCTCGCTCTACCCGGACGAACTCGGGCTGCGCAACCACGTCCCCCGCTGACGACGAACGCGAGAACGCCGCCCCAGGAACGCCCGCGGCCTCAGCGACGCCCGCCGGCTCAGGGGCGTCCGGGGCTCAGGGGCGTCCGCCGACGCCGGTCGCGAGTTCGCCGACGCGTGCCGGGCCGCCCGCCCCGGCGCGCAGCGACGGGGTCTCCATGCCGGCGCCGGTGCGCAGTCCTTCCAGCAGCTCCCCGACCGCCTCAAGCGCGGTGTGCCGGGGCCGCCAGCCGAGGATGGTGCGCGCCCGCGCGGTGTCCATGATCGGGATCTGCAGCGCCATCTCCATCAGCCCGGGTGAGGCCGGGATCAGGCGCATGTGCCAGGCCGCCGCGACGGCGGTCCTGGCCACGAAGGGCGGGACCGGCACCAGGCGGGCGCCGAGCAGCCCCGCCAGGGCGGCGGCGTCCAGCACCGGCTCGGCCGCGATGTTGAACGCGCCGGCGACCGAGCGGGTCACGGCCAGCCGGAAGGCCTCCCCCGCGTCGGCCGAGTGCAGGGCCTGGACGCGCAGCCCCGGGATGTCGGGCACGAAGGGGACGCGGCCGGCGCGCAGCAGCCGTCCGGGCAGGAAGGGACCGGCGAACAGGCGGCGCTGCTCGGCGGCCGCCTCGCGCTTGAAGATGAACCCCGGGCGCATCCGCACGACGCGGATGCTCGGGTGGTCGTTCTCGAAGACGTCGAGAACCCGCTCAAGGTAGGCCTTCTCCCGCGAGTACGCCGCGCCGGGCCAGCCGTGGGTGGGCCAGCTCTCGCCCACCGCGCCGTCCTTGGGCCCCGGCGAGTAGGCGCCGACGGAGGAGGCGTGCACGAGGATGGGCACCCCGGCCTCGGCCACGGCGCGGAAGACCCGCATGCCGCCCAGGACGTTCGCCCGCCAGGTCGTCAGCGGGTCACGGGTCGGCTGGAACAGCCAGGCGAGGTTGACGACGGCGTCCGCGCCGGAGAAGACGGCGGTGAGGTCGCTCTTGGTGACGTCGGCCGAGTGCCAGCGGGTCCTGCCCGTCCCCTCGGCCCCTATGTCGGCGCGGCGGGCGGGGATCCGCCGGGCGATGCCGACGATCGAGATGACGTCGGGATCGGCCTCCAGAGCGGAGACCACACTCGTCCCGACGTTGCCGGTCGCGCCCACCACGATGACTCTCATAGGACCCTGTTGCCCCACGTGTACGTGGCGAAACGCGGGCAGAGGCGATCATTTGACCGAGTTGGGACAGGCATTTGACCGCGTTGGGTCAGGACTTGCCCCGGCCGGTGAGCAGGTCGTGGATGCGGTCCACCAGGCCGGCGCCGGGGGCCAGCAGCTTGTTCACCGGGGGCCTGTCAGGAGCGGCGGGATGGGGCCGGGTGGGCGCGACCTTCTTCATCATCGTGATCTTCTGCCCCAGGCCGTGCAGCTCCTCCGCGTCGGCGTACCGCACCAGTTCGGGGAACAGCTCGGCCTCCTCCTCGCGCATGTGCTCCCTGATGGTGGCCATCAGGTCGTCCAGCAGGCCCTCGAAGGCGGGGTCTGTGACCTCGGAGCCCTCCAGCCGCTTCATCAGCCGCTCGGCGTGGGCGTGGCCGGCGATCTCACGGTCGGCCAGCCGGTCGCCGTCGGGGATGAACTTCCGGGCCGCCGGGTACAGGTAAGCCTCCTCGGCCACCGAGTGCCTGACCAGCTCGGTGATCACCTTCTCGGTCAGCTCCCTGCGGTGGTCGTGTTCGCCGGTGCCCCGCAGACGCTCCAGCTCCGCGAAGATCTCCTCCACTTCGCGGTGGTCGGTCGTGAGGACGGTGATGACGTCACCGCCATGCTTGATCATTTAATCCTCCTCGCACTTCGCCGAAAGACGCGGTCGAGCGGTTACCCGGTGCGAGGAACGGGAAACGCCCTGGCCACGCCGGATGCCGGAGCGGGACCTGTCGCAGGGAGGCGTCCGGGCGGCCCTGTGACGCCGGAGCCCGCCGGGCCGTCGCTCGACGTGCCCGGGGTCCGCGCCGGCGCCGCGCCGCCGTCAGTCGCCGGAGCGGCGTCCGGGTGAGTCGCTGAAGCGGCGCTCGCGGCCCAGCCCCAGCGCCTCGGCCATCTCCCCGATGTTGCGGAAGGCGCCCTCGGGCAGGCCGCGCAGCGCCTCCAGCACGGCGTCCGGCACCGCGGGGTTCTTCTCCGCGTGGGCGAGGATCTCGTCGCGGCCGGCCGGATAGCGCACGTCCACCAGCCATCTGGCCAGGCTGCTGCGCTGGTCCACGTCGTTCTGCGTCATCCCGGGCGCGACCCCCGGCTCGTGGCCGGGCGCGTACTCCTGGGGTCGCAGGTCGTTCTCGGCGTCCCGCACGGGTTCGGGCTCCTTCCATTCTTCGGCGCGGGCGCCGCCGCCGCCCCGGACGATGCCGCCCGTCTCGTGCTTGATCTCCTCATCGAGCCGGCGACCGTGCTTGGCGCTTCCGCGTTCGGCGTTCATCGGCGTTGTCCTTTCCACGGGGACGCACCATGTACCCCGTCGCGGGCAGGCGAACCGCCGGGCACGGTAGATCACGCCGGACCCGCTCCGACCTCGGGCGACAGGGCGCTCGGCGGGGCCGCGCAGGCCGGAGAAAGCGATTTCGCGCCGTCCGGGAAATGAATTCGCGGCACGAAGACCGTCTTTTCCAGGATGTTCGCGCGCGCACCGGCGGCGTTCACCGGCTCGTTATGGGACGACCCCGTATATGCGCGGCGCAGCAGGGTAGCCGGGTGCCTGACCGACCACAGCAGTCTCTCCCCTCTGGAGGGGTCATGGACACGATCCGCAGAAGCACCGCCCGCACACCGCTGCAGATGGCATCGCTCGTCGTCGGAGTGGTGTTCATCCTGGTCGGGGTGCTGGGCTTCATCCCCGGCGTCACGACGAACGTCGACCAGCTCCAGTTCGCGGGCCACCAGTCCGACGCGATGCTCCTCGGCGTCTTCGAGGTGTCGATCCTGCACAACATCGTCCACCTGCTGTTCGGCGTCGCCGGCATCGTCATGGCCCGCACCTGGCAGGGCGCCCGCGGCTTCCTGGTCGGCGGCGGCGTGGTCTACCTGCTCCTGTGGGTGTACGGCATGCTGATCGGGCACGACACCCCGGCGAACTTCGTCCCGCTGAACGCCGCCGACAACTGGCTGCACCTGATCCTCGGCCTCGGCATGATCGCTCTGGGCGTCGTGCTCGGCCGCCGGTCGGTCACCTCCGCCCGGCTGTGACGACACCGCGCCGACTTTGACGGCACCGCGCGAAGATCCTCCAGGAGAGGCAGGCGACACGGCCGGTGGCCTGCCCACCCCATAGCGGCCGCGGTGGCCGCCCGAGCGGCGAGGTCCACGGCCTCGCCGCTCACCCCTGGCGGCCACGGCCGCCGTGAGGGACGGGGGTACCCGACCGATGAGCCGCCCCGTCCCTCACCGGGGGTGCGCCCCCGGCCTGCGGCGCTCAACCGCCCGCCCGGCGGCTCCCCCGGCGCGGTTCGCCGGACGGCGTCACGTCCTTGAGCCATTCGCCGACGTCCGCGGCCCCCTGGTCACTTCGCCGACGTCCACGGCCTCACCGGTCACGCCGCGCGGCCGCCGGCGCGGCGAGGAGCCCGCGCCGCCGGGCCCCGACCCCCTCAACACGACCCGGGAGTCCCTGGTGCCCAGGTCCAGGTACATGCGGACGTCGTCGAAGCGTTCCATGCCGACCTCGATGACGTTGGGCAGCCGGCCCCACTCGCGGAAGCCGAGGCTCTCGTACAGCTCGATGGCCCCGTGGTTGTTGCCGCGCGCCCCGAGCGTCAGCGTCTCAAGGCCCGCGGCGCGGGCGCTGTCGACGAGGCCCGCCACGACCAGGCGGCCGAGGCCGAGGCCGCGCGCGGACGGGTGCGCCATCACCTTGCCGATCTCGGCGGAATGCGCGAAGACCTGCGCCGAGGCGCGCCTCCACAGGCCCATCGCCTGGGCCGTGCCGTCCACCCGGGCCACGGCCAGGGCCGCGCGGCCGTGCCGGACGTCGGCGAGCACGTCGTCCAGGAACGGATCGGTGTCCTGTCGGCCGGGCGGGGTGACGTAGCCGACCGCGCCGCCGGCCGTCACGACCGCGTGGATCACGCGGTGGACCTCCTCGCGCAGCGCGTCGTCGGCCACGGTCGGCCAGGTCAGGTCAGTGCGGGAGGACATGTACCTGCATTATGCCGACCGGCCGCGAGCCGCCCTCGGGCGGGCGGTCAGCGGACGCCGAGGGCGAGGTCGAGGCGGTCGTCGCACGCGGCGAGCAGCAGCCGGGCCTCGTCGGCGGAAAGGTCCCGTTCCACCATGACGACAGCGGTCTTGACCTCGTGCCCGGCGTCCTCCAGGGCGCCGCGCGCGGCGGTGATGTCGGCGCCGGTGATGTCGGCGACGATGCGCGCCGCCCGCGCGACGAGCTTGGTGTTGCTCGCGGAGACCTCGACCATGTAGTTCCCGAAGGTCCGGCCGCACTTGATCATGGAGATGGTGGAGATCATGTTGAGCACGAGCTTCTGCGCCGTGCCGGCCTTCAGCCGCGTCGACCCGGCCACCACCTCGGGCCCGACGATCACCTCGATGGCGTGGTGGGCCGCCTCGGACAGCGGCACGCCGGTGTTGCACGACAGGCCCACCGTCAGCGCGTCCAGCCGGCGGGCCTGCGCCACCGCGCCGACCACGAACGGCGCGCGTCCGCTGGCGGACAGGCCCACCACCGAGTCGCGCGGGCCGACGCGCCGCTCGCGCATGGCGGCGGCGCCGGCCTCGGCGTCGTCCTCGGCCCCCTCGACCGACCTGGTCAGCGCGGCCGGGCCGCCCGCGATGACGCCGACCACCGTCTCGGGGTCTGTGCCGAACGTCGGCGGGCACTCGGAGGCGTCAAGCACGGCCAGCCGCCCGGAGGTGCCGGCGCCCACGTACAGCAGCCGCCCGCCGTCGCGCATGCGGGCGACGATGTCGTCGATCGCGGCCGAGATCTCCGGCACCGCCCTCGCGACCGCCGCCGGCACCGTGGAGTCGGCGGCGTTCATCAGCCGCGCGATCTCACCGGTCGGCAGGCGGTCGATCTCGCGATAACGCGGATCGTTCTGCTCCGTCGTGGCCGGCGTGGCGAATGGGCGCATCATGACTCCTCATCTTCCGGGGATCTTCCGGGGATCGTGCGGTGGTCGGCCGGGCCGTGGGCGCCCGGTGGACGGTCAGTCGAATTGGCGGCGGTAGAGCCAGAACACCCGCTCGACGCGGGCGCCGACGGCGCGCGCGTAGAAGTGGATCGGGCCGACCCAGCCGATCTGCGCGCTGCTCTGGCCCGCCGCGGCCTGTTCGCCGAGGCAGCGCCGCAGCAGGACCCGGCCGACGCCGAGCCCGCGGGCGGCCTCGGCCGTGCCCATCGGGCCGAACCACCGCGGCCGGGCGCCCCACGCCGCGAAGCCGAGGATCTCGCCGTCCCGGACGGCGTAGTGGCAGCCGGCCGCCTGCTCGACCTCCCAGGCCCAGGCGTCGTTCCAGTGCCGCCGCACGAACGCGGCCACCTCGCCCCGCTCACCGGCGGCCGCCGCCCGCACGTCGACCCCGGCCGCGGCCAGGCGCTCGTTCTCGCGGCGCTCGGCGGTCTCGGCGGCAGAGGCGTCCTCGGCTGCTGAGGCGTCCGCGGTCGCCCCGGCGGCGGAGGGGTCCTCGCCGGCGGAGGCGTCCTCGCCGTGGCCGGCGCCGGGGGCGTGGGGCGCCAGGTCGGCGGTCATGTTCCAGGCGGTGCGGTAGCGCTCGTAGCCTCGGCTCTCCGCCAGGCAGACGGCCGGGGTGTAGCGCACGTCGATGCCCGGCCAGGCGTAGCAGGGCGGGTTGCCGGCCAGCCGGACCTCGCGCGCCCCCCGCTCGCGCAGCCACTGTTCGGCCGCGCCCAGCAGGGCCGTGCCGAGCCCCCGTCCCCGCGCCGTGGGGCGCACGGCGAGCAGGTCGACGTGTCCGACCCCTTCGGTGGCGGAGGACAGCGAGGCGAACACGACGCCGTCGAGGCACGGCAGGGTCAGCGCCGTCCACTGGCGGTCCTCGGGCGGGGCGGCGAGCCGGGACACGAGCAGCGCCGCGTCGTCCGCGTCGAAGGTCAGCGCGTCACGGGCCAGCTCTCCGATGGCGGACAGCTCGGCCGGCAGCACGGCGCGGACGCCGCCGCTCACGCCACCGCCTCCACGGGGATGACGTCTCTCCGCTGCGGGTGGAAGCACGCGTGCTCGTGCGTGCTGTCGGCGCAGCCCGCCAGGACCGGCCGCTCCTTCTCGCACCGCTCGGTCCGGAAGGGGCATCTGCGGGCGAACAGGCAGCCGTCGTCCGCGTGCCGTTCGTCCAGCGCCTCGGTCGGCACGACCCGGTCGCGTCCGGGCCGTTCCAGCCCGTGCAGGACGGGGATGGCCGACAGCAGCGCCTGGGTGTAGGGGTGGACGGGCCCGGAGATGACGGTCTCCGTCAGCCCCCGTTCCACGACCTGCCCCCGGTAGAGCACGTACAGCTCGCCCTCGTCGCCGATGTACCGGGCGGTGGCGATGTCGTGGGTGATGAACAGCACGCTCACCCCGAGCCGCTCGCGCAGGTCTTTCAGCAGGGCGAGGATGCTCAGCCGCATCGACACGTCGATCATGGACACCGACTCGTCGGCGACCAGCATCTCGGGGTCCACGGTGAGCGCGCGGGCGATGACCACGCGCTGGCGCATGCCACCCGACAGCTGGTGCGGGTAGCGGCCGAGCACGTAGCCGGGGTCGATGCCCACCAGCGCCAGCAGTTCCTCGGCGCGCGCGTCGACCCAGGACGACGAGCGCCCCGTCTGGGACGCCCGCAGCGACAGCGGCGCGCTCAGGGTCTGGTGGATCGTGCGCGTCGGGTTGAGCGCGGAGTAGGGGTCCTGGTGGATGAGCTGGATGCGGCGGAAGTACGGCCGGCGCCGGCGCGGGCTGAGCGGCGTCATCGGCGTGCCGTCGATGACGATGTCGCCCGCGTCATAGGTCTCCAGCCCGGCGATGATGCGGCCGAGCGTGGTCTTGCCGCACCCGGACTCGCCGATGAACGACACGGCGCCGCCCTTGGGGACGGTGAAGTCGATGCCGCGCAGCGCCCGCACCTCGCGCGCGCCGAGGACGTCGCCGCGCTGCTTGAACGTCTTGGTGATGCCGGTCCCGGTGATCACGCGTGCTCCTTCCTGCGTTCTGGGGGCGTGGAGGCCTCGACGGCGTGGCAGGCGACGGTCCTGCCGTTCTCGGTGACCGAGGGCGGCTCCACGGTGGCGCAGACGTCCATGCGCAGCGGACACCGCTCCTGGAAGACGCACCCCCGCGCCGGCAGGGTGCCGAGCGTGGGCGGGCGGCCGGGCAGCGCCCGCGACTGCGCGGTGTCGCCGGACAGGCGCGGGATCGCCGCGATCAGCCCCCGCGTGTAGGGGTGGCGGGGCGAGCCGAGCACCTCCATGGTGGGGCCGTGCTCGACCACGCGGCCGCCGTACATGACGGCGAGCCGGTCGGTGACCTCGGCCGCCACGCCCATGTCGTGGGTGACCATCAGCGTGGTGAGCCCGCGCTCCTTGTGGATCTCACGGATGATGCGCAGGATGGTCGCCTGGGTGATCATGTCGAGCGCGGTGGTGGGCTCGTCGAGGATGACCAGGCGGGCGTTGAGCACGAGCGCGAGCATGATGCCCACGCGCTGGCGCATGCCGCCCGACAGCTCGTGCTGGTGGGAGTCCAGCACCCGGCCGCCGTCCAGGCCCATGCGTTCCAGCAGTTCCCTGGCGTGCCGCACGAGCGCGGGCAGGTCGTCCACCCCGTGCGAGCGGCCGAGGTCGAGCAGCTGCTTGCCGATCGTCTTGAGCGGGTTCAGCGAGTTCTGCGCGGCCTGGAAGACGTACCCGAGGTGCCGGCCGCGCGCCCGGCGCAGCCGGTCGCCGCCGAGGCCGACGACGTCGCCCAGCCCGTCGATCTCCACGCTGCCGCCGGCGATGCGGCCGGGCGGCTGGACGGCGTTCAGCAGGGAGAGCGCCAGCGTGGACTTGCCGGAGCCGGACTCCCCCACGATGCCGGTGATGGTGCCGGGGTCGATCGTGAGGCTGACGCCGCCGAGGGCGGGCAGTTCGCCGAGCGGGGTTCGGTAGACGACGGTGAGGTCGCGGACGCGCACGCCGGGCGCCGTGGCCGCCCCGGGGCCGGCGATGAGGCCGGGGGCGGTGGTCGAGCCGGGGCGGGGGGATTCCCCGGCCCCGTGGGAGAGGACGGTCACCGGTTACTCCTCACGCAGCCGTGGGTTGAAGATCTCGTCCATCGCGTCGACGATGAGCACGATGCCGAGCGTGAGCAGCAGGATCGCGAGCAGCGGCGCCAGCAGGTACGGCAGCGCGGCCGCGCTGGTCAGCGCGCCGCCGCCGAAGACGGCGAGGTTGAGCATCACGCCCCAGTTGTTGGAGTCGAACGGCAGCACGCCGAGGAAGAACAGCCCCACCTGGGCGTAGATCGCGCCGGTGACGGCGATGAGCATGTTCATCGCGATGTAGGGCGCCATGCTCGGCAGCAGCTCGCGGCCGATGATGTGCGCGGTCGACAGGCCGAGGCCCCTGGCCGCCTCGATGAACCCCCGCTCGCGCAGCGACAGCGTCTGCGACCGCACGGCGCGGGCGATGCCGCCCCAGCCGAGCAGGCCGAGCACCAGGCCCATCTCCAGCGGCCCCTGGAACTTCCACACGGTGGACAGCACCAGCAGCAGCGGCAGGCCGGGGATGGTGAGCTGCAGGTCGGTGAGCCGCATGAGGACGGTGTCCCAGCGGCCCCGGTGGAACCCGGCGAGCAGCCCGAGCACCGTGCCGACCGCCACCGTGATGACCGCGGTGGCGAGGCCGGTGAGGATGACGTACCGGGCCCCGGTGACCACCAGGGCGAGCACGTCGGTGCCCTCGAAGTCGGTGCCGAACGGGTGGGCCAGGCTCGGCGGGGCGTAGAGCGCGTTGTTGTCCCGCGGCAGGTGCGCCGGGTAGAGCATCGGCCCGAACGCGGCCATGAGCAGGAACAGCGCGACGATCGCCACGCCGGCGATGCGGCTGGGCTTGCGGCGCAGGACGCGGCCCACGCCCCGCCAGAAGTTGCGCCGCAGGGTCGCCCGCGTGTCGCCGAGCGCCGTCTGCGGAATGGTCACGCTCATGCCGTGCCTCCCGTGCGCACCCGGGGGTCGATCACCGTGTACAGCAGGTCGGCCGCGATGTTGGCGACGATGATGGCCACCGTGGTCACCAGGAAGGTTCCTCCCATGAGCGCGTAGTCGCGGGCGCCGATGCTGTTGACGAGCAGCAGCCCGAGCCCGGGGTAGTTGAAGATCCGCTCGATGAAGATGGCGCCGCCGAAGAGCATGCCGAGCGACAGCGCGAGGATCGTGAACAGCGGCAGGATGGCGTTGCGGGCGATGTAGCGGAACAGCACGCCCCTGGTCAGCCCGCGCAGCTCGGCGGCGAGGATGAAGTCGTCCCCGAGCACGGTGGCCACGCTGGACTTCATCGCCAGCACCCAGCCGCCGTAGCTGGCCAGCGCGTACGTGAGCACGGGCAGCGTGGCGTGCTGGATCAGCGAGGCCAGGTAGCCGGCGTTGAACCCGGGGACGAACTCGACGTCCACCGGGCCGCCCGCGGGCAGGATCGGCCACAGCGTCGTGAAGATCGCCAGCATGAGCAGGCCGATGACGTACTGCGGGACACCGTGCAGCAGCGAGCCGGAGATCGACAGCAGGTCGCCGAGCTTGCCCGACCGCTTGATGCCCGCGTACACCCCGAGCGTGACGCCCAGCAGGAAGCTCAGCAGCGTGCCGCCGAGCACCGGCAGGACGGTCCACTTGGCGGCCGAGCCGAGGAGGGTGACCACCTCGGTGCCCGGCGTGCTGAGCGACTGCCCGAGGTCGAGGTGGAGCAGCGCCTTCATGTAGCCGGTGTACTGCTCCCACAGGCTGCCGGTCGGCAGGAACCCGTAGAGGGCGGCGGTGGCCCGCTGGGCCTCGTCCGGGGACATGCCCTTCTCGATCAGCTTCTCGTACTGGCCGAGCACCGGGTTGCCCGGGATGTTACGGATGATCACGAAGCTGATGGTGGTGACCACCCAGATCATGACCAGGCCCCGGACGACATGGCCGCCGAGCCTTCGTGTCACTGCGTTCACCCGGGGAGCCCGGGTTGCGAGAAGCGTCATAGGCTACTTTTTCCTGATCATGCCAAGTTGCATCCACACGCCCGCGGGGAGGCGCAGGGCCTCGCTTCCGTCCGGCGGCCAGCCGGTGTAGCGGTCGGTGTTGATGAACTGGGTGTTGACGTAGTCGTAGATCTGGATGACCGGGAGCTGCTCGTTGGTCAGCGTGGCCAGCGTGGTGACGATGCGCTTCTGCTCGTCCCCCGAGGCCAGGTTGAGCCGGTTGGTGAGCTCGCCGGGGTCCACCCCGCCGATCGTCTGGGGCCCGCCCATCCAGTTGCCGTCCTTGCCCGGCGGCGAGTGGGTGAGCCGCCCGGCGAGCAGCGACCACCCATTGGCCGAGCCGTACAGGCGCTGGAAGATGTTGTACGGCGAGGGCCCGAGCGCCATCAGCCAGAAGCCGACGTCGAACTTGCCGGCGGCCAGCTCGTCCAGGTAGAGGATGTAGTCGGCCGAGGTGATGACGCTGGCGTCGATGCCGTGGTCGCTGAGCTGGCTGGTGATCGACTTGGCGGCGGCGACCCAGTCGGAGAACGACGCGGGCACGTGGATCTCGACCTTCCACGGCTTGCCGTCCGGCATCGCCCACACGCCGCCCTTCTTGACCATGCCGGCGGCCTTCAGCTCGCGGTCGGCCATGGCCGGGTCCACCTTGTAGGTGTCCAGCGCGGCGAGCCGGTCGCCCAGCCACGCCTTGGCGGAGTCGCCGTGGATGCCGGTCGTGGTGAGCGACGGCGTCCCCGCCTCCGGTGAGGCGATCTTGGTGACCTGGGCCCGGTCGATCAGGTAGGCGAGCGCCCGGCGCACGTGCACGTTGTCGTACGGCTTGTGCGCCTGGTTGAACGCCATGGACGCCGCCACCGGGGAGTAGCCCTTGCGGATGGCGTTGCCCGGCGTCTCCTTGATCTTCCGCATGACCGCGGCGGGCACGGCGGTGAACGGCGCGTTGTCCAGCTTGCCGGAGACCAGGTAGTTCCAGATCTGCTCGTTGCCGGTGTAGTTGAGGACCTTGACCTTGTCGGGCACGATCTTCGCCGCGTCGTAGAAGTACGGGTTCCTCTTCAGCAGCGCGGCCCCGGGGTTGATCCGCTCCAGGACGAACGGGCCGGCCGAGACGTCCTCGGGCGGGGCGAAGGTGATGACCTTCTGCGACAGCCCGGTGATCACGGCCTTGGCCTTGTCGGCGGCCGGGCCGGTGCCCCTGGCGGCCTTGAGCGTGGCCCAGAAGTCGCGGGGGAGCAGCTTGCCGTAGACGTGCGCGGGGACGACCACCGTGGACAGGACGTTGCGCAGGAACACGTTGCTGCGGTTCGCCCCCTGGACGACCTTGATGGTCTTGGCGTCCACGATCTGGATGTCGGCCGCCGCGCCGGCCGCGCCGGCGTTGACGGTGTAGGCGCTGCCGCCCTGGGTGTAGGCGAGGGCGATCGAGGTGCGGATGTCCTCGCTGGTGACGGGTTCGCCGTCGGACCAGCGGGCGGCGGGCTGCAGGTGCACCACGACCTCGCCCTGGTCGGGCGTGGCGGTCCAGCTGCGGGCGATGCCCGGGTAGAACTGGTTGGGATCGGTCAGGCTGTTCTTCGGCCAGGCCAGCGACATGGCGTCGTAGCCGACGAACGTGCTCCCCTGCGGGTTGAAGGGGTTGATCGGCGCGGTGGCGTCGATCTGCTTGGCACCGTCGATCGTGGTGTAGACACCGCCCACTCCGGCCGTGCCGGACGTGCCGTCCGCCGGCGTGGTTCCGCAGGCGGTGGCGGCGGCGAGGGCCGCAAGGGCGGCGATCGCTGCGAGTCGCTTCATGAAGTGCTCTCCAGGTCCCCGATTGCCAGGACCATACGGGCGCGAGGGCAGGGTGGTCAATTTTTTCCTTCATGCAGGTTAGCATGAAGTTTCTTTTTACCTGCCCATCTACCTGCGAATACATCGCCAGGAGCACCCCCGGGCACGCAAAAGGGCCCCGGCGTTACGCCAGGACCCTCTTGCTGTGCCGTGTCTGTCGGCTGTCGTCCGGTGCCGTGCGGCCGGGATCAGCGCACCAGGCCGACCCCGCCGACCGCTCCGGCCTCGCCCTCCTGGACGATCAGCGGCTCGATCTCGGGGCGCCAGTCGCGCAACGCCACCACCCCGGGCTCGACCAGGTCGAGGCCCTCGAAGAAGGCGCGCACCTGCTCGGGCGAACGGGAGGTGACGCCGGGGGCGGCGGTGCGGCTGAACACGCGCTGGCCCTCACGCGCCCTGCCCTCGTCGATCTCTCCGACGGAGCCGTGCGAGATGACCAGGTGGCCTCCCGGCCCCAGCGCCGACTTCAGCACGGTGACGATCTTGGCTGCCTCGCCGTCGTCCGGGATGAAGTGCAGGACGCCGAGCATCAGGATCGCCACCGGCTCGGAGAAGTCGAGATGCGACCGGACCTGCGGGTTGTCGAGCAGGGCCTCGGTGTCGCGCAGGTCGGCGCCGAGGGCGACCACGCGGTCGTTCTCGGCGAGCAGCGCGCGGGCGTGGGTGAGCACGATGGGGTCGTTGTCGACGTAGACCACCCGGGACTCGGGCGCGAGCTCCTGGGCGACCTGGTGCACGTTGCGCTGTGTCGGCAGGCCCGCCCCGATGTCGAGGAACTGGCGCACGCCCTGGTTGGTGAGATAGGTCACCGTGCGCACCAGGAACTCGCGGTTCTCCCGCGCGACGTCGCGCACGTTCGGCAGTATCTCGATGATCTTCTCGGCGGCCTCGCGGTCGGCGGCGAAGTTGTCCTTGCCACCTAAGTAGTAGTCGTAGATCCGAGCGACGCTGGGTATGGACGGATCCACTCCCGCAGGCGCCTTGTTATCGCTCACACCGCTCCTTGCACTTACTCGTCCTGCCAGGATGGTAAGCGATCTCCGGGCCGCCGTCCGCAACGGCGGAACGACGGCCCTGTAACGGCGATCTGGAGCGCGGCCGCTCCTCAGCCGGCGGCCCTGAGCGCGGCGGCCCTGAGCACGGCACGCCGCCGGGTCAGGCGCCCAGCAGCTTGCGGACGCGGTCGGCGCCCACGGCGAGCAGCAGCGTCGGCAGGCGCGGGCCGGTGTCGCGCCCGACCAGCAGCGTGTACAGCAGAGCGAAGAACTCGCGCTGGGCGACCTTCAGCTCGGGCGTCGGCTTGGCGTCCGGCGCGAGCCCGGCCAGGACCTTCGGCACGCCGTAGACCAGCGCGGTGAGACCGTCGAGCGACCACTGCCCGTCCAGGCCCTCGACCAGCAGCCGCAGCGACTCGCGGTCACGCTCGCCCAGCGAGGCCAGCAGCGCGGTGTCAGGCTCGTCGCGCACGCGGGTGCGCTGCTCGGCCGGGACCTGTGTGGTGACCCACCGCGCCGCGCGGTCGAGCCGCGGCCGGGCCTCGTCCAGGGAGGTGATCGGGTGCTCGGGGTCCAGGTCGCGCAGGATGCGCAGGGTCTGCTCGTCGTGGCCGGTGGTGACGTCGACGATCGAGGCCAGCGTCCGGTAGGGCAGCGGCCTCGGCGTGACCGGCAGCGGGCCGGAGGCGGTGCCGACCGCCCGGGTGTATGCGGCCACGTCCCCGGGCAGCGCCGTGCCGTCGGCGATCTTGCGGTCGAGGGCGTCCCACTCGTCGTAGAGCCGCTGGATCTCCTGGTCGAAGGCGACCTTGAACGACTGGTTCGGCCTGCGCCGCGCGTACAGCCAGCGCAGCAGCGGCGCCTCCATGATCTCCAGGGCGTCCGCCGGGGTCGGCACGGCGCCCTTGGAGCTGCTCATCTTGGCCATGCCGCTGATGCCGACGAAGGCGTACATCGGCCCGATCGGCCGCTCGGCGCCGAAGACCTCCTTGACGATGGGGGCCCCGACCGTCCACGACGACCCGGGCGACTGGTGGTCGACGCCCGACGGCTCGAACATCACCCCTTCGTAGGCCCAGCGCATCGGCCAGTCGACCTTCCACACGAGCTTGCCGCGGTTGTGCTCCGACAGCCGGACGGTCTCGCCGTGCCCGCACGCGCAGGTGTAGGACAGCTCGGTGGTGTCGTCGTCGTAGGCGGTGACCGTGGTCGTGTCGCGCTCGCAGAACGAGCAGTAGGGCTTGTAGGGGAAGTAGCCGCCCGCGGCCGTGCCGTCGTCCTCGGCGGCGGCGCCCGACCCCTCGGCGGCCTCCGCCGCCGCCGCGGCGTCCGCCTCGTCCAGCCCGGCCTGCTGCCGGGGCGCCTTGGCGGCCTTGCCCTTGGTGCGGTAGCGGTCGAGGATCGCGTCGATGTGCGCCCGCTCGCGCATCGCCAGCAGGATCTGCTCGCGGTAGGCGCCCGAGGTGTACTGCGCGGTCTGGCTGATGCCGTGGAACTCCACGCCGAGCTCGGCCAGCGCGGCGATCATCGGCGCCTTGAAGTGCTCGGCCCAGTTGGGGTGACTGCTGCCGGGCGGTGCGGGGACGGAGGTCAGCGGCTTGCCGATGTGCTCCGACCAGGAGGAGTCGACCCCGGCGGGGACCTTGCGGAAGCGGTCGTAGTCGTCGAAGGAGATGATGTGCACCACCTCGTGGCCGCGACGGCGGATCTCGTCGGCGACCAGGTGGGGCGTCATGACCTCGCGCAGGTTGCCCAGGTGGATGGGGCCGGAGGGGCTGAGGCCCGACGCGCAGACGATCGGTTTGCCGGGGGCTCGGCGCTCAGCCTCGGCGATTACCTCGTCCGCGAACCGTGAGACCCAGTCGGCCTCGGCGCTCATAGCCACGATCGGCACTTCCTTCCGTGAAAACCTGACGCCTCCATTGTCCCGGACCGCCGCAGTGCCCTGCGCCAGCCGCCCGGACTGTAAGGAAACCGCCGATTATGTCGGTCGCCGCTGGCAAGATCATGTGCCTCGGGACGCGTTGGCGGGAGGGCCTCGATGAGCAGCGGTGCGACGGCGGACGACTACGCCTGGTTCGACGAAGAGTACGAGGGATGGCCCTTCTGCCTGACCTTCGTCAAGGACGTCGACCCGGAGGAGGCGTTACGCCGCCTCGGCGTCACCTTCCACTCCGCGGCCGAGGTCGACTGGTCGTCCATCGACCAACCGATCGCCGCCCACGCCGCCATCGGCGGCACCGCCCTGTTCGAGTACAACGGCTTCGCCGGGACGCTGGCGGAGGTCGTCCGCCGGCTGTCGGCCGGCACCGTCATGGCGGCCGTGTTCCTCAACGTCAACGCCGACCAGCAGTTCGTCTTCGGCGTCGACGGGCGCCTGGTCACCGGGTTCGCGCCCGACGGCTCCGACGACCGCTGGGGCGCCGACCCCGACGTCCTCCTGCCGCAGATGCTGGACCTCGGCATGCCCACCAAGGATGAGGAGACCGAGGCCGCGCTCGAAGACGACGACTACGACCCCGTCCGCACCGTGATGGCCCTCGCCGAACGCGCCACCGGCGTCCGGGTGACCCTCGCCCACCTTCGCGGGCCGGCGCTCGCCGGTTCGGCCGCTCACCTGTACTGATCACCGCGCCTGAACTGGTCACGGCACCTGAACTGATCACGGCGCCTGCTGCTGATCACCGCGCCCGTACCGACCTCCGGCCCGCCGGCCCCGCGCGCGTCAGGGGGTGTCCGCCGCCTGGACCACGGCGATGTCGGCGAACGCTGCCGACAGGCAGGGGGCGAGCGGATGGCCCGAGACGTCGAGCAGGTCCGCGACCAGCAGGACCGCGTGCCGCGCCACGCCGCCGGCGTCCAGCGGGAACGCCTCGGCCTCCGGCTGGTACGCCCCGAGCGCGCCCGCCACCAGCATCACCAGGACGTCGGCGTCGACGACGGGGAACCACTCTGCCGCCGCCCGCGCGCAGCGCCCGACCACCGCCCGCACGTCGTCCACCGTGAGCCCGCCCGGGTGCAGGTCCTCCAGCAGCGTCCGCGTCACCGTGCCGAGCACCAGGGCCACGTGCGCGGACTCCAGCGCGGCGAGCGCGCCGGCGGCCCCTTCGAAGGCGGGCAGGTCGCGGGCGCGGGCGGCGGCCACCGCGCCCTCCGTCGCCTCGGCGACGGCCCGCGCGGGCTTGGGCAGGTGACGCCAGGACACGCTCATCGGCTCCTTCTGCGAGAACCCGCGGGCGGGCGCGGGCTTCTGCGGAGAAGCCTCGCGGCCATGCGGGCGGACGATCGGCGGGCCAGGCAATTATGCGCGCCGGACGGGCATGCCGCATGACAGGGGCGGTGGCCGCGCCGGTTGCTAGTGTTCGTGGTGACGGGCAGGCGGCCGTTCGCGGGGGGAACGCCGAGACGGGGAGGGTTCCAGCATGACATCGCGATCGACCCAGTCGTCCCCGCGACTCGACCAGCCCCCTTCCCGGGGCACCCGCGTCCGGGGCACCCGGCAGGCCGAGGCGCTGATGGCGGTGCTCAGCACGCTGCCGGGGTTCCAGAGCGCCCAAGAGATCCACGCCGAGCTGCGCCGCAGGGGCGAGCGCGTCGGCCTGACCACCGTCTACCGCCACCTGCAGGTGCTCAGCGAGGACGAGGCGGTCGACGCCATCCGCGACGAGAGCGGCGAGACCCTCTACCGCCGCTGCGCCACCGGTGGCCACCACCACCACGTGACCTGCCGCGTCTGCGGGTGCAGCGTCGAGGTGGAAGGCAAGGACGTCGAGCGGTGGGCCGAGCGCGTCGCGGCCGAGGCCGGTTTCGTCGACGCCGACCACACCGTCGAGATCTTCGGCGTCTGCCCGCGCTGCGCCGCCGCCAGGGCGATCGCTCCCTGATCCCCCCGCTCGGCCGGCGGGTCCTCGGGGCCCGCCAGGGCGTCCGGCGCCCGCGGGGCGGGTCCCACGCCGCCGGACGGTCGAGCACCTACCGGCCGGCGGGCGGGCGGACGCCTACAGGCTGACGCACGGTCGGACGCCTACAGGCTGACGCGCACCTTGTAGCGCTCCAGCCACGCGTTGAACTGGAGCAGGCCCTCCAGCGCGGCGCGCAGGTCGTGGCGGCTGACGGCGTCCAGCGGCTGGTCGATCATCGCCCGCACTTTGGGCACGTCGATCATCGGGGCGGCGGGCATGTCCCCGCCGTCGAGCAGCCGGGCGGTCTCGTCCCTGAGCGCCTTCTCGTACGCCGGATCCTGCGTCGAGGGGTAGGGGCTCTTCCTGCGGGCCAGCACCGACTCGGGGAGCACGTCGGCCGCGGCGGCGCGCAGCAGGCTCTTCTCGCGCCCGTCGAAGGTCTTCATCGCCCACGGCGTGTTGAACACGTACTCCACCAGCCGGTGGTCGCAGAACGGCACCCGCACCTCGAGGCCCACGGCCATGCTCATGCGGTCCTTGCGGTCGAGCAGCATCTGCACGAACCGGGTGAGGTGCAGGTAGGAGACCTCCCGCATGCGCGCCTCCATCCCGCTCTCGCCGGGCAGGCGCGGCACCTCCGCAAGGGCCTGCCGGTAACGCTCCGCGCAGAAGCCGGGCAGGTCCAGCTCGCGCAGCAGGTCCGGGGCGAGCACCTGGTCGAGGGCGACCAGGCGGGTGCCGGCGGCCAGCCAGGGGAAGGTGCCGGCGTTGACGGCGGCGGGGTCGTGGAACCAGCGGTAGCCGCCGAAGACCTCGTCGGCCGACTCCCCCGACAGCGCGACGGTCGAGTGCGCCCGCACCGCGCGGAACAGCAGGTAGAGCGAGGTGTCCATGTCGCCGACGCCGGTGGGCAGGTCGCGCGCCCGCAGCACGGCCGCCCGCACCCCGGCGTCCATCAGGTCGGCCGAGTCCAGGACGATGTCGTTGTGCTCGGCGCCCAGGTGCTCCAGATGCCGCACGAGGTCGTGGACGAAGGGGGCGTCGGGGGTGTCGCGCATCGCGTCCGGGCTGAAGTTCTCGGTGTAGCCGGTGAAGTCGACGGCGAACGAGCGGAGCTTGCCCTGGCCGTGCCGGTGCAGGGCCTCCCCGGCGAGGGCGGTGACCACGCTGGAGTCGAGTCCGCCGGACAACAGCGTGCACAGCGGCACGTCCGAGATCAGCTGACGTTCGACGATGTCGTCCAGCAGGCCGCGGATGGTCCGGATGGTGGTAGGCAGGTCGTCGGGATGCTCGCGGGACTCAAGGCGCCAATAGCGGCGCTTGACGACGCCCTGCCTGCTGACGCGGACGATGCCGCCGGGCCGCACCTCGTGCATGCCGCTGAAGATCCCGCTTTCTGGGGTCTTGACGAACACCAGGAGCTCGCGCAGCCCTTCACCGTCGACGACCCGGTCGTCCAGGAGGGGGTTGGCGAGCATCGCCTTGGGTTCGGAGCCGAACAGCACGCCGGTCGGCGTCGGGTAGTAGTACAGCGGCTTGATGCCGAGCCGGTCGCGCACGAGGACGAGCTCCTCGCGGCGGGCGTCCCAGATGCCGAAGGCGTACATGCCGTTCAGGCGCTCGGCGAGGTGCTCCCCCCATTCGAGGTAGGCCCGCAGGACGACTTCGGTGTCGCTGCGCGTGCGGAACTCGTGGCCCCGTGAGACGAGCTCGGCGCGCAGCTCCTGGAAGTTGTACACCTCGCCGCTGTAGGTGAGGACGGCGAGCACCTCGCCGTCCTGCTCCGCGATCATGGGCTGGCGGCCGCCGACGAGGTCGATGATCGCCAGGCGCCGGTGTCCGAGCGCCCCGTGCTCGGAGATCCACATCCCCTCGTCGTCGGGTCCGCGGCAGTTCATGGTCTCGGTCATGTCCAGGAGCGTGTCGCGGGACTCCCTGAGGTCGCCCTCGAAGTCCACCCACCCACAGATTCCACACATCTCGACGACCCCACGTCTCGTCGGAGGACGGTTCGTGCCTGCGGCACCGCGCCTCCCCCCGGAACGGGCCGCGTCTTCATCCAGGTCAACGGCCTGCGGACGGCTTGTATGCCCTGCGGTCGCACCGCCCCCGTGTACCTCAGGCGTCCAGGCCGGCCACGACCGCCGGGTGGCGGGGGTCGTCCACCCGGACGACCACGTCGGCGCTCTCGCGCGGCGCGGCCTCCTCCTCGTACCGGGCGTAGGCGGGCAGCGTCCACCGCCACTCCTCGGGGGTGCGGCGGGCCAGCGCGCCGGGCGACAGCCACAGGTGGACGGCGAGCTCGAACGGCAGCCAGCGGCCGAGCAGCAGGCCGCCGTCCACGAGCAGCACCGCGCCCGGGGGCAGGGTGACGTACGGCGCGCGCGTGGCCCGGTCGGCGGCGGGGTCCCACAGGGACGGCAGGACCTTGCCCGATCCGCCCGGCTCAAGCGGGTTGAGCACCTCGCGGGCCAGCCCTCCGTAGTCGAGCCAGCCGTCGTAGAAGGCGTCGGGATCGGTGCGGCCGTACTCGTAGCGGAGCGAGGCCGGGCGCAGGAAGCCCGCCGCCGGGACCCACAGGGCCTCGCGTCCGCGCAGCCGCAGCGGGCCGATCAGCGAGTCGGCCAGCTCGCCCGGCCGCGCGGCGGGGGCGCCGTCGAGCGCCACGCGCACCCAGGACGACCTTGAGGTGCCGGCGATGCGGTCGGCCAGTTCCTCCACCAGAGCCGAGGGCGAAATGGGGCGTACGTCCACTCTCACATCCTCGCCGATGCCGCCTGGAGACCACGAATTGTTCACCGGCACACGAAAGTTTCATGGCGTTTCATCGGGCGACCGGCCGCCCGCCCCAGCGGTCACGGCCTTCACCTGCGATGGGACGGGTGATCTACGGGTACGGGTGCGGCCGATACTTTCGGGCGTTTCCCAGCGCGGCATTTTGCGACCTACAGTTCTTGACGCGTAAGCGCTTTCGCATGCTGGTCGGCAGTCGACGGCTGTTCGCCCCACGGCGACGACCGGTTACTTCACCAGGTCCTCGGTGATTCCTTGACGTGCCTAGCGTCCGTGCCGTGCTCGAGCGTGCCGGACGCGGTGCCGCGATGGACGTCCCGGCTGCGCCGGGGACCTACGTCGTAACCCCTCGAAAGGTGTTCCATGAGAAAGCGACGTAAGATCTCGATCGCCGGCGCCGCCGCCGCGATCGCGACCCTCCTACTGGTCGCATTGCTGCCAGGGTCGGCATCGGCCCACGGCGCGATGATGGTTCCCGGCAGCCGCACCTACCTGTGCTGGAAGGACAGCGTCGGCTCCAACGGAGCCGCCACGCCGCACAACCCGGCCTGCGCCGCCGCGGTCGCCCAGAGCGGCACCAACTCCATCTACAACTGGTTCGCCGTGCTGCGCTCGGACGGCGCCGGCCGCACCAGCGGCTTCATCCCCGACGGCAAGCTGTGCAGCGGCGCCGCCGTCGTGTACAACTTCAGCGGCTATGACCTGGCCCGCACCGACTGGCCGGTCACCCACCTGACCTCCGGGGCGAACATCCAGTTCCGGTACAACAAGTGGGCCGCGCACCCGGGTTCGTTCCGCACCTACATCACCAAGGACAGCTGGAGCCCCACTCGCCCGCTGGCCTGGAGCGACCTGGAGAGCCAGCCGTTCTACACCGCCCAGGACCCGCCGAGCGTCGGCAGCGTCGGCACTGAGAGCGGCTACTACTACTGGAACGCCACCCTGCCGTCCGGCAAGAGCGGCCGTCACATCATCTACTCGGTGTGGCAGCGGTCCGACAGCCAGGAGACGTTCTACAACTGCTCCGACGTCGTCTTCGACGGCGGCAACGGCCAGGTGACCGGCGTCGGCGAGGGCAACGGCGACCCGGACCCGACTCCGACCCCGACGCCGACCCCGACCGGCGGCAACCCGACGCCGACCCCGACCCCGACGCCGACCCCGAGCCCGTCCGGTGGCAACGGCGGCTGCTCCGCCAGCTTCTCCACCACCAGCACCTGGAACGGCGGCTACCAGGCCGAGGTGACGGTGCGCAACTCCGGCTCCAGCGCGATCAACGGCTGGACGGTCAAGTGGGCGCTGCAGAGCGGCACGACGGTCAACAGCCTGTGGAGCGGCTCCTACACCTTGAGCGGGTCGAACATCACGGTGAAGAACGCCAACTACAACGGCAATGTCGGAGCCAACGGCTCCACGACCTTCGGGTACGTGGCGCAAGGCAGCCCGGGAAGCCCGTCGCTGACCTGTACCAGCCCGTGACCGTGCGCCGTTAGGCGATCGAGGGACACGAGCGACTGCCCGTTGGGCGGCGTCGCCCCGGCCGGACGGCCGGGCGCGGCGCCGCCCGTTCCGCTTGTCAGTAGCGGCGGTAGGCGCGGGGGTCGGCGCCCAGGGGACGGGACAGCCGGACGGTGATGAACTCGTCGTCATCCGCCTTGCCCGGCGTGCGGCCGGCGGAGCTCGGGTAGTTGTTGTCGTTCAGCAGGGCGATCGTGGAGTCGTCCAGCATCACAACGTCCTCGATGGTCTGGAACGGGAAGGTGAACGTGGCGCCGAAGCCGCCGATGCCCTTGGGGTCGGCGAGGTCGAGCAGGTCGGCGACCTGGGTCTTGTCCACGGCGCCGTCGTGGTCGCGGTCGCGCAGGTCGACCAGGTAGACCCGCTTGGTGCGCGCGGCGGCGCCCTGCTCGTTG
The DNA here is from genome assembly GCF_055586705.1 of Sphaerisporangium sp. NPDC049457. Lineage (NCBI taxonomy): Bacteria > Bacillati > Actinomycetota > Actinomycetes > Streptosporangiales > Streptosporangiaceae > Sphaerisporangium > Sphaerisporangium sp. NPDC049457. The sequence goes on along the minus strand of NZ_JBVJHR010000012.1, from coordinate 238,835 downwards.
TCGCGCTCGATGACCAGGAACCGGTCGCCGTCGACCGAGATCATGTCACCGATGGAGTTGCCCGGCGCCTCCATCTTGTAGGTCCAGCGGCGGCCGGTGTAGGCGCGGTCGCGCAGGTCGAACTCGTTGAGGCGCAGCGTGCCCGCCGGGTCGCCGGAGACGGTGCCCTCCAGCAGCGGGTACAGGTGGCGGCCGTCGAGCCCGCGCGCCATGCCCTCGAAGCCCTTGCTGCTGCCGAGGTTCGGCGTGCCGCCGTTGAGATATGGGTTCTCGGGGGCCTGGACGCCGGGCAGGGCGATGGGCTTCTCCAGCAGCGCGCCCGAGGGGGAGAAGTGCAGCAGCCAGGGGCCGAACTCGTCGCCGATCCAGTAGGTGCCGTCGGGCTGCCGGACGATCGACTCGACGTCGAAGTCGGCGCCGGTGAGCTTGCGGTCGGCGCGGGTCAGCGGGAAGGGGACGCGCTTGCCGGGGTCGCTGAGGTCGAACCCGCCCACGACCTTGACCGCGCCCGAGGCGAGGTCGGGCTTGACCCGCTGGACGCGCAGCAGGAAGTCGGCGCTGTTGGCCTTGTTGCCGTAGCCGTTGTCGGACAGCACGTCGAAGGTGCCGTCGCGGCGGCGGGCCACGCCGCTGAACCCCTGCACGGGCTGGCCGGGGAACGGCGGGGTGATGCCGTTGATCGGGGACGTGCCGAGCAGGGCGCCCGACGGCTCGCTGCCCGGCACGTAGGTCTGCGCGGGAAGGGAGGCCCAGCCGGTGAGCGTGGCGCGGCCGAACCCGCCGTCGCCACCGTGCGTCCGGTGGGCGGCGGCCTGGCCGTCGCGGCCGTCGTGGCCGTCGGCGAGCGCCGGGGCGGAAAGGCTCAGCGCCACGGCGACGGCGCCCAACCCGATCATGGTTTTTCTCATGGCCGTCACGTTAGGGATGCCCGATGAAGCGCGGCACAACACCGGATGACTCGCGGGTGCCCATGTCGTGAGCGGGGGCGGCGCCGTCACGAAAACCTCGGCGCCATCGGGGTTTCGCATCACCGATCTCCCTTCCCAATAGCGTGACCAGCACTTTTGCCAAACTCCCCATGTACGGGAGGCGACACCTCGACTACTATCGGTAATCGACTGCATGCTACAGGTAGTGGGGCGATGCGTTGACGGTGCGGCGATCGGCGTTGCGGGCGGCTCTCCATCTCTTCCTTGCCGCGGCCGCCGTCGTCCTGCTCCTCCATGGCACCGGCTCCCCCGAGGGCCTGTCCGGCCTTGCTCCGGCCATGGCCGCCGCGCCGGTCGCCGAGGCGCCGCCGGGCACCTCCTCTCTGCCGGGCCCTGAGGACGTCGACCACGACGGCTGCCCCAAGCCATGGGAGAGCCCCACCGCCGCCGGCTGGGTCAAGCCTTCACCTCCGCCGTCCCGTCACGGCGGGCACCCGTCGCAGAGACCGAAAGCCGTCACCGAGGCGGCCGTTCGGGCGGACGACCCCCGTGCGGGCGTCTCCGCCCTGCGATGGCCGCGGCCCGCGAGGCCGCGACTGCCCATCTTTCGCTGCTGATCGGCAGGGCTCCCGCGCCCGTCGCGGGGACCGGGCGCGCGCCGCGCCCGGCCGACGCTCCATGCCCGTCATCAGCACGAAGGAGTCCACACCATGCAATCGTTGATCGACCATGCCAGGACGTTCCACCAGAAGGTCAGCGGCGGCCGAGAACAGGCGGCCTCCCCCCGCGACGGCGTCTCGCCGCAGGCGATGTTCATCACCTGTTCCGACGCCCAGGTCATCCCGTCCCTGATCACCGGCGCCCGTCCCGGCGAGCTGTTCGAGCTGCGCACGGCGGGCAACGTCATCCCGCCCTACCGCCTGGGCCGGCTCACGGCCGAGGCCGCCACCATCGAGTACGCGGTGAACATCCTCGGCGTGCGGGACGTCGTCGTGTGCGGCCACACCCGCTGCGGCGCCGTCCAGGGCCGGGTGCGCTCGTGGACGCTCCGTTCGGCGCCGACCACGCGGTGGTGGCTGCTCCAGACGCACCGCTGGCGGGAGGCCCCCGCGGTCGCCGACGAGGACGCCGCGCGGGCCCACCTGGTCGCGCAGCTCGACAAGCTGCGCCGCTATCCCCGGGTCGCCCGGCGCCTGGCCGCCGGCCGCCTGCGCCTGCACGGCTGGTTCTATGAGGTCGAGACCGGCGTCGTGTCCAACTACCGCCCCGACACCGGAGCCTTCACCCCTCTGTAGCCTCCCGCCCCTCTGGCACCCCCTCAGTGGTACGCCCCGTACGTCCTGGACGGACGGGCCGGTGGACGGGAGGCCGGCCGATCACGGCCTCCGCCGAACGTCCCACCGGTCCGTCCGATCCCCGCGAAAGCGGTCCGTCCTCGAAGGCCGAAAAGGCCGACAGGATCGACAGGGTCGACAGCGGAGGAGGTGGCTTCCTACACTTGCATGTATGAATGATCGTTCAAGTGTCACCGTGATGGACCCGCACGCCTGCTCGGCGCCCATGGTCGACGCCGAACGAGTGGCCTCGGTGCGTCAGGCGCTGCCGTCGGAGGACACCGTGCAGGATCTGGCCCAGGTGTTCGGCCTGCTCGCCGACCCCGGCCGGCTGCGCATGATGGCGGCGCTGCTGGAGGGCGGCGAGATGTGCGTGTGCGACCTCGCCGCGGCGACCGGCCAGAGCATGTCGGGGGCCTCCCACGCCCTGCGGCTGCTGCGGATGCGGCGGGTCGTCAAGGTGCGCAGGTCGGGGCGCATGGCCTACTACCAGCTCGCCGACTCCCACGTGCGCATGCTGTTCGACCTGGCGATCACCCACGCCCGGCACACCGAGGGAGGGATCGGCGATGGCTGACAAACCCGGGCACGGCCATGGCCAGGGACTCGGAAAGCAACATGGCCGGCAAGACGGCAAGGAACACGGGCACGGGCACGGCCATGGCCATGGGGCCGGCGGGGTCACCGCCGAGGCCGACCGCCGCTACCTGACCGGAGCGCTCGCGCTGATCGTCGGGTTCATGGCCGTCGAGGTGGTCGTCGGTCTCGTCGCGAGGTCGCTGGCGCTGGTGTCGGACGCCGGTCACATGCTGACCGACGCCATCGCCATCGTGTTCGCCCTGGTCGCCATGCGCATCGCCCAGCGCCCTCCGCAGGGCGGGTTCACCTACGGGCTCAAGCGCGCCGAGATCATCTCCGCGCAGATCAACGGCATCACGCTGCTGTTGCTGAGCGCCTACTTCATCTACGAGGGCGTCGACCGGCTGGTCACGCCGCCGGTCGTGCAGGGCGTCTACGTCGTCGCGACCGGCGTGGCCGGCATCGCGGTCAACCTCGCCGCCACCTGGCTGCTCAGCCGGGCCAACCGGACGAGCCTGAACGTCGAGGGCGCCTTCCAGCACATCCTCAGCGACCTCTACGCGTTCGTGGCCACCACGGTCGCCGGCCTGGTGATCTGGCTGACCGGCTGGCACCGCGCCGACGCGCTCGCCGCGCTCGTGGTGGCCGCCCTGATGCTCAGGGCCGGCTGGGGCCTGGTCCGCGACTCGGGCAGGGTCTTCATGGAGGCCGCCCCCGCCGGGATGAACCCGGCGGAGATCGGCAAGAAGGCCGCCGCGCTGGAGCACGTCGTGGAGGTGCACGACCTGCACATCTGGGAGGTCACCTCCGGTTACGCCGCGCTGTCGGCGCACATCCTGGTGGCCCCGGGCGCCGACTGCCACGCCGTGCGGATCGCCGCCGAGCGCCTGGTCCGCGACGAGTACGGCATCGGCCACACCACCCTGCAGGTCGACCACGCGACGCCCGAACTGCTGACCATCGGCCGCGCCCAGTGGCACTGCGCCGACCCGCACGGTCCCGCGCACAGGAACGAGTCGGCCGCCTCCGACCGGTCCGCCGCCTCCTGACCCGGTCCGCCGTCTCCTGACCCGGTCCGCCGCTACCTGACCCGGTCCGCCGCCTTCTGACCAGATCAGCCGCCTCCGCCCCGGTCAGCCGCCGCCGCGTCCGTCCGGGCCGTCGCGCAGGCGGTCGGACCAGGGGTGGTCGCCGTAGACGAGGCTGATCGTGCGGGCCAGCCAGCGCCGCTGCTCGCCGCTCAATATCGGCAGGGTCTCGCTGAAGTCCTGCTCGTCCTTGGCGCGGGGGCGCTTGGCCTTGTAGAAGAGCTGCACCTCCGGGCACAGGTACGGGACGCCCCGCTCCGACACCAGCCCCAGGCCGTCGATCGGGCGGCGCACCCGGCCGTCGCGGCGCGAGACCCACTCGGCGTCCTCGGACTCGTCCAGCATGACCTGGACGCGCCAGGGCTCGTCCGGCCCTGGACGGCACCAGATGTCGTGCACGGTGGGGGGAAGGATCTCATCCCGATTCCAGGGACGCAGGACGCCCGGGGGGTCGGCGCACCACCACTCCCAGCCGGACAGGATCCGCTGGGCGGCGAGCTGGTCGTCTCGGAGCAGCAGGACGTCGATGTCCGCGTGCTCACGGAACCCGCGTCCCACGGCGAGCTCTATGGCGTACCCTCCGGCGATCCACCAGCGGTCGCCGGCGGCGGAGAAGAGGTTCACGACCTCGGGCAAAGGCGCGTGGTCCCAGGTGCCCCACGGCGTCTCCAGGCGCATCATGCCCGTCATCCTCGCGTGCGCGGAGCGTCACCGTGAGGATCTTCGCCAACATCCGGGGGCCCCTATCGGCAGGCCGGTTCGAAATGGCCGCCGTGCTCGGTCTGGGACACCGCCCACGCGGCGTTGATCAACCCGATGTGGCTGAACGCCTGAGGGAAGTTGCCGAGGAACGCGCCGGTGCGCGGGCAGACCTCCTCGGCCATCAGCCCGACGTCGTTGGCGAACTGCCCCGCCCGTTCGAAGACGGCCCGCGCCTCCTCGTGCCGCCCGGCCAGCGCCTGTGCCTGGGCCAGCCAGAACGTGCACAGCAGGAACGTCCCCTCCTCCCCCGGCAGCCCGTCATCGATGCGATAGCGGTACACCAGCCCGTGCTCGTCGACCAGCCGCTCGGCGATGGCGTCGATGGTGGCGAGCATCCGCGGGTCGTCCGCCGGCAGCAGCCCGATGATGGGCATCATCAGCACCGAGGCGTCCAGATCGGCCGAGCCGAACGCCTGCGCGTAGGCGCCGGCCTTCTCGCTCCATCCCTCGCGCAGGATGGCGTCCCTGATCTCGCCGGCCGCCGCCCGCCAGCCGGCGACGCGGTGCTCCGCGCCGAGGCGCCGGGCCAGCCGCACGGCCCGGTCGACGGCGACCCAGCACATCGCCTTGGAGTGGAGATAGTGGCGGCGTTCGCCGCGGATCTCCCAGATGCCGTGGTCGGGCTCGCGCCACTGCGCGACGGCCGCGTCGGCGAGCGCGATGAGGAAGGCGCGGACCGCCGCGTCGAAGTCCCCGAGCTGGCTGGACACGCAGTGCACGGCGTCCAGCAGCTCCCCGTAGACGTCGACCTGCTGCTGCCGCCACGCGTCGTTCCCGACCCGGACAGGGCGGCTGCCGCGCCACCCGCCCAGGTGCGGCAGCTCCCGCTCGGTGAGGTCGTGCTCGCATCCGATGCCGAAGACGATCTGCAGCGCCCGCTCGGGCTCGTAGGTCGCGGCGGCCGTCGTCATGCAGCCGAGGAACTGGTCGGCCTCGTCGGGGCAGGCCGCCACCCACAGCGCGTTCATCGTGAAACTCGCGTCCCGCACCCAGGTGTAGCGGTAGTCCCAGTTGCGCCCCCCGCCCGGCGTCTCGGGCAGCGAGGTGGTCGGCGCCGCCACGATCGCGCCGGTGGGCTGGTACGACAGCGCGTACAGCACCCGGCCGGAGTGGGAGACCATGTCGCTGTAAGGCCCTTCGTAGGCCTGGTGGACCCGCGACCAGGCCCGCCAGCGGGCCACCGTGCTCTCCAGGCCGGCTGCGACGCGCTCGCCGTCCCACATGGTGGGCGGCGGCTCGCCCGCCATGCTCCAGTGCAGGCCGAAAAGCAGCGTGTCGCCCTCTCCGATCGTCGCCCCACCCGTGGCCTCCTCGGCGGCGATCTCCAGCGGGACCGGCGACGACAGCGCGAGCTGGTCAGGGCCGCCCCTGGCGCGGACCCCGCCCGGCACGGCGGCCAGCAGCGGCATGACCAGCCCGTACTCCGGCCTCGGCACGAAGCGGACCTTCATCTCCACCGAGCCGCTCGTGCACCTGGCGCGGCGGGCCAGCACGTGCGGGGCGTCCACGCCGAGCCGGTGCACGTCGGGGTCCTCGCCCACGAGCAGCGCGTCGGTGAGCACGAGAACGCCGGTCCTGGTCTCGAACGTCGTCTCCAGCACCATGGTCTCCGGCACGTAGCGCCGCGTCACGGCGCACTCGCCGGCCGGGTTGATCGACCACGATCCCGCGTCGTCGTCGAGGATCGCCGCGAACACCGACGGGCTGTCGAACCGGGGCAGGCACAGCCAGTCGACCGACCCGCCCGTGCCGACCAGCGCGGCCGAGTGCCGGTCCGACAGCAGCGCGTATCCGGCGATGGGTGTCGTGGTCATGGTCGCCTCACACCGCCCTCCCCCGATGGCCGCGCACCGCCCTGCCCCGCTGACGGGAGGCCCACCCGGCCCGTGGGCCGACGGCCGGGCGGCCGCGGCCCCTCCCCGGTCCCCGTCACAACGCCATACCCGGCGGAAAGGGAGACCACCCGGCAAAAGGGGTGGTCACCGCATTAGCCCCATACCCAGTTCGGAGCCGTACGAGCGATCAAGCGTCGCCGGCGCCCCCCCCTCGACGTCGCCAGCCACCTTCAGACAGTGGAAGACCACCCGGCGGAGGGGCGCCGCCCCGGCGTCGGCCGGCGTCGCGCCGCCGGCCCTCAGGTGTCGAAGTCGACGGTGACGTCGGGTGTCAGGGGCACGGACTGGCAGGTCAGCACGTACCCGGCCGCCACCTCGGCGGGTTCCAGTGCGAAGTTGCGGCGCATCTCCACCGCCCCGTCGGTGACCTTGGCGCGGCAGGTGCCGCACACGCCGCCCTTGCACGCGAACGGCAGGTCGGGACGGACGCGCTGCGCGCCCTCCAGCACGGTGACGCCCGCGGGAAGCGGCACGGAGGTGGCGCGGCCGTCCAGGATGACCGTCACCTTGGCCGCCGCCTCCTCGCGCGTCCCGTCGGCGCGACGGGCCGGCGGTGGCGGCGGCTCGTCCACGTAGAACAGCTCGTGGTGGACGCGCTCGCGCGCCACCCCCAGTTCGGCGAGCACGACCTGGGCGTCCTTCACCATGCCGTACGGCCCGCACAGCCACCAGTGGCCGACGCCGGCCACGTCGGTCAGGGCGGGGAGCAGCACGCGGAGCTTCGGCCGGTCGAGGCGGCCGGTGAACAGCTCCGGCTCCCTGGGCTCTCTGGACAGCACGTGCACGAGCTCGACACGGGCCGGCGCGGAGTCCTTCAGATCGGCCAGCTCCTCGCCGAACATCACCGTGCGCGTGGTGCGGTTGCCGTAGAACAGCGTCACCGTGGAGCCGGGCACCGCCAGCACGGAGGAGGCGATCGACAGCACCGGCGTGATCCCCGAACCCGCCGCGACGAACACGTGCTGCGCCGGGCGCGAGAGGTCGGCGGTGAAGCCGCCGGAGGGCGGCAGCGCCTCCACCAGGTCCCCCGGCCTGACGCCGCGCACCAGCCAGGTCGAGAACAACCCATCGGGGATCTCCCTGACGCCGATGCGCAACGGCCCGCCCGCGGGGGCGCAGATGGAGTACGAGCGCCGCTCCTCGCGGCCGTCCACGAACCTGCGCAGCGTGAGCGACTGGCCGGGCTGGAACGCGAACTCCCGCGCCCGCCCGCCGGGGACGTCGAAGGTGATCGCGGCGGCGTCCTCGCACAGCCGGTCCACCCGTGACACCCGCAACGCGGCGAACCCGGGCCTGCCGCGCCGCGCCGCGGCCGGAGCCGTTCGGGCGCGGGTCATCTCACAGCTCCTTGACGTGCTCGAAGGGCTCCTGACACGCGCGGCAGCGCCACAGGTCCTTGCACGCCGTGGCCCCGAACCTGGAGACCTCCTCGGTGTCGCCCGACCCGCAGCGCGGGCAGCCGACCCGCCGCCGGACCGGGCCCAGGGTCAGCGGCACCGGGCCCGCCCGGCGCGCCGGGGCGGGACCGGGCGGGGCGATGCCCGCGCCGGCGAGCTTGCGCCTGCCCTCCTCGGTGATCCAGTCGGTGGTCCAGGCGGGGGCGAGCGACGTGCGCACCTCCACATCGGCGTACCCGGCCGCGCGCAGGGCGGCCGACAGGTCGGCCCTGATGGCGCCCATGGCAGGGCAGCCGCTGTAGGTGGGGGTGACGGTGACGACGACGCCTCCGCCGCCGGTCTCCTCGACGTCGCGCAGGATGCCGAGGTCGGCGAGCGACAGCATGGGCAGCTCCGGGTCGGGCACGGCCCCGGCGACCTCCCGCGCGCTCGCCCCGCCTCGCGCGCGGGACCCGCCTCCGGCCCCGGCGATCTCGCCGCGCCGGTTCCGGCGGGCCCGCGCGGCCTCTCTCGCGCTCACCATGTCGCCCCCTCGTTCCCCCGTGCGACGCTCTGCATCTCGGCCAGCAGCCGGGTCAGGGCGGCGGTGTGCGCGCCGTCCCGCCCGCGCCCTCGCCCGTCCCCGCCGGAGCGGTCACCGGAGTCGGGCGCGCCTTCGACGGGCGGGTTCTCGACGAACGGGTCACCGACCGGCGGGCCTCCGACCGGTGGGACGGTCGCCGGGACGGGGAGGGTGGCGGCGGTGAGGACCTGGCCGATGACGGCGTCGAACTCCTCGCGCAGCGTGGCCGGGTCCACGCCCACACCCGCCGCCGCCAGCCTCGACTCCACCTCGTGCGGGACGAAAAGCTCGGCCACGTCCGGCCACACGGCCGCCAGGCCCTCGCTCACGCGCCGACGCGAGTACGCCGTGCCGTCGCCCAGCCGGACGACCCAGCCGGCGGCGTAGTCGCGGTGGTAGGCGACCTCCTTGACCCCCTTGACGGCGACGGCCGCGAGCACCGGGTCGCGCGAGCCCGCGAGGCGGTCGAGCAGCGCGAGCCGCCAGGTCGAGAAGACCAGCAGGCGGGCCGTCTCTCGCCCGAAGTCGCCGTTCTCCGCCTCGGCGAGGCGGACGTTGCGGAACTCCCCCGGCTCGCGGAGGAACGCCAGCGCGTCCTCGTCGCGACCGGCCCCCTCGGCGGCGCCCGCGCGCGACAGCAGCAGCCGGGCCTGCCCGAGCAGGTCGAGGGCGATGTTGGCCAGCGCCACCTCCTCCTCAAGCTCGGGGGCGCGCGTGCACCACTCCTGGAGCCGGTGCGACATGACCAGCGCGTCGTCGCCGAGCATCAGGCAGTACGCCGCGAGGTCGGCGCCGTCCACGCCGTCGGGCATCCGGGTGTCGACGCCCGCCAGCGGGTCGGCGAACCCGGTGCCGTACGCCCAGCGGGGATCGTCGGCCTCGTTGATCGCCTCATAGGCGTCGGCCAGGGAGAACTCGTACGCCCGGTCGTCGTCGTGCGTCTCGCCGGCGGCCGGGCCGGCGTCCGGGCCCGCGGCCGTGACCGGCGGCCGTGGCTCCGAGGCGGGCGGGCGCAGCGGCGGCCGCGCGGACGAAGTAGACCCAGAGGACACGGAAGACCCGAAGGACACGTCGGGCACGCCGGACGATGCGGACGAGTTGGAGGCGTCGGAGGACATCGCGGCCTCACATGTGCGGGACGTCGTCGGGAATGGCGTAGAAGGTCGGGTGCCGGTAGACCTTGTCGCCGCTGGGCGCGAAGAAGGGGTCCTTCTCGTCGGGGCTGGTGGCGGCGATGTGGTCGGACCGGACCACCCAGATGCTCACGCCCTCGTTGCGACGGGTGTACAGGTCGCGGGCGTGACGCAGCGCGGTCTCGTCGTCGGCGGCGTGCAGCGAGCCGACGTGGACGTGGTTGAGCCCTCGCTTGCTGCGCACGAACACCTCGTACAGCGGCCAGTCGCTCATGCCCTCACCTCCGCCGCCTCGGCGGTCTCCTCGCGTCCGGTCTCGCGGCGTCCGGCATCGCCGGGTCCGGCCCCGTGCCCCCGCTCACCGGGCGCGGGCCGCGCGGCCTTGCGGGCGTGCGCGGCGGCGGCCTCGCGGACCCAGGCGCCGTTCTCGTGCGCGGCGCGGCGTACGGCGAGGCGCCGCGCGTTGCAGGGCCCGTCGCCGCTGATCACTCGCTTGAGCTCCGACCAGTCGACCGGCCCGAAGTCGTGGTGGCCGCGTTCGGCGTTCCAGCGCAGCTCGGGGTCGGGCAGCGTGACGCCGAGCGCCTCGGCCTGGGGCACGGTCATGTCGACGAAGCGCTGCCGCAGCTCGTCGTTGGTGTGCCGCTTGATCTTCCAGGCCATGGAGCGCGCGGTGTGGGGCGAGGCGTCGTCGGGCGGGCCGAACATCATCAGCGACGGCCACCACCAGCGGTCCACCGCGTCCTGCACCATGTCACGCTGGGCGGGGGTGCCCTTCATCATGGTCAGCAGCAGCTCGTAGCCCTGCCGCTGGTGGAACGACTCCTCCTTGCAGATGCGGATCATGGCGCGCGCGTAGGGCCCGTACGAGCTGCGGCACAGCGGCACCTGGTTGCAGATGGCCGCGCCGTCGACCAGCCAGCCGATCACCCCGACGTCGGCGTAGCTCAGCGTCGGGTAGTTGAAGATCGAGGAGTACTTCTGCCGCCCTTCGATGAGCATCGCGGTCAGCTCTGAGCGGTCGGCGCCGAGCGTCTCGGCGGCGGAGTACAGGTAGAGTCCGTGGCCGGCCTCGTCCTGGACCTTGGCGAGCAGGATGGCCTTGCGCCGCAGGGTGGGCGCACGGGTGATCCACTCGCCCTCGGGCTGCATGCCGATGATCTCCGAGTGGGCGTGCTGGGCGATCTGGCGGATCATCGTCGCGCGGTAGCCGTCGGGCATCCAGTCGCGCGGCTCGACGCGGCGGTCCTGCTCGATCGTCCGGTCGAAATGCCTTTGGAGTTCAGCCATCCAGCGCCACCCCTTTACCGAACATTCGGTCAGTTATCAGTCTCGCTCAGCGGCCGGTCGCGCGCAAGGCGGCGGGCCTCGCGCACGGGCGGGCCACCGAGGTGGGGAAGGCCACGGGCTCAGCCGTCGCGCCTGGCCACGAGGGTCAGCACGTCGTACTTGGCCACCGACGAGCCGTCCTGCTTGGTCACGTCGGCGTCCCAGCGCACCTCGCCGTACGCGGCGCCCTCTCGCGGGTCGATCTGCTTGGCGGTGAGCGTGACCGTCAGCTCGTCCCCGGGGTAGACCGGGGTGAGGAAACGCAGGTTCTCCAGGCCGTAGTTGGCCAGCACCGGCCCGGGGTCGGGGTCGACGAACAGGCCCGCGGCCAGCGAGACGATCAGGTACCCGTGGGCGACCCTGCCGTCGAAGAACGGGTTGGCCCTGGCGGCCTCCTCGTCCATGTGGGCGTAGAAGGTGTCGCCGGTGAACTCCGCGAAGTGCTCGATGTCGGCCAGCTCCACGCGGCGCGGGCCCGCGACCACCGTGTCGCCCGGCCTGAGCTCCTCCAGGTGCTTGCGGAACGGGTGCACCGCGGTCACCTCGCGCTCGCCGCCGGGCACCCAGCGCCCGGTGATCGCCCCCAGCATGGACGGGCTCGCCTGGACGGCGGTGCGGTTCATGTGGTGCAGCACGCCGCGGACGCCGCCCATCTCTTCGCCGCCGCCGGCCCGCCCGGGGCCGCCGTGCACGAGCACGGGCAGCGGGGACCCGTGCCCGGTGGACTCCTTGGCCGCCTCGGCGGAAAGGACGAGCAGGCGGCCGTGCCAGGGGGCGACGCCGAGCACCACCTCGCGGGCGAAGCCGCGGTCGCCGGTGACCACCGACCCGACCAGGCTGCCCTGGCCGCGCGCGGCCAGCTCGACCACCCGCTCGGCCGAGGTGTAGGGCATGAGCGTGCTGACCGGGCCGAACGCCTCCACCTCGTGCGGCTCGGGGCGGTCGGCCTCGTCCACGCGCAGCAGCAGCGGCGAGACGAACGCCCCGCGCTCGGCGTCCGCGCCGACGACCTCCACCCGCTCGGGGTCGCCGTACACCACCGACCCGGCGGGGATGAGCGCCTTGAGCGCGCGGCGGACCTCCTCGCGCTGGCCGACGCCGGCGAGCGCGCCCATGTGCACCGACGGGTCGGCCGGGTGGCCGACCGTGACCCGCGCGAGCCGGGCGGCGGCGGCCTCGGCCACCGCGTCCATCAGCCCGGCCGGGACGAACGCCCGCCGGATCGCCGTGCACTTCTGCCCCGCCTTGACGGTCATCTCGGTCACGAGCTGCTCGACGAACAGGTCGAACGCGGCGTCGCCGGGGGCGGCGTCCGGGCCGAGGATCGAGCAGTTCAGCGAGTCGGCCTCGGCGTTGAAGCGCACCGAGCGGGCGGCGACGACCGGGTGGGTGCGCAGCTTCTGGGCGGTGGACGCCGAGCCGGTGAACGCCACCACGTCCTGCTCGGTGAGGTGCTCGAACAGATCGCCCGCGCTGCCGCACACCAGTTGCAGCGCGCCCTCGGGCAGGATGCCGGAGGCGACGATCAGCTCGACCAGCCGGGCGGTGACGTAGGCGGTCTGCCCGGCCGGCTTCACCAGCGACGGCATGCCGGCGACGAAGGCCGGCGCGAGCTTCTCCAGCGGCCCCCAGACGGGGAAGTTGAACGCGTTGATCTGCACGGCGACGCCGCGCATGGGCGTGTAGAGGTGCTGTCCGGCGAACGAGCCGCCCTTGCTCAGCGGCTCGACGCCGCCGTCGAGGTGCACGGTGTCGTTGGGCAGCTCGCGCCGGCCCTTGCTGGAGTAGGAGAACAGCACCCCGATGCCGCCGTCCACGTCGAACCGCGAGTCGTTGAGGGTGGCGCCGGTGCGCAGCGACAGCTCGTACAGCTCCTGGCGGTGCTCGCGGAGGTGCGAGGCCAGCGACTTCAGCAGCGCGGCACGCTGGTGGAAGGTCAGCTCGCGCAGCGCGGGGCCGCCCGTGCGGCGCCCGTACTCCAGCGCGGCGCGGAAGTCGACGCCGGCCGAGGAGAGCCTGGCGATCTCCTCCCCGGTGACCGCGTCGTGCAGCGGGGCCCCCTCGTCGCGCGGGACGTGCCAGGAACCGGTGACGTAGCTGCTGAGCGGGGCCATAGCCGACCTCCCCATCGAGGAACACCATGCGGGCCGTTCGCCAGGATGGTATCCCCGCGCCGCGCGGGCGCGGGGAGCCGTGACGGCACGGCGGCCCATTGGCTCCTACCCACTCTCAGCGGCTCACGACACCCCTTGACAGCGGGTGATCGGCGACCCTTAACTGACGACAAATCCGCATCAACCGGCCATTCGGTCAGTACGTTGGGCGGGACGGCTCGCGGCGTCCGCAGAAGGACGCCCCGGGCGGCCGGGGACCTTCGAAACGGCGGCGAACGGACGAACGGAGCGGGCTCGGTGAGCAGCCTTCGACACGCGGCGGGCCTCAGAGATCCAGGACGTCTTGAGCCGGTCGAGCGCATCGGCCAGGACGAGCTGCGCGCCCTCCAGCTGGAACGCCTCCAGTGGACGCTCCGGCACGCCTACGACAACGTGGCGTTCTACCGCCGCTCGTTCGACCGCGCGGGTGTGCGCCCGGAGGACTGCCGCACGCTCGCGACCTCGCCCGGTTCCCGATGACCACCAAGCACGACCTGCGGGAGAACTACCCCTTCGGCATGTTCGCCGTCCCCCGTGAGCAGGTGCGGCGCATCCACGCCTCCAGCGGCACGACCGGCCGTCCGACGGTGGTCGGCTACACCGAGCGCGACCTGTCCACCTGGGCCGACCTGGTCGCCCGCTCGATACGCGCCGCCGGCGGCCGGCCCGGCGACATCGTCCACGTGGCCTACGGGTACGGGCTGTTCACCGGCGGCCTCGGCGCGCACTACGGGGCCGAGCGCCTCGGCTGCACGGTGGTGCCGGTGTCGGGCGGCATGACGGCCCGCCAGGTGCAGCTGATCATGGACTTCGAACCGGACGTCATCATGGTCACGCCCAGCTACATGCTGGCCCTGGTCGACGAGTTCGAACGGCAGGGCGTCGACCCGCGCTCCACCTCGCTGCGCCTCGGGCTGTTCGGCGCCGAGCCGTGGACCGAGCGGATGCGCCAGGAGATCGAGGACCGCCTGGACATCGACGCGCTGGACATCTACGGGCTGTCGGAGGTCATGGGCCCGGGCGTCTCGCAGGAGTGCGTGGAGACCAAGGACGGCCTGCACATCTGGGAGGACCACTTCTACCCCGAGGTCGTGGACCCCTTCACCGACGAGGCGCTGCCGGACGGCGAGAAGGGCGAGCTGCTGTTCACCTCGCTCACCAAGGAGGCCCTGCCGATCATCCGCTACCGCACCCGCGACCTGACCCGGCTGCTCCCGGGCACCGCACGACCGTTCCGGCGGATGGAGAAGGTCACCGGGCGCAGCGACGACATGATCATCCTGCGGGGGGTGAACGTCTTCCCGACCCAGATCGAGGAGGTCGTCCTGCGCACTCCTGGGCTGTCCCCGCACTTCCAGCTCCTGCTCACCCGCCGGGGCCGCCTGGACCACATGACCGTGCGGGTCGAGGCGCGTCCGGACTGCCCTGCCGAGCGCCGCGCCCTCGCGGCCGGCGAGGTGGTGGCGGCCGTACGGGACACCGTCGGCGTCGGCGTGGAGTGCGCGGTCGTCGACCCCGAGACCCTCGAACGCTCGGTCGGCAAACTCCGCCGCGTCATCGACCACCGCCACCCGCCCACACCCCCCGAACCCACCACCCCCAGCGACCGAACCCCCTGAACCGCGGGAGTCGAGGCGGCCTTACCGGCATGGCTCGACGGGGCCCTTCTGAAATACTTCTTGCGATGACCACCACCGGCATCACGCCGCCCTACGAGGAGCGTCGATGACCATCCCCGGCGTCACGCCATCCCACCGAGCCCACCGGGCCGACCGGGACCGTCGATGACCGCCGCGCCGGTCACGCCGCCCCGCCGGGGCCGTCCCGGCTACGACCTGGAGTCACTGCTGGCCGTCGCGGTCAAGGCGTTCAACGAGCGAGGGTACGAGGCCACCAGCATGGAGGACCTCTCCCGCAGGCTCGGCATCACCAAGTCGGCGATCTATCATCACGTCTCCGGCAAGGACGAACTGCTCCGCCTGGCGGTCGACCGCGCGCTCGACGGCCTGTCCGACGCGGCGCGCGAGACCGCCGCCATGGAGGGCCGGGCCATCGACCGGCTCGAACATCTGGTGCGCCGCAGCGTGCACGTGCTGGTCGAGCGCCTCCCGTTCGTCACGCTGCTGCTGCGGGTGCGCGGCAACACCAAGGTGGAGCGACGGGCCCTGGCCCGCCGCCGCGAGTTCGACCACATGGTGGGCGAGCTGGTGCGGCAGGCGGAGGCCGAGGGCGACGTCCGTCCCGACGTGGACCCCGCCGTCGCGAGCCGCCTGCTGTTCGGGCTGGTCAACTCACTGACAGAGTGGTACAGACCCCGCGGCGGCCTGGACGCCGACGCGCTAGCCGAAATGGTCTGCAAAACAGCCTTCGAAGGCCTCCGCCACCCCCCTGCCACCCCCGGCCCCCCGGCGCCCCCGCCCCCCTGACCCACCGCGACGACCGGGCCCCCGACCGTCCGCCTGGTCGCCCTGCTCGCTCGCCCCCACAGGCTGTGCGTGATGGCGCCGCGGCGGTGGGAAGTGGTGCGGCGAATTCGGCGCCGCTGTACGGCGGGCGGGCGGCCTTGCGCGAAAGGGTCAGGTCGTGGAGGAGGTGACCGAGCCCTGGTAGGTGTCCTCGATGAACTTCTTGACCTCCGGGCCGGCCAGGAGCTGCGCCAGCTTCTTGATCCGCGGGTCGTTCTCGTGGCCCTTGAGGACGACCAGGCCGTTGGCGTAAGGGTTGTTCTCGGCCTTCTCCAGTACCAGGGCGTCGGAGGCCGGCTTGAGCTCGGCCTCCAGGGCGTAGTTGCCGTTGATCACGGCCGCGTCGACGTCCTCCAGCGAGCGCGGCAGCTGGGCGGCCTCCAGCGGCTTGAATCGCAGGTTCTTGGGGTTCTGCGCCACGTCCCGCTCGGTGGCCGCCGTCCCCGCGCCCGGCTTGAGGGTGATCAGGCCGTTGTCCTCCAGCAGCTTCAGCCCGCGTCCGAGGTTGGTGGCGTCGTTCGGCACGGCGATGGTCGCCCCTGAGGCCAGCTCGCCGGCGCTCTTGACCTTCCGCGAGTACAGGCCGAGCGGCTCCAGGTGGACCGCCTGGACGAAGGTCAGCTCGTTGCCGCCCTTGGACTTGAGGAAGTCTGCCAGGTAGGGACGGTGCTGGAAGTAGTTGCCGTCCAGCCGGCCCTCCTGCAACTGCACGTTCGGCTGCACGTAGTCGGTGAACTCGACGATGTCCAGCTTGAGCCCGGCGGCGGGGGCCAGCTTGTCCTTGACGAATTTCAGGATCTCCGCGTGCGGCACCGGGCTCACGCCGATCTTCAGCACGCCGTCCTTCGCCGCGGCCGGCTCCGCCCCGCCGGACGCGCCGCACGCCGCCAGGGTCAACGCGAGCACCGCGGCCGCCAGGGGGCCGATCAACTTACGCATCCGATATCTCCTTGTGCTCATCTGCGGGTCTCATCCGCCGGTCTTCGTCCGCGGTCGTCGTCCGCGGGTCTTCGTTCGCAGTTCGTCGTCCGCGCGTCTCATCTGTCGTCCGCGGGTCTCATCTACGGGACAGCCGGCGGGCCAGGAGGTCGCCGAGGCTCTGGATCAGCTGTACGACCACCACGAGCAACACGACGGTGATGATCATCACGGTCGTGTCGAAGCGCTGGTAGCCGTACCTGATGGCGAGGTCGCCGAGCCCTCCGCCGCCGATCGCGCCGGCCATCGCCGAGTAGCCGATCAGCGCCACGATGGTCACGGTCAGCCCGGCGACGAGTCCGGGCAGCGCCTCGGGCAGCATGACGCGGCCGACCACCCGCACGCGGCCGGCGCCCATCGCCTGGGCGGCCTCGACCACCTCGCGCTCGACCCCGCGCAGCGCGGTCTCGACCAGCCGGGCGTAGAACGGCACGGCTCCGAGCGTCAGCGGGACGATCGCGGCGACCGTCCCGATGGTGGTGCCGGTGACCAGGCGGGTGAAGGGCAGGATCGCGACCATCAGCACGATGAACGGCAGCGACCGCCCGATGTTGACGACCCCGCCGAGCACCGCCTTGACCGCCGGGGCGGACGTGAGGCCGCCACGGTCGGTGGTGACCAGGAACACGCCCAGCGGAAGGCCGAGAACCAGCGTCAGCAGCGCCGACCAGAACACCATCTGGACCGTCTCGCCGGTCGCCTGCGTCAGCGCGGGCAGCAGTTCGTCGGCGTTCACCGGGCCTCCTCCGTGATCGGCGCGGCGGCCTGGTACGGCGGGGCCTCCTCGACGATCACACCGCGTTCACGCAGGTGACCGAGGGCGCCGGCGTGGTCGCCGCCTTCGAGCCGTACGCGGAGCCGTCCCACCGGCCGCCCGCCGAGGTTCTCCAGCGAGCCGCCCAGGACGTTGACGTCCACGTCGAACCCGCGCACCAGCGTGGACATCACCGGCTCGTCGGCCCGTCCCGCGAAGGTGAGGGTCACGGTGCCGGGCGGCGCGGGCTCCGGGAGCGGGAAGATCTCGCGGGTGAGCAGCGATCCGGGACGGGCGACGAGCTCGGCCAGGGTGCCGGCCTCGGCGACGCGGCCGTCCCGCATGATCGCCACCGAGTCGCAGACGCCCTTGATGACGTGCATCTCGTGGGTGATCAGCAGGATCGTCAGGCCCAGCTCCGCGTTGAGGCGTTTGAGCAGGGCGAGGATGGACTGCGTGGTCCCGGGGTCCAGCGCGCTGGTCGCCTCGTCCGACAGCAGGACCTTCGGTCCGGCGGCGAGGGCGCGGGCGATGCCGACGCGCTGTTTCTGGCCGCCGGAGAGCTGTGCGGGGTAGGCCGCGGCCTTTCCTTCGAGCCCGACGAGCTCAAGCAGCTCGCGCACGCGCGCCGCGCGCCGGGCCCGGGGCAGCCCGGCCACTTCCAGCGGGAAGGCGACGTTCCCCGCCACCGTGCGGGACGACAGCAGGGCGAAGTGCTGGTGGATCATGCCGATGCCCTGCCTGGCGCGGCGCAGGTCGGCCTGGCCGAGCGCGGTCAGCTCCTGGCCGGCGACCCTGACGGTGCCCGCAGTGGGACGTTCGAGCAGGTTGACACATCGCAGCAGCGTGCTCTTGCCGGCGCCGCTCTGCCCGAGCACACCGAAGATCTCGCCCTCGCGGACGTCGAGGTCGACGCCGTCGATCGCGACGACGCCGTTGCCGTAGACCTTGCGAAGGCCAGAAACATGTATCACAGGTAGGTTATATCCGAAATAGAGGACGGTCACGTCCGGGCGAGAAGGGGCTGTGAGCGGGGCTTCCGCGTCAGCTATGACAGCGACACATGCACGGCGGACCGTCGGCCGCGGGAATGGGCCAGGTCAAGAGCGGGGCAGGGGTCACGCTGGGGCCAACCGTCCTACGCGGTCACACAATTCCGGTAGAGCAGTGTGATACCAGCCACTCTCCCGAGTGGATCGACACGCCCGGCGACCGAGCCGCGCCGGATCGCCGCTGCTCAGCATCGATGCACAGCCGCGATCCGGGCCCCACAGGGCGATTCCACACCCACTCACGACCACGAGCGAACCGTGGCCCCGAAGCGGTCGCGGGCTTCCACTTGAAGAGGTTTCGCAAAAGGAAGCGCAGCGTAGATGCTAATTTACTGACGGTAGCCGCAGATCCGCATAGGTAGGAGTGTCCAGACACCTCCACGCGGCGCCGGACACGATGTTCCATCCGTTGTCAGGGGGTCTGGTGGCGCGTGCGGCGAGGGCAGGCTCAGCGACGGGCGACACCCGCCGCCCACGCCCGGGCGTGCGGCACCTGGCCGGCCATGCCGCCATGGTGCTCGACACCGCCGGGCGCGTCACCCAATGGAGCGGCGGCGCGATGCGCCTGTTCGGGCCCGCGGCCGACAAGGCCATGGGCCGCGACATCTGCAACCTGCTGCTGCGCGGCACCCGCCGCGACATGGTGCGCCGCCTGCTCGAAGAGGTCGCCGCGGGCGCGCGGTGGAGCGACGTGCTCTCCGCCCAATGCGCCGACGGCCGCGTCCACGACGTCGCGTTCACCTTCGAGCCGCTGGCCCGTCCCGGCGCCTGGGGAGCCGTCCTGGTCACCGCCGTGGACACCGCCCTTCCCCATCACGACGGCGCGGACGCCACGACGCGCGAGCGCCTCGCGTTGCTGAACGTGCTCAGCGCGCACGTCGGCGCCACCCTCGACCCCCGGCAGGCCGCCGCGGACTTCACAGAGATCGCCGTGCCGCGCCTGGCCGACACCGCCGCCCTCTACGTCCTCGAAGGTCTGCTCAGAGACGAGGAGCGCCCCTACCACGCGCCCGACGGGTCCGCACGCGTCCGCCGGCTCGCCTTCAGGCTGGGCACCCGCGAGACCGACGAGGGCCAGTGGCACGCCGCCTTCCCCGCCGACGAGGTCGTCACCTACGGGGCCCGGCATCCCGCCTGCCGCTGCATGGCGTCCAACGCGCCGGTCTGCTCCTCGTCGGCCGAACTCAAGCTCGACGACCTCGACCGCATCATCGGGGTGCTCGGCGAGCCGGCGCTGCGTTACCTGGAGCGTTCCTCGTTCCTCACCGTGCCGCTGACCGCGCGTGGCATGGTGCTCGGGTTCATCTCCTTCTCACGCTCCCCCGACCGTCGCCGCTTCGACGAGCACGACAAGGCGCTCGCCGAAGACCTCGCCGTCCGGGCCGCCATCTCCATCGACAACGCCCGCCTCTACACCCGCGAACGCGACACCGCGCAGGCCCTGCAGCACAACCTCGCGCCCCGCACGCTCGCCGTCCCGCCGGGCCTGGAGGTCGCCCACCGTTACCTCCCGGCCAGCGCCATGCGGGTGGGCGGCGACTGGTACGACGTCATCCCGCTGTCGGACACGCGCATCGCCCTGGTCATCGGAGACGCCATGGGGCACGGCGCCGTGGCGGCCGGCGCGATGGGCCAGCTCCGCGCGGCCGTCCGGGCCCTGGCGGGCACCGACCAGCCGCCCGACCACGTGCTGCGCCGGCTCGACCACATGGCAGAGGACATGGACTCCATCCAGTGCGCCACCTGCCTGTACGCCATCGTCGACCTCGCCACCCACACCTGCGCGCTGTCCTGCGCCGGGCACCCTCCCCCGATCCTCGTCCACCCCGGCGGCGACGCGTCGGTGATCGACCTGCCGCCGGGGCTGGCGCTCGGCCTCGGCGACCCCGACTTCGCGAGGGCCTTCACCACCACCGAGGTGCCGATGCCGCCCGGCAGCATCCTGGGCCTCTACACCGACGGCATCGTCGAGAGCCGCGAGCAGGACATCGACACCGGCATCGCCTCCCTCGGCCGCGCCCTCGCCTCCCCCCGCCACACCCTCGACTCCACCTGCGAGGCCATCATCGCCGCCCTCCCCCGCCAATACGACGACGTCGCCCTCCTCCTCACCCGCACCCTCCCCTGACCTCCCCGCCGCCAAAGGCGCCTCACCTCGGCCGCCCGTGCCCGTCCCAGGCACAAGGTCACCAGCCAGATACCGGGGCGGCTGAAAGATGACCAATGCCGCGCCCGCCCTATTAGCCCATCCCAGCGGCGGCCGATGGCGGGCAGGCAGCCCCGCCGTCCGCGCGGGCCGGCGTCCACCCGGTCCCGGCCATTCGGATGGCGAGGACGGTTCCGGCGAAGATCGCTCGGGGACGCCTGGGGGGATGGCGTGGGGGCTGCCCGAGGGGATGCCGTCGACCGGCCGCATTGGCGCGCTCCATTCACTGTCGATTGCCGTGACAGCAGGAAACGCGCCAAGGGCGGCGAGCTGAACACCGATGACTGTCCGTACAGGCCACATGGAATGATCAGACGCCGCGCGTGGTCGCCGGGTGACCGCCCGACGACATCCGACGAGCCGCGAGCCGGCGGCCTTCAGCTCGCGCGGTACTCCACCCACGCCCGGCATGCGGCGGCGGTTCCGCGGCGCGTGTCCGCCAGGTGAGCGGGACCGGTCACGGCCATGTGCGCGGCGAACAGCGCCCGGACGGCGGCCAAGGCGGTCACCGTGTCCGGGGGCGCGGACGTCCATGCCGGTACACGAGAGGCAACCTGCTCCGCTTGGGCGGGACTGTGCCCGGCGTCGATGAGCCGTGGCAGGAGCAACGCGATGTCGAGCCACGAGGCCCCCGCACAGGCGAGCGACCAGTCGACGAAGCTCACGCCGGCGTGGTCGACGCGGATGTTGCCAGAGTGCAGATCGGCATGCGTCAGAACCGGTCCCATCAGATCCGCGGGGTCGAGGTTCTTCGCGAGAACCGCGCAGCGGGCGAACTCGGCCGGTGGAGCGTCGATGAGACGGCCGGCTCCCAGGAGCAGAGCGTGACCTTTGCCGGACGCCGAGGGGGCCTCCCGCCATGGGCACGGGATGCCGAGTGCTTCGACCGCGTCCAACGTGGCCGCGAGATCCGGTGAGCCGGGAGCGAGGTCGGAGGAGCGGCCGGGGGCATGCGCGAACACCAGGACATGCCATCCGGCGACGTCATCGGCCCAGATCATCCGTGGCGCGGGAACGGTCGCGGGCAGCGCTTGGTTCACGGCGCGTTCCCGGACGTAGTGAGCCGCGGCGGGCGCGCGGATGGGGGCCGCCTTCACGAAGAAGACGGCCCCCATGGTGGTGATCGTGGCGGCCACCCCGGCTGTCAGGCCGACCTCGGCCGACCGGGCCGCGATGACCGTCCCGACCTGCTCCTCGACGGCCACGCGGACCCGTTTGGGCAGCTCGGACCACTCTCGCCTACGAAGGGCTGTCGGCGCACCCCGCATGGCACTGGTGGCACTTGTCGGTCTGGCACTCACCGGGCACCGTCCACAGGTCGATGTCGACCGGGAGCCCGGCCGCCCTCATCGCCTCGACGGTAACGGCTGTGGCGCACCCACTCCCGGAGGACTCGCCCGCCGTGTCGTCGGGGGTGTGGTGGATGAAGCGGCCCGCGACGCGCCGGCAGAAGTCGGCGTAGTCACGGGTGTGGAGCACAGGCCGGCGACCGCGACCGGGCGCTGGAGATGATCGGCGAGGCCGAACGCGCGGCCAGGCGGCCGCGTTCCGGGGGAACTCCGCCCGGTGCGACACCTGCCCAGGTCACCCTCTACCGGGTGGGCGTCCACTGGGCGCTCGGCGATGCGGGGACGGCGCTCCACGCGGGCCGCGATCTGAGGGCGGAGCACTTCCCGACACCTGAGCGGAAGGGACGGCTCCACACCGATCTGGCGCGGGCGTGGTGGCGCTGGGGAAAACCGGAGCAGACGACGCACCATCTCCTCGTCGCGTACGAACACGCCCCCAGTGAGGTCCGGGACAGGCCGGCCATCCGCGAGATCGCCGATGAACTGGCCGTATCGCATCCGAGGGTCACCGGAGTCCGGGAGCTTGCCGCCGCCGTTCGCCGGGTCTGACCTCGCCGCGGCCAGCGGACACCGGCGAGTCGGGCGAGGTGGTCGATCGTCGCCCGGCTGGTCGCTTGCTGGGCGTTTTCCGGGGATGGCGGCGGCGGCCATGCCGCGATACTCACAATGTGTAGTCATCCGATCACAAGGGGGCAACCGTGGGTGAGACGCGGCGGCAGGCGGGACGGCCGGAGTTGGCGCGGGCGCGCAGGCGGCCCGGCATGAGCCAGGAGGAGGCGGCCGAAGCGGTCGGGGTCGCCGCCACGACCTGGGCTCGCTGGGAGCGCGGCGAGCAGGGCGTCCGGGCCTGCTACCGGGCGCGCATCGCCACCGCGTTCGGGGTGGAGCTGGTGCAGGTCGAGGAGTGGATAGAAGGGTGGGCCTTCGGGGCGACACCATCGTGGCCGGCCGCTGACGGCGCGGGCGGCGCGCTGGTGGCTACCGTGAAGGCCGCCGCGCATCTGTGGAGGTTGGAGATGGACCCGTCCCGTCGTCACCTGCTGGCCACGCTGCCGTTCGTGCCCTCGGCCCTGGCCGAGTGGCTGGTCTCGTGGAACTACGGCAGCCCGGCGGCGTCGGCCGCGCACGAGGGCTCCGGGCGGGCCGTGGGCCTGGCGGACGTCGAGCGCGTCAACGAGGCCCGCACGGCGTTCAGCCAGATGGACCAGCGGTTCGGGGCCGGGCTCGTGCGACCGGTGGTGCTGCGCTACCTGAACGAGAACGTGACGCCGCTGCTGCGCGGCCGGTACGACGACCGGGTGGGGGCCGAGCTGATGAGCGCGGCGGCCGGGATGAGCTGGATGGCCGGCTGGACCGCCTTCGACGTCAACCAGCACGGCCAGGCCCAGCAACACTTCGGCCACGCCCTCCGCCTCGCCAAAGCCGCGAACGACCCCCTGACCGGCGCCTGGGTCCTGGCCACATTGACCCGGCAGGCCATCCACCTGGAGCAACCGACCTGGGCTGTCTGGTTGGCGAGGGCGGCCGTGGACACCGCCCGCCGGGCGGACGCACCTCCACGCGCCATGTCGCTGATGCTGGTCAGGGAGGCGTGGGCGACGTCGTTGCAGACCAAGCCTGTCGAGACCGCCGACCGGCACAACGCGAAGCAGGTCGAACGGTTGCTCACCGAAGCCGAGCGCGCTCACGGGCGAGGCACCTCCGACCGCGACCCGGCCTGGACCGCGCTGTACGAGGTAACCGAGTTGGACGCCCAGGCCGGCCGTTGCTGGAGCCTGCTCGGCGAGCACCAGAGGGCGGCGGAACGCGCGGAAGCAGCCGTGCGCGAGTTCAAGGACCGAGTGCCGCGGACGGCCCAGTTCAATCAGATCCACGCCGCTGAGGCGTACCTCGGCATGGGCGAGTTGGAGCAGGCGCTGACCTGTGCCCGCGCCGCCATTCCCATGACGAAGACCCTGACGTCCAACCGGTCGACCGACCTCATCCGCCAGTTCGCCGAGCGCCTGGAACCGCACGCGGACACCGTCATGGTCCGAGAGTTCCGCGACCACTTGAACGCCGAACTCGCCGCCTGACCTGGAAGAACGCCACGTCAGAGCCTTGGTGAGATCCTCGATCACATCCCGACCGCGATGAGATACGACCCCGAAAACCGTCCGGCCTCGGCCGAAGAGGTATACGACGACCTGCTGCCGTTCGCCGCCGACCTCGGCGGTTCAGGGGACTTCCTGGACACCGGGCCCAGCCCCGTACGGATGTACGCCGGCGTGGTGAGCCGCGTGCTGCCCCCGCCATCGCCTGAGCACATGACGACCTCGTAAGCCGCTACGGCGACGATCACCCCACGGCCGAGGGGGTCCTCGCTCTTCTGAAGGAGATTTGAGCCTCGCGGCCGGCATGTACGCGATGACTGGTCAGTCACCATGGCCACGATCTGACCGTGCCCCCTTCGTCGGGGCTGGGGCGGCGCGACGGGGCGGCTAGCTTGCCGTGTGGATGAAGGTTCGCCAGGCGGCGGTGACTGATAAGGCCGCCCAGGTGGTCAGTACGAGGAGACCGGTGCGGGGGTCGAGGGCCGTGGCGTGGTGGGCCGGCATTTTGAGCAGGCTCAGGGCGGCTTCGTGCGGCAGGAAGCGCACGAGCTGCGGCAGGGCGCCCCGGAACGCCGGTGAGATGAGGACCGGCGTGACGAAGAGCACGGCCAGGGGGGTGATGACCGCCTTCGTGATGACGGCGAGACCATGGCCGATGAGGCTGAGCACGACATATGCCGTTATGAGGCTCACAAAGGCTGCCCGCTCGCCGTCGCGAGCCGCCGCATGAGACTGCAGGACGTAGCCCGGCAGGACCGCCGGTACCGACGCGAACAGGCTGAGCGTCACGCCGGCGGTGAGCTTGGCGGCGAACAGCCGGTTGCGGTCGGGTACGGCGGCGAGGCTGACGCGCAGTTGACCGCCGCGGTACTCGCTTCCGGCCGCGAAGACCGCGATCGCGATGAACGCGTAGACCGGTGCCAGCATGAGGGTGCCGAGCTGGGACACCGGGATCGCACCGCCTGACCCGGCGACCCGGACGGCGTCCGTGGCCGCGACGACGCCGAGCAGGGCGTTGGCGCCGGACGCGACGGCCAGGGCGATCCAGGCGGCAGGGAGGGTGATGATCTTGGTGCGCTCGGCCGCCAGCAGGTCGCGGAACCGGATGGCCCCCGGCGGAGATACGGCGGCCGGGGCGCTCATCGCGCGTCCCTCTTGCTGAGCGTGATCCCCGCGGCGGCGGCGGTCGCGGCGGCCCAGCCGATGAGAACGAGCAGGCCGTGCGCCCGGCCGGCCGTGAGGTCGTTGACGCCGGGATCGAGGATGAGATTCCGGGCCGCGCTGAGCGGGAACAGCGCGTCGAGATCCGGCGCGGACCCGGCCAGGACCTGGGTCATGGTGACGGTGATCAGTGCCACGGTGACGACGATGCCGGCCAGCGTGTTGCGCGCGGCCGTGGTGACGGCGAACCCGGTGAGGCAGAACAGGACCGCGAAGACGATGAACCTGATGTGCACGAGGAGGGCCTCGCCGCTGACGAGCAGCCCGGGGTTCCAGCCTTTGACGGCGACGTACATGAACGCGGTGGTGATCCCCGCGATGAGGATCGCGACGACGAGCACGTACAGTGCCGTGCCGAGCAGCTTCGCGGCCAGCAGGCGGACGGTGCGCGGCATGGCGAGCACGGTCACGCCGAGCTGCCGCGAGCGGAACTCCTGACCCGCGATCACGGCGGCGAGCACGGGCAGGAACAGGCCCATCTGCAGAGATCCCCCGGCCAGCAGGCCGAGGATCGCCTCACCCGCCGGCTGGGGCTGTCCGGTGAAGACCTCGATGACGCCGTCCGGGGTGATCTTCGCCACCGCGTCGGCGAGGAGGCCGATGGACTGGTACTGCACCAGCACGTGCAGGGCGAGGATGACGCCGGTGACGATCAACGCCCCGGGCAGTGTGCGGATCTTGGTCAGTTCCGCCCGGGTCTCGTTCACCGTCGCGGTCCGATCCGGTCGCCGGTGAGGGCGAAGAACGCCGTCTCCAGGGAGGCATGGCCGGCCGTGACCTCGGCCAGCGAGCCCTGGCCGACGATACGACCGCGGTCGATGATCACTACGGCGTCGGCCGTGCCGGCCGTCTCGGTCATGAGATGACTCGACAACAGCACGGTACGGCCGGCGGCCGCGTACTCCCGGAGCAAGGTACGGACCCAGCGGATGCCGTCCGGGTCCAGCCCGTTCACGGGTTCGTCGAGGACGAGGATCTCCGGCTCGCCGAGCAGCGCGGCCGCGATCCCCAGCCGCTGCTTCATGCCGAGCGAGTACTTCTTCACCCGCCTTCTCGCCGCGTCTCCCAGGCCGACGAGGTCGAGCACCTCCCGCACCCGCCCGCGCGGGATGCGGTTCGACTGGGCGATCCACCACAGGTGATCGATCGCGCGGCGCTCGGGCACCGGCCCCGCCCCGTCGAGCAGGGCGCCGACCGTGCGCAGCGGGTGCCGCAGGTCCCGGTAGCGCCTGCCGCCGATCAGCGCCTGCCCGGCGGTGGCCGCGTCCAGGCCGAGCAGGACGCGCAGCGTGGTCGACTTGCCGGCCCCGTTCGGGCCGAGGAACCCCGTGACGCGTCCCGGCTCCGCGGTGAAAGTGATGTCGTCGACCGCTTTGTGGTTCCGATAGTGCTTGCTTAGCCCTCTGATCTCGATCACCAGGCACCCTGTCCGTCGCGCTGAAGATTTCTCCCAGCGTGCGGTGCCGAGGCGCCGGGCCGCGTGCCCCTCGATGCCGGCGAGAGCGTCACGCAGCTCCTGCTCGCGGGCGTCCGCCAGGCCCCGCGTCACCCCGGCCTCGGCGCTGATCAGCGCGAGCGCGTGCCCGACCACGTCGTGCACGTCCCGGGCGACATCGAGCTGCACGCGGGCGGCGTGCTCGGCCGCCCGGGCACGTTCGGCCTCCGCTGCGGACTCGATCCGCCTCCCGACGGTGACCCCCAGCAACCACGACACGCTCAACGCGGCGGCCGCGATCACCACGCGCTGCCCGAGGCCGCCCAGGCTTCCTCGCGGGACGCCCGTCACGGCTGCCAGGACGGCGCCGGCGCCGGCGACGACGAACACGAACCGCCGAACCCGCGACGCGTGCGTCAGCGCCAGCGCGTACGAGCACCAGGCGGTGGCGAGCATCGGATCCTGGCACACTCCCAGCAGGCTCGCCGCCAGGGTCGCGGCGCCGGCCGCCGGCGCCGCGACCATCGGTATCCGCCACCGCAGCAGCACCGCCGCCGCCGTGACCGCGGCCAGCACCAGTCCGGCGGCCGAGCGCCACGTGCCGGCCGCATCGGTGATCGGCGGAAGCCAGAACACCGCGACGGTCACGAACGCCGCCGCCGCGTCCACGGAAAGCGACCGTAGACGCGCCGCGGCGGAAGCGCGCCCCACCACTCTCGTGCTCCCGTCCGGTAACGCGTACCTTCCCGGACAGACTAGCCAGCAGGCGGTGAGCGAGCGCGGCCGAGCGGAGGCGAACGTCCACGTTCAGGAATCGATTCGACATGCTGATCGGCGCTCGTCATCCCCCGAGCACTGTTGGTCTCCGGCATGGACCGGTGCCGGGCCGCCGGGTGCGCGAGGCGCTCTGGTTGAAATTTTCATCATGGGGGTCGATGCCGTCCGAATGGCTTGCCTGGTCACAAGTGAAGGGCGCGTACAGGTGCTTCGCGGGGCGAAAGGGCCGCCTTGACAGGCCCTGTCACATTCAGATGTGCTCCGCTGTGCGTCACTTCACAGCAGCTGGAAGAGAAGCATGCGACACGGTTCGACAGATCCCACACATTGATGCTGCTCGAAATCCGGCCGACGGCCGGCCGTGAGCGCCGCTGGGCCGGCCACCATCCGCCGCGGAAGCGGACACCCCGCATTCCCCGGAAGTGGCCACGCCTGACGCGGAACATACCTGCCTGCCGAGGTCTCACCCCTCATTAAGGAGAAACGATGGTTTTCTCTGCCCAGGCCCCCGCAGAGGGAGTAGTGCGATGGTGAACCCCAGATCTCTCTTCGGAGCGGTCGCCGTCGCGGCACTTCTCGTCCTGGCGACGGGTCAGGCGGCGCTGAGCAGCATCCGCGAGAGCGCGTCGGCCGCCGCCGCGCCGACCGCCGGATGCGGCAGTGCCCCCACGCTGGCGAGCGGCAATCACACGATCAGCAGCGGCGGCCAGAACCGCAGCTACATCCTGCGGGTCCCGGCCTCCTACGACAACAACCGTCCCTACCGGGTGATCTTCGGGTTCCACTGGGTGGGCGGCACGGCCAACGACGTCGACTCGGGCGGGTCCGACGGGTACAACTGGTCGTACTACGGCCTGAGGCGGCTGGCGGACGCCGCGAACAACGGCACGATCTTCGTCGCCCCCCAGGGCATCAGCAACGGCTGGGCCAACTCCGGCGGCCGGGACGTGACCTTCGTCGACGACATGCTCCGGCAGATCGAGGCGGGTCTGTGCGTCGACACCTCGCAGATCTTCTCCACGGGGTTCAGCTACGGCGGCTCGATGACGTACGCGCTCGCCTGTGCCCGGCCGACGGTCTTCCGCGCGGTCGCCGTCTACAGCGGGGGGAACCTCAGCGGATGCAGCGGCGGCACACAGCCCGTCGCGTACATGGGGATCCACGGGCTCCGGGACGGCACGCTGAACATCTCGGCGGGACGATCGCTGCGTGACACGTTCGTCAGGGCCAACGGCTGCGCCGCGCAGAACCCGCCCGAGCCGGCGAACGGCAGCCTGTCGCACATCGTCACCACCTACTCCGGCTGCCGGGCGGGGTACCCGGTCGTCTGGGCGGCGTTCGACGGAGGTCACGACCCCGGCCCGATCGACGGGTGCAACTGCGGCGGCTGGAGGAGCTGGACCCCGGCGGAGGTGTGGAAGTTCTTCACGCAGTTCCAGTCCGGCGACCCGTCGCCCACTCCCACGCCCACGGTCACCCCGACCCCGACCCCGACGCCCACCGCGGGTGGCGCGGGCGCGATCCGCGGCGTCGGATCGGGCCGGTGCGTGGACGTGACCGGCGGCTCGCAGTCCAACGGCGCCCAGGCGCAGATCTACGACTGCAACGGGCAGGCCGGCCAGCAGTGGACCTCCACCAGCTCCAGTGAGCTGCGGGTCTACGGCAACAAGTGCCTGGACGTGAACGGCGCGAGCACCGCCAACGGCGCCACCGTCATCATCTGGGACTGCAACGGCCAGAACAACCAGAAGTGGCGGTTCAACTCCGACGGCAGCATCACCGCCGTCGGCGCCAACAAGTGCCTGGACGTGCCGAACAACGCCACCGCCAACGGCACCAAGCTCGCCATCTGGTCCTGCAACGGCGGAGCCAACCAGCGCTGGACCCGCACCTGATCCGACCTCGACCGAGCTGATCTCGACGGATCTGATCTCGGCCGATCCCACCTCGACGATTCTCGGACACCCCCCTCGCCGGGCCGGCGGACCGACCGGCCCGGCGAGGGTCTCCTTCGAGGTCTCGATGGAATGTCGGTGGGGATGGCTACTCTGCGGACCATGACCGCAGAAGTTGAGCGAGCGATCACCGTTGACGACGTGCGGCGGGTGGCGATGTCGCTCGCCCGCACCGAGGAGGCGCTGGTCCGCGACCACGTGAAGTTCCGTGTGCGGGGCATCGTCTACGCCTCCATCTCCCCCGACGAGACGCTGATGGGCTTCGGCTTCCCCAAGGAGGAACGCGCCGCTCTGGTCGCCGCCGAGCCGGAGAAGTTCCTCATGCCCCTGCCGTCCGACGAGCGCTACCAGTGGGTCCGCGCGCGGCTGGCGGCCCTCGGCCATGACGAGATGCGCGAGCTGGTCACCGACGCCTGGCGCATGGTCGTCCCCAAATTCCTCGCCCGCGCCCACGACGAGAGCCTGTCCCGCCCCTGACCCGCCGAAGAGGCCGGCCCTCGTGGGCGGTGGGAGGAAACGGATGAGCGAGGTGTCGGTGTGACCTGGTTCGATAGGGGGCATGGAATCATCTCGCCTTATTGAGCATCTCGCTGAGAACTTCTCGCTACTCCGTGCCGCCGTTGTCGCGACCGACGCTTCGGCGCGCGTGCCCTCTTGTCCCGAGTGGACCGTGGCGGACCTCGCCGAGCACGTCGCCAAGGTCTATTTGCACAAGGTCGAGTGCATCCGGCTTGGCGCCTTCCCCGACGACTGGCCGGAGGCCATCCCGGCCGACCCGCTGACCGCGCTCGACAGGTACTACGCCAGGTTGACCGACGCCTTCGCGGCACACTCCCCCGGCGACCGCGCGGCCACCTGGCACGAGCCCGATCAGACGGTCGGCTTCTGGATCCGCCGGATGGCCCAGGAGACCGTCATCCACCGTGTCGACGCCGAGCTCGCCGCCGGAGGCGGCGTCTCCCCCATCGCCGATGATCTCGCCTTCGACGGTGTGGACGAGGTTTTGCGGCTCTTCGTGGGCTATGGCAGCGCCCACTGGAAGGACGACTTCGGCTCCCTGCTGGAAAGCCCGGATCCCCGTCCCCTGTCGGTCTCCGCCGGCCACCACGCCTGGACCCTGCGGGCCACCCCGGCCGGGGTG
The DNA here is from genome assembly GCF_055586705.1 of Sphaerisporangium sp. NPDC049457. Lineage (NCBI taxonomy): Bacteria > Bacillati > Actinomycetota > Actinomycetes > Streptosporangiales > Streptosporangiaceae > Sphaerisporangium > Sphaerisporangium sp. NPDC049457. Next base: position 208,248 of record NZ_JBVJHR010000012.1, on the reverse strand, counting down.
GAGGTGAAGGACGCCGCGACCGGCTTCGACGGCGACGCGCTGGTGAGTGGCGAGGCCGAGCCGCTGCTGCTCTGGCTGTGGAACCGCGGCGGAGACGACGGCGTCCGTCTCTCCGGCGACAAGGCACTACTGGACCAGTTCCAGGCCCTCCGCACGGCCGCCACCCAGTGACCACCACCCCCGCCGTGCCGTTCTCCATCCGAATGTGAATTACATCTGACCGGCCCGGGCCGGCGACCCGGGCTACGGCGGCCATCCCACCACCGCCATACGACACCCGACCCGGCAACCGCCGCAAACAGCCACCCGTACGGTCACCCCCAGCCTCACCGCGTGCCGTTCCCGTGCGGTTCCCCACCCGGTATGCGCTGGGAAGTGACCGGCGCCGGGTCGGCGAGTCGGGGGTACGGCGATGCCGGCGCCGCCGTACGGTGCCCGACCCGGCGGACATTGGTGGACCGCGCACCGACTTCGGCCGGAGCGGAATTGTCGGTGGCGGGGTTCACACTCGTCGGTGTGACCACCTGACTTCCGAGGAGGTTCCGATGGCGCGACGACGGCTCGCCCGGCGCGGAGGGCGCGGCTTCGGTGGTGACGGCATCATGTGGGCGGTCGCGGGGCTGGTCGCGGCGGTGCCGCTGGTCAACGCGATGGTGAAGTTCGTGCAGGCGTCATGGCCGTGGCTGCTGGTCGCCACCCTGACGGCGGGGGTGGCCCTGCTCGGCGTGGGCTTGCTGGCCGCGCGGCGGGCGCGCCGCCATCGCGACCACTATCTCCAGGCCAACTCCCACCTTGAGGCCATCGACCGCATGAGCGGTGAGCGGTTCGAGCATCTGGTCGCCGAGTTGCTGCGGCGCGACGGCTTCCGCAAGGTGCGCGTGGTGGGCAAGGCGGGCGATGGCGGGGTCGACGTCCTGGCCACCGCCCCGGACGGCCGCCTGTTCGCCGTGCAGTGCAAACGCTGGACCGGCAACCTCGGAGCACCGCACGTCCGCGAGCTCCTGGGCGCCCTCGCGCACACCTACGCCGGACACACCGGTGTCCTGGTCACTTCCAGCGGATTCACCCCGCCCGCCGCCAGAGAGGGCCAGGCGGCGGCCCTCGCCATGGTCGACCGGGGCCAACTCGCCGAATGGGCCCTCGGCACCCCTCTCACCACCCTCCTGACCCACCACCGCCTCAGCGTCTGACGCGTCCCTGAACGGCGCCGCGGCGCCGGCCGGCCGGGCCCGGACCGGCCTTTCGCTCATGAGCGCCTCCCGGCCGCTCCGTGCCTGGACATGAGCACCGGCTGCCGCTGGCCGGATGCGCGCTCAGGGGAATATCGCAATTCGGCCCGGCACCGCGATTTCCGTGCCGGAGAATCGGCGCCGGCTCACGCCCGATCCGGCCGCCGAGTGGGCCACTCGCGTCCACCTCGGCGATCGGCGACCGCCGGTCACGACATTCCACTCTCCGCCTGAGCTGCGAACGGAGATCACGCTTAACGGCGGTCCTTAACCGGCCGTCCGGCCGATTGTCGTGTCCTTACCCAGTAAACATTCATGCGCGATGCCGCGATTCCTGGAAAAACTCCGCGCCGCGCTGCATACTGGCCTGGCATTAGCCGTCCAGTGGGGAAACGCGTCGCACACGAAGGAGTCGCGATGGATCCCGCCCTGGCCGGCCTCGCCGCCGCCGCGGGAGCGGCTTTGGTCCAGGCCATGACCCGAGACACCTGGGAAGCCACCAAGACGCGCCTGAAGAAGATCTTCAACCGCCATGGGGCCGCCCGCGCACCCGATCTGGTCCGCGAGCTGGAGAACAGCGAACGGCGGCTGCGGAAGCCGTCCGGCGACCTGACGCCGATCGCCGACGAGGAGGGACGCCGCTGGGCGGGCCTGCTCGGCGACTTCCTGGCCGAGCACGGCGACGCCGCCCCCGAGTTCCAGGACCTCCTGCGCGACGTGCGCCACCTGGCCGCGCGGGACTCGTTCACGGTGGTGCAGAGCATCACCGCGGGGCGGGACGCCTACACCGCCGGTCGCGACCAGCGCGTGCTCCCGGGCTCCTGCGACGATGAACGCTGACCGTGACCAGCGGGTGGCGGCGCGGCGGGACGCGTTCACCGCGGGGCGCGACCTGCACGTGACCGTCGTGCGCGAAGGACGCGAACGGCCCGAACGGCCCGAACGGCCCGAACGGCCCGAACGGCGCAGCGAACGGCGCGAGCAGCGGGGACGTCCGGCGGACGTCACTTCCGGATGGCCCGCGACCTCCGGCGACGCCGCGACCTACGGTGACGCCGGGAACGCGCGGCCCGCGGCGCACGACGACCAGGGCGCGGACGCCTACCGGCGCGAGCGGTCCGTGTTCATGCACTACGTCAACCCGGAGGTCCTGGCCTGCCACGGCCGGGACGCCGCCGGGGTCCGCGGCGCGGACGTCCTGGCGCGGGCGCTGCGGGCCACCCGGCTCGCCGTGCTGACCACCGACGCCTACCTGATCTTCCCGTCCTCCTACATGTTCGAGCTGCCCTGGTTCGGCGTGTTCCTGGAGCGGATCGCGCCGCTCGTCCGCGCGGGCCTGGTGCGCCACACCTCGCCCACGCCGGAGCTGACCGCCTACCGCGACCTCAAGGTCCGCGAGTACCGCCGCGACGAGCGCAACCCGTACTCGGCGCCGCCGCCCCGGCTGCGCTTCGGGCCCGAGCTGACGTGGTACCCCCGTTTCGGCAGGCCGACGGCCGCCGGCATCGCCGAGCTGTGGCTGCGGGGGCTGGCGCCGGGGGGTGAGCTGTCGGGCGTCGTCCACGCGGTGGCGCGGGCGTGGCACCGCCCGTGCGGCCGGGTCGAGAGCATCCTGGCCAGGTCGCCGGACCGGCTGGAGGGCCAGGCGTTCGTCACCCGTTTCGTGGTCAGGACGCTGCCGGCGCCGGTGCCCGGGGACGCGGAAAGCCTGCTGGCGCTCTTTCTGTCGGCGGCGTATGTGCGCTGTTATGTCCGCGATCTCGACACCGCGATTCTGCTGGACCTGCCGATAGGGCCGCTTTCCTGCCTGCCCGGCGATTCCGGGAAGGAGATGAAAGGGCGGGTGCTGTCGTCCCGCCGCCTCGAACTCGCGCTTCAGTGGCTGCGCGTCGATCATTTCGTCCACCGGACGGCGACCTGGAAGGAGCTCATTCTTCTGAGATCCAGCCCCGAGTTCGGCATTATTACGTCGATGCTGTTTGGGAGCGGCTCGGCGAACGCCTTCAGGCTCGCGATCATCGGCGCCAGTAGGTCACGACATTTCGGTCCCGCCGTCACCTGTGGGGACGCGCTGTCCAACGTGGCGGCCGTGGCGGACCGGATGGCGCGCACGCTCGGCTGACCGCTCCCCGTATCCCGCGCCGGACCGGCCGCGGGCCGGGCTTCCCGGGCGGGTGACCGTCGCGGGCGGGGCGATCAGGGCGAGGGAAAGCACCAGTGAAGGTCTCGGTGTACTGCTCCGGTTCGATCACCAAGGGCGCTTCCGACCGCGGGAAGCTCACCTGGTCCGACCCGGAGAGGATGGAGGTCGCCAAAGGAGCCGCGCCGCACGAGGTCGTGTTCCTCAACCCCGACGACCCGATCACCGACCCGGGTAACACCCTCGGGCAGTTCGGCCGTGACATGTATCAGGTGATGATCGCGACCGCGGTCGTGGTGGACGCGCGCGAGAGGCGGGGCCTGGGCATCGGCGTCGAGATGGCCGCCGCGGCGACCTTCGGCACGCCCGTCGTGGTCGTCGCGCCGCCGAACTCCAAATACCGGGCCGACCTGCTCGAATATCGCGGGGTCACCGTCCGGGACTACGTCCACCCGCACGTCGCCGCCCTCTCCGCGGCCGTCGTCGACGACTTCCTGCGCGCCGGCGAGGCCCTGTCAGAGCTGGTGGAGGCCGGCGGCGAGGCCCTGGCGGGGCCGGCGGAGGACGGTGGCGCGCCCTCTGCGGCCGATGTGCCCGGCTGGCTCGCCGCAGCGATCAGCGAATACCGCCACAACGTCCTCCACGCCGACGTCCCGATGCTGGAGGCGCTGCGGCTGCTCGACCGAATCCCTGGATGACCGGGAACCGGCGGCCGACCGGCGCGGAACCGGAGCCGTCCGGTGCTCCGGACGACCGAAGGAGGCCGCGTGGTCCTCGACACCGAAGGCAGCACCGCGGAGCTCATCGAGACCGGGAGCGACGCCTCCCGGCTGTACGTGGTGCGCAACGACTCTCTCGAACGGATGCTGTTCGACCGCAACCTCATCGGGGCCGGCTTCCGCCGCGTCTGCCTGGCGTCCAGCCGGCACTTCGTCGGTCACCTGGCCGACGAGTACGACCCCGCGCGTACGGCCGAACTGGTGATCCTGAGCAAGGGGCTGGTCTACCAGCTCGGCGACGCCGTCCTTGAGCAGAGCGGCCACAACCTGCCGCTCAACCTGGTCGCCACCTCGCGCGTGGCCGTGTCGGGGGCGTCCGCGCACGTCGAGGTGCCCTACGCACAGATCGAGGCGCCGGCGGACACGCTGCTGGTCGCCGACACCGTCGCCTCCGGGGCCACGGTCGTCGCCGCCGTCGGCCGCTACCTGGAGACGCACTCGCTGAAGCGGCTGTACGTCCTGTCGTACGCCGGGGCCCTGCGCGGGGCGCGGCGGATCGCCGCGTACTGCGCGAGCAGGGGCGTGCGGACCACGTTCCTGTTCGGCCTGGCGGCATTCGGGCTCGGCCTCAACGGCTTCGACCTGTCCTTCCTGCATCCTGAGACGGTCACCCGGCGCGCGTACGTCGAGCGGGCGGCGCGGCAGTTCGCGGGCAGGCCGGTGTCGGCGGTGGGGTGGGACTTCGGCTCCCAGGTGACGGCGCCGGGCAAGTACCGGCGGCTGTGCTGGCTGGAGGCCGAGGTGTGGGGTCTGCACGGCAGCGACTGCCTCGCGGTGGCCGAGCGGCCCGAGAGCTGGTCGGGGCTCGGCCACGAACGCGCGGCGTACGCCGACGCCCTCGGCCCCGACTGGAAGCGGGTCATCCACCCACGCGGAAGCGGAAGCTGAAGCCGAACCCGGTCTCGGCGCCTTCCCCGGCGCCCCGCGATGTGCGCGCCACCACGAAACAGACAGAACACCTCTGACATCCCATACAGCCATAGACAACCACGAATGTGACACACGTCACGAAGATGTCGGTTTACATCCATGTAATCGATTACATACCCTCGTGAAATCGATTACATGGAGGACCGATGGCCCGTATCAAGGATGTCGCCGCGCACGCGGGCGTCTCCGTCGCCACGGTCTCCCGCGTGCTCAACGACAACCCGTCGGTTACCGAGGAGACCAGGAGCCGGGTGTACGCCGCGATGGCGGCCCTGAACTACGTCCCGAACGCCGTGGCGCGCTCGCTGCGCACCGAGGCGACCAGGACGCTCGGGCTGATCATCGGCGACATCCTCAACCCGTTCTTCACCGAGCTGGCGAGGGCCGTCGAGGACGAGGCGCGGGAGGCCGGATACACCGTCGTCATCGGCAACGCCGACGAACGGGCCGACCAGCAGGACCACTACGTGCGCACCCTGCTGGAGCAGCGGGTCGACGGGCTGCTCATCTGCCCGACGGCCGAGGTCACGCCGCTCATCGAGGAGGTGGCGCGGGGCGGCAGGCCGCTGGTCTTCCTGGACCGGACCCTTCCCGGCCTGGACGTCCCGTCGGTGCGGGTGGACGGCACGGAGGCCATCAGAGAACTGGCCGGCCACCTGCGCGACCTCGGCCACCGGCGGGTGGCGTTCATCTCCGGGCCGGGGACGCTCTCCACCGGGCGCGAGCGGACAAAGGCGTTCCTCGCGGCGGCGGCGGAGACCGGCCTTGCGGTGCCGCCGGAGTACGTGCGCGTCGGCGACTTCCGGGCCGGCAGCGGCCAGGCGCAGACCGCCGCGCTGCTGGACCTTCCCGAGCCGCCCGAGGTCATCTTCCTCGGCGACAACCTCATGGCGCTGGGCGCGCTGGACGAGATCCGGAAGCGGGGGCTTCGGATCCCGGCCGACATCGCGCTCACCTCCTTCGACGATGTGGCGTGGTTCCGCCACATCAACCCGCCGGTCACCGCGATCGGCCAGCCGACGGCCGAGCTGGGCCGGCGCGCGGTGCGCGTGCTGCTGGACATCCTTCATGGAAGGCGTGCCGACTCGGTTGTGCTTCCGGCCCACCTGGTCGTGCGCGAGTCCTGCGGCGAGGCACAGCGGCACGCGGCGACGCCGGCGGGCGAGGCGGAAAGGGTCACGGCATGAGCGAGAATCCGGCGGGCCGGCCGGACGCACCGGCCGGCGGCCCCGCGGGGCGGGAGGTCCTGCGGGTCGAGGGCCTGGGGAAGCGGTTTCCGGGCGTGGTGGCGCTGGACGGCGTGGACCTCGCGCTGCGCGCGGGCGAGGTCCACGTCCTGCTCGGCGAGAACGGCGCCGGCAAGAGCACGCTGATCAAGATGCTCTCCGGGGCCTACCACCCCGACTCCGGCCGCATCCTGGTGGACGGCGCGCCGGTCGAGATCCGCACGGCCGCCGACGCGCAGCGGCTCGGCATCGCCACCATCTACCAGGAGTTCAACCTCGTACCGCAGCTCACCGTCGGCGAGAACCTCGCCCTCGGGCGGCCGCCGCGCAGGTTCGGCCTGGTCGACACCCGGCGGATGCACGAACAGGCCCGCGGGCTGCTGGCGCGGGTCGGCATCGACGTGGACCCGCGCGCCAAGGTCGCCGACCTGGGCATCGCCCGCATGCAGATGGTCGAGATCGCCAAGGCGCTGGCGCTGAACGCCCGCGTGCTGATCATGGACGAGCCGACCGCCGTGCTGACCACCACCGAGGTCCAGCGGCTGTTCGGCATCGTCCGCCAGCTTCGCGACCAGGGGGTGGCGGTGGTCTTCATCACCCACCACCTGGAGGAGATCGCGCAGGTCGGCGACCGGGTGACGGTGCTGCGGGACGGCCGTTCCGTGGCCGAGGCGCCGGCGACGACGCCGCAGGAGGAGCTGGTCCGCCTGATGGTGGGCCGGCCCATCGACCAGCAGTACCCGCGCGAGCCGGCCGCGCCCGGCCCGCCGCTTCTGCGGGTCCAGGGCCTGACCAGGGCCGGGGCGTTCACGGACGTCTCGTTCGAGGTGCGCGCCGGCGAGGTCGTGGGCCTCGCCGGGCTGGTCGGCGCCGGACGCACGGAGGTGGCGCGGGCGGTGTTCGGAGCCGACCGCTACGACTCCGGCGAGGTGCGGATGGACGGCCGCCGGCTCCCCGGCGGCGACGTGCACACCGCGATGGAGGCCGGCCTCGGCCTGGTACCCGAGGACCGCAAGGGCCAGGGCCTGGTCCTCGGCGCGGACATCGCGGAGAACCTCGGCCTGGTCACGCTCCGGCGCGCCACCCGCGGCGGTTTCGTCGACCGCGCCGGTCAGCGGACCGCCGCCGAGCGCGTCGCGGCCCGGCTCGGTGTGCGGATGAGCCATCTCGGCCAGGAGGTCCGCACGCTGTCGGGCGGCAACCAGCAGAAGATCGTGATCGGCAAGTGGCTGCTCGCCGACGCCCGCGTGCTCATCCTCGACGAGCCCACGCGCGGCATCGACGTCGGCGCCAAGGTCGAGATCTACCAGTTGATCAACTCGCTCACCGCCTCGGGACACGCGGTGCTCATGATCTCCAGCGATCTGCCGGAGATCCTCGGAATGAGCGATCGCGTGCTCGTCATGGCCAGAGGCAGGCTCGTCGGCGAGCTCGACGCGGCCGAGGCTACACAGGACTCGGTGATGGCCCTGGCCGTCACCGAGGTGGAGGATGCTCGTGTCCACTGACGTGCTCACCAGGCGGCCGGCGGTGCGCGGCCTGCTCGCCGAGAACGGCCCACTGGCCGCGCTGGTCGTGCTCGCGGTCGCGCTGTCGCTGATGTCCGGTGACTTCCTCACCGTGACCAACCTGCTCAACGTGGGCGTGCAGGCGGCCGTCACCGCGATCCTCGCGTTCGGCTCGACGTTCGTCATCATCACCGCCGGCATCGACCTGTCCGTCGGCGCGGTGGCCGCACTGTCGGCGATCGTGCTGGCCTGGACCGCCACGTCCGCCGGCCTGCCATGGCCGTTGGCCACGGTGATCGCGCTGGTCGTGGGCCTGGCCTGCGGCCTGGTCAACGCCGCGCTGATCGCCTACGGCAGGCTGCCGCCGTTCATCGCCACGCTGGCCATGCTCGGCGTGGCCCGCGGGCTGGCGCTGGTCGTCTCGCAGGGCAGCCCGATCGCGATGCCGGACGCGGTCTCCCACCTCGGCGACACGCTCGGCGGGTACCTGCCCGTACCGGTGCTGGTCATGGCGCTGATGGGGGTGGTCACGGCGGTCATCCTGAACCGCACCTACGCCGGGCGCGCCATGTACGCCATCGGCGGCAACGAGGAGGCCGCCAGGCTGTCGGGCATCAAGGTCGACCGGCAGAAGCTGGTGACCTACGCCCTCTCCGGGGCGTTCGCCGCGATCGCCGGCGTCGTCCTGGCCAGCCGCCTGGCCTCGGCGCAGCCGCAGGCCGCCTCCGGGTACGAGCTGGACGCCATCGCCGCCGTCGTCATCGGCGGGGCGAGCCTGTCCGGCGGCAAGGGACGCGCGCTCGGCACCCTCGTCGGCGCGCTGATCCTCGCCGTGCTGCGCAACGGCCTGAACCTGCTGTCCGTCTCGGCCTTCTGGCAGCAGGTCGTGATCGGCGTGGTGATCGCGCTCGCGGTCCTGGTCGACACGCTCCGCCGCCGTGGCTCCGCCTGAACCCGCCTGAACCCGCCTGAAGAACATCGAACACCGCTCGACCACCACCGCTAGACCAACGAGGTAGCCCCACCATGCGAATCCCCGCTCTTGTCCTGGCCGGCGCCGCGCTCACCCTGGGCCTGACCGCCTGCGGCTCCGGTTCGTCCACCGAAGGCGCCGCCTCCGGCGGTTCCGGAGGCTCGGGCGTGAAGATCGGGATGTCGATCTCCACGCTGAACAACCCCTACTTCGTCCAACTGCGCGACGGGGCCGAGGCGGAGGCGAAGAAGCTCGGCGCGACGCTGACCGTCACCGACGCGCAGAACGACGCGTCCCAGCAGGTCAACCAGGTGCAGAACTTCACCAGCCAGGGCCTGAAGGCGATCATCCTCAACCCGGTGGACTCCGACGCCGCCGCGCCCGCCGTGAAGCTCGCGGAACGCTCCAGCATCCCGGTCCTCGCCGTCGACCGCGGGGTCAACAACGCCCAGGTGGCGCAGACGGTCGCGTCCGACAACGTGGCGGGCGGCAAGCTCGCGGCCCAGGAGCTCGCGAAGCAGCTCGGCGAGAAGGGCAAGGTCGTCGTCCTGCAGGGCGTCGCCGGCACCTCCGCCTCCCGTGACCGCGGGCAGGGTTTCGCCGACGGCATCAAGGCCTATGCCGGCATCCAGGTCGTCGCGCAGCAGCCGGCCGACTTCGACCGGACCAAGGGGCTGGACGTCATGACGAACCTCCTCCAGTCGCACCCGGACATCACCGGCGTCTTCGCCGAGAACGACGAGATGGCCCTCGGCGCGGTCAAGGCGCTCGGCGCCAAGGCGGGCAAGGCCGTCAAGGTCGTCGGTTTCGACGGCACTCCTGACGGACTCAAGGCGATCCAGGACGGCACGCTGGCCGCCAGCGTCGCCCAGCAGCCGGCGCTGCTCGGTCAGCAGGCCGTCCAGAACGCCGTCAAGGCCGCGAAGGGCGACAAGCTCCCGGCCACGCTGGACGTGCCGGTGAAGGTCGCCACCAAGGAGAACATCTCCGACTTCTCCGCCTCCTGACCAGCATGAACACCACCGACTCCACCGACCCGGCCGGCACGGCCCCCACGGGCGACCCGGACACGGCCACGCACACGGCATCCACCGAGGTCGCCGGCACGGACACCACCACGGCCCGCGCGACCACCAAGGCGCCCGGCACGGACACGACCACGTCGATCGAACCGCCGGGCACGGCCCCCGGCCACGTGACGCCGCGCTCCGGCCCAGGGCTGCCGCCGGAGGTGGTGGTCGTGGGGTCGGTCAACGTGGACCTGGTGGTCCGCGTCGACCGGCGTCCCGGCCCCGGCGAGACCGTCCTCGGCTCCGACCTCGCCACCTATCCCGGCGGCAAGGGCGCCAACCAGGCCGTGGCCGCCGCCCGCCTGGGAGCGCGCGTGTCGATGCTCGGCCGGGTCGGCGACGACGACCACGGCCGCATGATGCGCGAGTCCCTCGGACACGCCCAGGTGGACCTCACCCATCTGCACGACACCGCCGCGCCGACCGGCGTCGCGATGATCTCGGTCGGCCCGGGGGGCGACAACAGCATCATCGTCTCCCCCGGCGCCAACGCGCGGATCGCCGAGCAGGACGTGGCCGACGCCGCCGACCTGCTCGCCTCGGCCCCGATCGTCTCGCTGCAACTGGAGACGCCGCTGCCCATCGTGCTCGCCGCCGCGCGCGCGGCCCGGCGGGTCGTGTTCAACCTCTCGCCGCCGGCCCCCGTGCCCGACGAACTGCTCGCCCTGTGCGATCCGCTCGTCGTGAACGAGCATGAGGCCAGGATGGTCCTCGGCCTGACGGCCCCGCCGTCCGTCCAGGCCAGGGCGCTGCTCGAACTCGGCCCGCGCTCGGTGGTGATCACCCTCGGCGCGGACGGCGCCGTCGTCGCCGACGCGTCGGGAGTGGTCGCCGTCCCGAGCCCCCGGGTCGAGGTGGTGGACACGACCGGAGCCGGCGACGCGTTCACCGGCGCGCTGGCCTGGCGGCTGGCACGCGGGGACGGCCTGGCCGCCGCGGCGGCGTTCGCGGTGCGGGTCGGCGCCGCGACGGTGCGCAAGGCCGGCGCACAGAGCTCGTTTCCGACCCTGGAGGAGGTCGAGGGACCATGAAGCGCACCGGCATTCTCAACGCGGCCCTGGCCGGGGCCATCGCCCGGCTCGGGCACACCGACGAGGTGCTGATCTGCGACAGCGGGATGCCCCTGCCGTCCGGCGCGCAGGTCGTCGACCTGGCGTTCCTGCCGGGGATTCCCGCGTTCGCCGACGTGCTGGACGGCGTGCTCGCCGAGATCGTCATCGAGGGCGCCATCGCCGCCCAGGAGGTCCGGACGGCCAACCCCGAGTGCGCCGCCCTGCTCAAGGAGCGGCTCCCCCGCCTGTCGTACGTGCCGCACGAGCGGCTCAAACACCTGACCGGCGCCTGCAAGCTCATCATCCGCACCGGCGAGGCCCACCCCTACGCCAACGTCATCCTCCGCTGCGGCGTCCCCTTCTGACCGGTCGAGCCCTCACGACCGGCGGCGTCCCCGCCGCTGAGGCGAAGGGCGGCGAGGACGGCCTTCGCGGTCTCCTCCGGCATCTCGGCGTGCGGGTAGTGCCCGGCGCCCCCGACGAGCAGCACCTCGGCCTGGCCGCCCAGCTTGCCGGCGATCAGCCGCGCCTCGGCCGCCGGGTCGGCGAAGTCGCGATCCATGGTGCCCATGACCACCAGCGCCGGACAGCGCACCTCCCGATAGCGGGTCGCCACACCCGCCAGGGACACCTCGATCTGGGCGCACAGCGCGGCCGACCGTCCCGGCTCGCGCAGGTTGGCCTTGATCGCGCGCAGGTAGTCGTCGAAATCGGCGGGCCGTGCGGTCGGATAGGACGAGCGCAGGAACATCCCCCACAGGTACGGGCTGCGTGCCACCGCCCGCGAGGCGAGCTTCATCCACGACTTGACCGGCGTGTCTCCGGAGAAGGAGCCGATCAGCACCAACTCGCCGATCTCCCTGGGCGCCCTGACCGCCGCCCACACCGCAGAGGCGCAGCCGATGGAGTGCCCGACCACGATGGCCGGGCCGCCGCCGAGTGCGCGGGCGAGCGCCAGCACGTCCTCCCCGATCGACGCGACGTCGTAACCCGGCCAGCCGGTGCTCGACTCCCCGTACCCGCGCACGTCCATCGCCGCCACCCGGTACCCGGCCTCCGCCAGGCGCGGCGCCAGGAAGCGGAAGGTCGCCCGCGTGTCCCCCATCCCGTGCAGGAGGATCATCGGCCGCCCGTCCTCGGGTCCCGCCAAGTCGTAGGCGACGCGCCCGCCGGCCTTCTCCAGGTACCTGGTCGCCATCGCTGATCCCCTCTCGCCGATCGAGAGCATCGCTCTCGTGTGAGACCAGTGAACACGAGATCCCTCGACACCGTCAAGAGCACCGCTCTCATACAAGTGCAGCGCACGCGACCCCGTCGCCGCGCCGAACGGACGGCGGCCGTCCCATCGGCGCGTACGAGGCGAACCGACGCCGGGGCTCTGGCGGAATGCGCGCTCGGCGTTTCACAATGTGATCGTGACTCCCACTGTAAAAATCGCAGTGATGTCTGTTGCCCTGGTCACTTCCCTCACACTCCTTACCGCCCCTGCGGCCCCTGCGTCCTCTGCGGCCGCCGGCGACATCGACGACCTGTGCGCCGGGCCGATCGCCGACGCGAAACACGTCCAGAGGCTGATCAAGGTCCACAACGCCAAGCCGAGGATAAGTACGGACCGCGCCTACGTCACCGCCTACAACGCCGAGGCGCGGTCGCTCAACGCCCAGATGAGCCGGGCCATCTCCCGGGTGCGGCAGTGCGTCAGCGCGTTCTCCAAGGTGCTGCGAAGCCACCCGCTGTCGAAGTTCCCCAAGCCGAAGCCCGAACAGATCCGCAAGGTCTCGGACGCGGTCAGGCACCTGACCGAGGCGGAGAAGCGGGCGGTCACCCGCTGGAACCCTGAGCAATACGACTTCCTCAACTACGGGCGAGGCAAGAAGGGGATGACCGTCCGAGTAGACAGAATCCCGCAGGTGGAGCTCCCGCCGCGGGTCAGGGCCGTCTACGAGGCACTCGACCTCACCCGGCCGGACCGGAAGACGCAGGCCCCCCTGACCTTGATCCTGCAGGGCAAGCTACCCCTCAGACGCGGCGCGCTCGATCCCGCGTACACCGACGGACGGAAGGTCACGGGCGTGGCCTACGACCACATCATCCCTCTGCGGCGCCTGGTGACCATGCGGAACTTCATCAAGCTGACGCCGGAGAACATGTGGCTGGTCGCCAACTCCCCGACGAACACCCAATGGCTGTCCAGGACGGCCAACGGCTCGAAGTTGTCGGGCAGCTCGTACTTCATCTCCGGCGCCGACCCCAAATGGCGCCAGGAACAGGCGCGGCTCAGGGAGAAGGCGATGCGGGAGGTCCAGGCCCTCATCGACGCACTCCTCAAGACCCAGAAGGGCTGAACCGATGGACCCCTTCCCCCAGCGACCGCCGCCGCGCCCCTCCGCGTTCCGGCGGAACCTCGTCTGGGTCATCGCGCTGCCCGTCGTCCTGATCGCCGCCGTGATCGCCGGATACCTCGCCACGTCCCGCTCCGGCGCGGGCGGTGGCGGCGCAGGCGGTGGCGGCGGGGAGCAGGACGTGATCCGCAAGACGGTCGTGGACTTCGCCGCCGCGGTCGACCGCAACGACAACGCCACCGTCCTGTCGATGCTCTGCCCGCAGGAGGCCGCGGGGGTCATGTACGACATCGATTCCCCGGACGACCACGGCGACCCGCAGGCCGAGCTGATCCCGATCACCGTCGACGACGTCCGGATCAACGGGGACATCGCGGAAGTACGGGTCACCCGGCCGCGACAGCAACCCGCGACACTGTTCCTCCGCAAGGAGCACGGCACCTGGAAGCTCTGCGACCCCGAGCGCTACAGACGCTGACCGTCGACGCCACCGATAGATGCGCTCACCCCACCGACCAACCGCGTGCGGACCACGAGGCGCCACAGGAGACCAGAACCGAGCTGCGTCGACGAGCCGAACAGGCTGAAACCGACAGAAGAGATCCTCATGAAGCGTCCCGGTTCGGCCGGGTCGAGCCCCGCAGGACGGTCCGTGCTTATGTCAGCGGTCTGCTGTCGGGCGTCGAGCGTAAGAACTGCTGGAACCTGGCCGAGCAGGCCGGGCATCGCGGGCCGGAGGCGATGCAGAGACTGCTGCGCACCGGGAAATCAATTCCCGGCTGCCTTGATCCAGACAAGCAGATGAAAAACAACTATCTACACCGAATCCAGCCGACAATAGGTGATAGCAACCGGAAGAGCTTGACCGAACCCTATTGCACGTGGCTCTGGGGGACTTCTACCGATGGCAGCAGCGGCAATCAGTGCGACGAATTCCCGTTCGCTAAAACCTGGGAGAGATGGAACCCCAAGTATGCAGGAGCCATTGTCACCAATGCGGGATTCTCGCTATGTCCCATACCCGGAGGAGAAAACGGCCGGACCGGGAATCTCCTCGGCAGCTTCTACGGGAAAGAGCGGCTTCTAATCGGTGACCCCTATTTCATCAAGTTCGAAACCGCGTTAGACAATCCAGAGGAATGCATGGCAACTATTCCTGGACATAACTAACAGGAGTAGAATGCCACCAACCTTCCACGTGGGGGCTGCCGCACTAAAGCCGCACCCCCACCTGGAACCGTTCAACGCGAAGATCTGAGAGGGGCTTCGTCGATGCGTGTTGACGCGGCGGTCGGGCATTACCGCGATCTGCTCGGCCAGACGTGGATGGGGGAAGGCATCGCTTGGACCGTCGTGATCGGCGGCGGCGAAGCCGTCGAGTTCTACGACATCGCGACCGCTCTGTCGGGTGGCGCTCCTCCTGAGATGTGGGAGGAGACTCCGAGAATGGCCTGCGATCACCTTCGCGACATAAATATCGTCGTCCCGGTGAGGTCGGGATCCCGCGTCAACCTCATCGAACCGGGGTTGATACACACTAATGACCCGGATTTCTACAGGTGGATGAGCGCGGGACGTCGAATCTGGTCTGCTTCCTGGCATACCACGGGAGGAGAGCGGCTGGTATGCGCCGAGAACGGCGAAATTATCTTTGGGCTGGGTGACTTCTTCGACACAGACAGGCCCTACGGCGCCGACGTCGCCGCAGCACGACACGAGCTGGATGTAATGCGTCAGTACACCCGGGCGGACAGGAATGCCGCCGCATTGGCGATCATGGAGTTGCATGGTGGATTTCGGCTTGACCTGGAATGGCTGGACTCGCTGCAAACGATAATCGCCGTCGATCGACCGATACCGTCCGGCGCGGCTCCTCCGAGCGCATTCGCATCAGCCGAACCGGAACTCGCCGCACATCTTCGCAACGCGTCTCCCGCTGACCGGCGTCTGTTCCTCATCCACCTGGCCGAGCTGCTCGCCGAACGCTACAACCTGCACATTCCTGAGGTGACATCCATCCTCGACCAAGTTCGCGGCGGAAACCATCCCACGCCCAGCGAGTGGTACGACCTTGCCATCGAAACGATGTATCTGGCACAAGACGAGTGGTTCGGCAACCCCGCGGACGCCGCCCCCGAATGGCTGCGCCGGCAGGCGGCGATCGCCATCCGGCATGCGTTACGGTCTCTCGACGCGGGCGCGCAGAACCTCGAATCACTGCTGACCGCCCGCAACGCCCTCTACGATGCGTGGGAAAACCTGCGGGAGGATATCCTGACCATTCCCACCACGTGATCCAGCCACCTTAGTGGCCACCATTGGCCCGCGCCGTCTCCTGACCGCAGACGCACGATGTGAGAGATGGGCCGTTGGCCGGATCACCGTTTCCGGTTGGTCGCCCGGGGTTTCAGAAGGCGGTTTTGGTCAGCCATTGGTCGAGGAGTGGCTGGTTTCCGAAGAGGTCGTAGTGGTGGTCTGCCGGTTTGCGGCGGCCGTAGAGGAGGAGTAGGAGGTCGGCGGCGGTGGCGCGGACGGCCACGTCGCCCTTGCCGTGGCCTCGCTCCCAGGTGAAGCCGCCGGGGGCCAGCGTGACCGTCCACTCGCCCGCCTCTCCGGCGTCGGTGGCGTGGAAGTGCAGCCGCTCGCCGCCGCCGGGCAGTTCCGCGAGGCCCTCGGCGAGCCAGGCGGCGGCCCGCAGGTTGTCCAGGAACTCCTCGGCCCCGTCCACCGCGACCGGAACCTCGATGCGCGGCTCGCGCCCGAGCGCGATCTCGGCGTCCGCCCGGTGCACCGTGGACTCGTGCAGCATCCGCCGCGCCCAGAACCCCGACGTCCGCTCGGCCCCCCACGACCACACGGGCTCCTCGCCCCCCGCGGCGCGCAGCGTGGCGAGCAGGACGGCCGCGCCTTCGGCCAGCCAGCCGGGATAGCCCGCGTCGTCCTCCGGCAGCGTGACGGGCACCTCCCGGGATCTGAGGGGCTGCTGCACCCGGCGGCGGACGATGTGCTCGGCCCAGCGGTGCGTGATGCCGACGTGTTTGAGCAGCCTGGCGATCGTCCAGCCCGGGCAGGTCGGCACCTCCGCCCCGGGGGCGGCGCCCTCCGCCACCTTCGCGAACCGCGCCACCTCCGCCTCAAGCGCCGAACAGTGGTCCTCGTGCGTCCAGGGTCCCTGGTGAAGCCCGTTCATGACCTGTGAGCGTAGACCGGCGCGGCGTGTCGAAGCGAGCGTGACAGGACATTGACGGGAGAGTCAACGGCGGGGTAGGTTCGCTGCTAATTATAAGGAAAGCTTCTTAAGAGTTTCCGTTGTAATGCCGAGGCAGGAAGGTCGCCGCCATGCCGCGGTCCCCGCCGTCCCTCTCGCCGCTCCGTACCGCCCCGCCGCCCTGGAACGCCAGGCGAGCGGCAGGCGCGATCGTCGGCCGGGTTCACCGGCCGCGCGCCGCCGCCGTACGTACGTCCTGATCGACCCCCCATTCGCATCCGCCGATGGACGTGGAGCACATATGAGACACAAGTTCGCCAAGATCCTGCTAGCGACGGGGGCGATGCTCCTGCCACTCGGAACGGCGGTCGCGTTCGGGCCGGGCGCGTCGGCCACGGTCACCGTCGCGAGCCGCGCCGCCATGGCCGCCGCGTGGGCGCCCAACACGGCCTACACCGCCGGCACCGTGGTGACCTACAACGGCGTCGACTACCGCTGCGTCCAGAGCCACACCTCGCTGGTCGGCTGGGAGCCGCCGATCGTCCCCGCCCTGTGGACGCCGGTCACGGGAGGCGGCGGCGACACCACCGCGCCGAGCGCCCCCGGGAGCCTGCGGTCCACGGCGACCACCTCC
>NZ_JBVJHR010000012.1:0-191060 GCF_055586705.1 Sphaerisporangium sp. NPDC049457 | reverse complement strand
TCCTCCAGCGTCTCGCTGGCCTGGAACGCCTCGACCGACAACGTCGGCGTCACCGGCTACAACGTCTACCGCGGCGGCACGCTGATCACCACCGCGACCGGGACGAGCTACACCGACAGCGGCCTGAGCGCCGGCACCGCGTACACCTACACGGTCAAGGCGCGCGACGCCGCGGGCAACCTGTCCGCCTCCAGCAACACGCTGAACGTCACCACGCCGACCGGCGGCGGCGACACCACCCCGCCGAGCACCCCGGGAAGCCTCAGGTCCACCGGCACCACGTCCTCCAGCGTCTCGCTGGCCTGGAACGCCTCGACCGACAACGTCGGCGTCACCGGCTACAACGTCTACCGCGGCGGCACGCTGATCACCACCGCGAGCGGGACGAGCTACACCGACTCCGGCCTTTCGCCCGCCACGACCTACACCTACACCGTGCGGGCGCGTGACGCCGCCGGCAACCTGTCGGGCGCGAGCAACCAGGTCGGCGCGACCACCCAGTCCGGCGGAGGCGGCGGAGGGAACAAGCTGCTCGGCTACTTCGCCGAGTGGGGCGTCTACCAGCGCAACTACCACGTCAAGAACATCGAGACCAGCGGGTCGGCCGCCAAGCTGACCCACATCAACTACGCCTTCGGCAACGTGACGAACGGCCAGTGCGCCATCGGCGACTCCTACGCCGACTACGACCGGTTCTACAGCGCCGCCGAGAGCGTCGACGGCGTGGCCGACACCTGGGACGCCGGCGCGCTGCGCGGCAGCTTCAACCAGCTCCGCAAGCTCAAGGCCAAGCACCCGGGCCTGAAGATCCTGTGGTCGTTCGGCGGCTGGACCTGGTCGGGCGGCTTCGGCCAGGCGGCGGCCAACCCAGCGGCCTTCGCCAACTCGTGCTACAACCTGGTCGAGGACCCGCGCTGGGCCGACGTGTTCGACGGCATCGACATCGACTGGGAGTACCCCAACGCCTGCGGGCTGAGCTGCGACACCAGCGGCTCGGCGGCGTTCAGGAACCTGATGTCGGCGCTGCGCTCGCGCTTCGGGTCCAGCTACCTGGTCACCGCCGCGATCACCGCCGACGGCACCAGCGGCGGCAAGATCGACGCGGCCGACTACGGCGGCGCGGCGCAGTACGTCAACTGGTACAACGTCATGACCTACGACTACTTCGGCGCCTGGGCGGCGAGCGGCCCGACCGCGCCGCACTCGCCGCTGAACTCCTACAGCGGCATCCCGACCGCGGGCTTCTACTCCGACGCGGCCGTCCAGAAGCTCAAGAGCAAGGGCGTCCCCGCGAGCAAGCTGCTGCTCGGCATCGGCTTCTACGGCCGGGGCTGGACCGGGGTCACGCAGAGCGCCCCGGGCGGCGCGGCGTCCGGCGCGGCGCCCGGCACCTATGAGGCGGGCATCGAGGACTACAAGGTGCTGAAGAGCCGCTGCCCGGCGACCGGCACCGTGGCGGGCACGGCCTACGCCTTCTGCGGCAACCAGTGGTGGAGCTACGACACCCCGAGCACGATCGCGGGGAAGATGAGCTACTCCAGGAACCAGGGTCTCGGCGGCTCCTTCTTCTGGGAGCTCAGCGGCGACACCACCAACGGCGAGCTGATCACCGCGATGCGCAACGGCCTGGGCTGAGTCCGGTAGGACCGGCGCGCCGCCACTTCGAGCAGGTGGCGGCGCGCCGCCATGTCCGGCCACAGACGCCGGCGGTGCGCCGGTACGGGCGGGTCGGATGGAGTCTGTGCGCTCAGGTGGACGCCGTGCCGGTCAGGTGGGGGAGTTCGGTGAGGTGCACTTCGCGGCAGGCGGCCTCTACGAGGAGGCGTTCCAGGCCTCGCAGGTAGCCTTCCATCGCCTCCGGTGGGAGGAAGGCCGTGTCGGCGGTGAGCGAGACCCCGAGCCCGCCGGGCTCGTCGGTCACGTGCAGGCAGAACCTGCAGTTCAGCTGGTCGAGCTTGACGGGCCACGTCACGGTCGTCTCGCCGAGGAGGGACCGGGTCGCCGCCTCGTCGTGCTCGGCCGGCAGGATGCGCGGCCGTTCCACGAGCCGCTGGTCGTTGAAGCAACAGTACGGATGGACGGTCACGCCGCGGTCGGCGCTCACCGAGTCGACCATCCGGCCCAGCTCCATGGGGTCGAACCTGGTGTGCTTGTAGGCGCGCAAGGACGACGCCCACGCCGAGCGCAGCAGGCCGTCGAAGGTGTCGTCGGCGAGGTCGAGGACGAACAGGCCGTCCTGCGCGAGCGGGGTGACCACCTCCCGGTCGCGGACGTGGAAGCGGTTGTTCACCACGGGCAGCATGGCGCAGGTCCGATGCCCGGTCACCTCGCCCACCATCGCGGCGGCGCCGGCGAGCAGCGCCGTCGTGCCGCTCACCCGGTGGCGGCCGGAGATCACCTGTATGGCGGTCTCCATGGCCGCGGACGTCATCGCCGCCCGCCAGAAGCGGGGGCGCTGAGGCGGGCCCGCGGGGGTGCCGAACATCGACGGCGGGATCCTGCGGTACTCCTGTTCCCAGAAGGCGAGCGCCGAGGACGAGACCCGCCTGCCCGCGGGCGACGACTGCTCGCGGGCGAGGTCGAGCGGCTGGCGCGGCGGCGGCCCGGGGACGGCGCCCCGGCGCAGGAGCAGCCGCAGCTCGTGCGCGGCGACGTCGGCGCCGTGCCCGTCCGCGGCCAGGTGGCAGAAGACGACCACGATGGACCGGACGTCTCCGTCGCAGGTCACCAGGCCGACGCGCACGGGCCACTCGGCGTAGTAGTCGAAGACGGGGGCGGCGAGACGTTCAAGCAGGTCCTGGGCGTCGCGTTTGAGGTCGGCGGCGGAGGACTCCACGACCTCGACCGGGAGGACCCCGGACCGCGCCACCACCTGCTGGACGTCGCCGTCGACCTGCCGCAGCCGCGTGCGGAGGGACTCGTGCCGGGCGATCAGCGCCGCCAGCGCGTCCAGCACCGCCCGCGGCGGGTGCGGCGCGATGGCGATGATCCGGCCGAAGTTGAAGTAGTGGTCGCTCGGCATGGTGCGGCACATCGCGAGCCAGATCGACCGCTGGCCCCACGCGAGCGGCGCCGTGCCCTCCCGTTCGCCCTCGAACGCGAGCTTCATGCCGGCCCTCCGCTCACCTGCGGGCGGCCGAGGCGTCGAGGATGTGGCGCACCAGGGAGTCCAGGTCGTCGAGGAAGCCCACGTCGCCGCCGAGGTCGATGTCGACGCCGAACTCCTCCTCGATCGCGTCGATGAGGCGGAGGGTGGTCAGCGAGGTCACGCCGAGCGCGGTGAACGGAACCCCGGCCTGGAGCACCTCCTCGGCGCCGATCTCGCCGTCCGAGGCCTCCTCGACCAGCTCGGCGACGCGCCGCCTCAGCGCGGCGTCGTCGAGGGGCGTGACTTCCCGGTCCGTCATGTCGTCTCCTGTCCGGACAGCCTGATCGCCTGGACCACGGCTTCGATGGTGGGGGTGTCGAAGAAGACGTCGAGCTCCACGTCCACCCCGAGATGCTTGCGGATGCGGCTCGCGATCTGGGTCACGGTGAGGGAGTGGCCGCCGAGCTCGAACAGGTCCTCGTCGGGCCGGATGCCGTCCATCCGCAGCACCTGCTCCCAGATGCGGGTGACCTGGGCCACCAGGCGATCGGGGTCGGCCCGCGGCGGGGCGTCCGCCGCGGCGCGCGCCGGCGGATCGGGCAGGGCCGCACGGTCGAGCTTGCGCGCCGGGGTGAGCGGCAGCCGGTCCAGCCGGACGAAGACGCCGGGCACCATGACGCCCGGCAGGACGCGTGCGAGGTGCTCGCGCAGCCGGCCGTGCAGCTCCGTGCCCGGTTCGGCGGCCGACGTGACGACGTAGGCGACGAGGCGCTGGTCGTCGTCGCGGAGGACCACGGCGGCCTCGGTGACGAGCGGGTGCTCCAGCAGCCTGGCCTCGATCTCCCCCAGTTCGACGCGGTGGCCGCGGATCTTGACCTGGTGGTCGGCTCTGCCGAGGAACTCGATGCGCCCGTCCGGCCGCCTCCTGCCCAGGTCGCCGGTGCGGTACAGGCGCGAGCCCGGGGGGCCGTAGGGGTCCTGCGGGAAGCGTTCGGCGGTCAGCGCTGGGCGGTCCAGGTAGCCGCGGGCGACGCCGTCCCCGGCGACGCAGATCTCCCCCGGCACACCGACGGGCACGTCGGCCAGGCGCTCGTCGAGCAGGCGGATCCTGGTGTTGGCGAGCGGGACGCCGATCGTGACCTCCTCCGGGGCCTCGGGGATCTCCTCGATGGCCGACCACACCGTGGTCTCGGTCGGGCCGTAGACGTTCACCAGGCGGCCCACCCGGTCGCGCAGCTCCCGGGCCAGCGGCAACGGCAGCGGCTCGCCTCCGCTGAGCGCGACCAGGCCCGGCGCGTCGAGCCCGGCGTCGAGCAGGAGCCGCCAGCTCGACGGCGTCGCCTGCACGTGCGAGACGGACTCGGACGCGATCAGCCGGCGCAGCTCGCCGCCGTCCCGCGTGCCGCCCTCCGGGACGACGACGACCCGGCCGCCGGTGACGAGCGGGAGCAGCAGCTCCAGAGCCGAGATGTCGAACGCCAGGGTGGTCAGCCCGAGCCACACGTCGCCGTCGCCCGACCCCAGCTCGTCGCGCATGGCGAACAGCAGGTTCGTCAGCGACCGGTGCTCCACCTCCACGCCCTTGGGCCGGCCGGTGGACCCGGAGGTGTAGATGACGTACGCCAGATCGGCCGGCGCCGGGGGCGCGGGTCGTGCCGGTTCCGTCGCGCCGGGCCACGCGGCCAGCTCGCCGAGCTCCAGCACCGGCACGGCGGCGGCGCCGTCCGGCGGCACGGCGGCGTCCGGCGGCACGGCGGCGTCCGGCGGCACGGCGGCGTCCGGCGGCACGGCGGCGTCCGGCGGCACGGCGGCGTCCCCGTCCGCGAAGGGCGACGTGCCGGTGATGTCGGTGATATCCGGGCTGCCGGTGACGCAGGGCGGGTCGGCGGGCCGCTCACGCCCGAGGACCAGGCAGGCCCGCGCGTCCCTCAGGACGAAGGCGAGCCGCTCGGCGGGGTAGCCCGGGTCCAGCGGCAGGTAGGCGCCGCCCGACTTCAGGACGGCCAGCACGGCGGCGACCATCTCCGGCGACCGCTCCAGATGGATCGCGACCAGCCTGCCGGGCCCCACCCCCCGCTCACGGAGCACTCTGGCCAGCCGGTCGGCCGCCGCGTCCAGCTCGGCGTAGGTCACCTCGGCGTCGCCGAACACGACGGCCACCGCGTCCGGGTTGGCCCGCGCGCGCCGCTCGAACAGCTCGGTCACGGTGCTGTCCGGATAGGCCCTGCGGGTGGCGTTCCACTTCTCCAGCTCGCGCCGCTCGTCCGGGGTCAGCACCGGGAGGTCGCCCAGGCGGAGGTCGGGGTCGTCGGCGACGCCCTCGATCAGGGTCCGGAAGTGCCCGGCGAGCGCCTCGACGACCCGGGGCGCGACGGCGTCCGGGCTGAACTGGAAGCCCAGGGTGAGGCCGGAGGACGAGCCGACCGCCTGGATGTGCAGGACGTTGCGGGCCGCGCCGCTGAACACGGTCCAGTCGACGGTGACGTCGAGGCCCGGGAAGACCGGGTCGGGGCCGCGTTCCCGGTAGCTGAGCGAGATGGGAGCGAGCGCGGCGCGCGGCGCGAGCCCGCCGACCGCCCGGGTGAGGGGCACGCCGCGGAACCGGTACATCGCCCGCAGTTCGTCCCGGACGGTGCGGGCGAACTCGGCGAACGTCGTGTCGAGCGCGGGGCGGGTCACCACCGGCAGCTCGTTAACGAACAGGCCGACCTGGTCACGGGTCGCGGGCGTCCGGGTGGACACGTCGACCGCGACGACGACCCGCTCGTTGCCGTAGCGGCGCAGCAGCGCGTGCAGGGCGGCGACCAGGAACTCGAAGTCGGTCACGCCGAGCGCCGCGGCGGCGCGCGCGATGTCCTCCAGGACGACCTCGGCGGTCGCTCCCGGCTCGGCCGCCCGCACGGCCCGCACCGGGCCGGGGAGGATCGGCAGCGGCGGGTCGGTCCAGCGTTGACGCCAGAACGCCGCGGCCTCGTCCCGGCTCGCGGCGACCTCCTCGCGTTCGGCCTCCGCGTGCTCGCCGTAGGAGCCGGCGAGCGCGGGCAGCCGGGCGGACGTTCCGGTGACGCGCTCGCGGTAGTACGCGGCGAGGTCGCCCACCAGGACGTCCTTGGACATCCCGTCGAAGACCAGGTGATGGGCGGTGAAGACGAGCAGGTGGCGTGACGGGCTCAGCGTGAGCAGGGTGAAGCCCGCCAGAGGCCCCCGCCCAAGGTCGAAGGCGCGGTCGGTGTGCGTCCGCAGGACGGCGTCCCGTTCGTCGCGGTCCGCGCCGGACAGGTCGTGGCAGGCGACGGACGGCGGGACGTCCGCGGGGACGAGGCGGAGGTCGCCGTCCAGCTCGACCGGCACGGTGCCGAGCACGGGGTGGCGGGCGAGGACGTCCTGGCAGGCGGCGCGCATCGCCTCGACGTCGAGGCGGCCCTCGAACGTGATGACCAGCGGCATCCGGTAGGCGTCTCCCGCCGCGCCGGTCCGCTCGGTGATCCAGATGCCGTGCTGGGCCAGCGAGGCGGGGAGGTGGGTGTCAAGAGGAGTGCGCTGCATCGTCGCCTTCCGGAGTAGCGAGGAGCGTCCGCAGTTCGCGTTTGAGTACCTTCCCCGCGGCGTTCTTGGGCAAGGAGGGGAGGACCAGCCACCGGGTGGGCAGTTCATGGCCCGCGAGCCTGCCGGTGAGGAAGGCCCGCAGCTCGACGGTGGAGACCTCCGAACGCCGCACGACGGCGGCGGCGACGGCGGTGCCCATGACCGGATGCGGCACGCCGAACACGGCCACGTCGGCGACGGCCGGATGCTCGTGCAGCGCCGCCTCGACGCGCAGAGTCGAGATCTTGAAGGCGCCGGACTTGACGATGTCGCTCTCGCGGTCCATCAGGTACAGGTAGCCGTCCTCGTCGAGGTACCCGATGTCCCCCATCCGCACCCAGCCGTCGCGGAACACCTTCTTCCGGGCGTCGCCGTCCCGGTCGTAGCCCCGGGGCTGTGCCGGTGACCGGAGCCAGACCTCGCCGGGCGTCCCGGCGGGGACGGGCCCCTCGCCGTCGGAGATCATCAGCGACCCGCCGGAGGCCGGGCGGCCCACCGAGTCCGGCCGCTGGGGGTCGAACACCATGGTCGTCTGCGCGGGGGCGGCCTCGGTGGAGGTGTAGTAGTTCACGATGGTCGCCCGGGGGAACGCCGCCGTGAGCCCCAGGGCGACCGACGGGGCCAGGGCCGCCGCGGTGGAGCCCAGCAGCACCACGCTGGACAGGTCGTACTTCTCCGGCACGCCCGCGTTGAGCAGTTCGATGGCCATGGAGGGGACGACGAAGACGGTGCCGACCCGGTAGCTCTCGATGAGGCGGGCGAACCTGGCGGCCGTGAACCGCGGCAGGGTCAGCGCGCCCGCGCGGGCGTCGAGCGCGTTGACCAGCATCGTCTGGCCGGCGTTCGTGCCGATCGGGAAGGCGTGCAGGAAGTGGCGTGAGTGGGCGAGCGGGCGGCGGCGCGGGTCGGTGGCGCAGCCGTGGGTCAGGTTCGCGTGGCTCGCCACGACCCCTTTCGGCTCGCCCGTCGTGCCCGAGGTGTACAGGATCTGGGCGGCGTCGCCCGGCCGGACGCGCACCTCGTCGAGGCTGCCCGACCCGGGCCGCAGTTCGGCCAGGGTCGCCGTCCACACGTCCGCCTCGGGCGCCTTCCTGCCCTCGCCGCGTACCGCACAGGCCGCGGAGCTGTGCGCGAGCAGCCGGCCGAGCTCCGCGGGCGGCAGGGCGGCGGACAGCGGCACCGCCACGCCGCCCGCTTTCTGCGCGGCGACGTAGGCGACCGCGTAGTCGATCCACTCGTTCTCGCCGAAGACCAGGCCCACCCGGTCCCCGGGCCGCAGTCCCCGGTCGAGCAGGCCGAGCGCCGCCGCGTCCGAGCGGCGGTCCCATTCCTCGAACGTCAGCGTGCCGATGTCGTGGACGGTGAGCGCGACGCCGGAGGGGTCGGCCGCGGCACGGGCGGCCAGCAGGGCGGGAACGGTCTGCGTGGCGGGCCGGTCGCGAGGCGAGCCCGGTCGTACGGCACGCACAGTGCCACCTCCGGATAATGGGCGCGTGCGAATTCACGGCGGCACCCGGGCCGGCACGCCTCAATCAGACAACGATTGTTCTTCCCCGTGGTGCAGCGCGAATTCGCAGCCCCCGAGCGGTGGAAACACAGGGAACGAGCGTTCTCGTCGTGTTTCACGGCCTTTTCGGTTGGCGAAGTAGACCCCCTTGGGAGCGCTCCCAATCTTGCGGCCGAGGCCGCTGCCTGTCAAGGGCGCTTCGGCGCGATGCCCCTCTCCCAGCGGGTTTCGCGGCCGCTGACGTCGCGGCCGCGGGGCGGCCGGAGGGGCCCGGCGGCCTCCGGAAGGGCTATTGACAATTCCCATTTCTCGTTCATAGCGTACGACTCATTGTCCGATACCGCGAAATGTGAACTTTCCTCGTACCATGCCGCCGAGGCGACGTATCGATCGCAGTGAGCCGCCTCCCACCGACGAGGAAAAGCGCCGCGTGAAAGACGAGTTCACCGTGCCCGCACCTTCGACGTCCCCAGATCCCGGCGACGGCGCCTCTCTGTCCTCCCGCCACCGCTCCCTGCTCGCGCGGCGGCTCGCCTACCGGCCTCCCGCCGCGGGGAACCCCTCCCTGCCGGGCGACGACGACCGCGCGCGGGACGGCCGCCACCCCACGCGGGACGGCGGCCCTGCGGACGGCGGCCCCGAGGTGGTGGACGAGGCCCCGATGTCGGCGGGCCAGGAGCGGCTGTGGTTCCTCCAGCGGTTCGACCCGGCCGACGCGTCGTTCAACATCTTCGTCACCGAGCGCCTGCGCGGCCCGCTCGACGCCGGCGCCCTCGGCCGGGCCCTGGACGAGATCGTCTCCCGCCACGGGACCCTTCGCACCCGCTTCGCCGGCGAGGAGCATCCCGTCCAGCAGGTGCTCGCGCCCCGGCCCGTCCCCGTCGAGCACCTCGACCTCACGGCCCTGCCTCCCGGCGACAGGGAGGCGCGGGCGCTCGACCTCGTCGCCGAGCGGACGAACCGGCCGTTCGACCTCGGCGAGGCGCCGCCGCTGCGGGTGTCGCTGCTCCGCCTCGCCGCCGAGGAGCACGTGCTGTGCCTGGTGGTGCACCACATCGTCTTCGACGGGTGGTCGCTCACCCTGCTCTACCGCGAGCTGGCCGCGCTGTACCCGGCCTTCCGCCGGGGCGAGCCCTCGCCGCTGCCGGCGCTCCCTCTGCAGTACACCGACCACGTGCGCGCTCCCCGGGAGGACGAGGCGCGCAGCCTCGCGTACTGGACGGAGCGGCTCGCCGGCCTGCCGCCCCTCGAACTGCCGGCCGACCGGCCCCGGCCTGCGGAGCGGACCTCCCGCGGCGAAGTCCACGTGCGGCGCGTCCCGCCGGAGGTCGCCGAGGGCGTCGAACAGGTCGCCCGCCGGCATCGGTGCACGCTGTTCATGACGCTTCTGGCCGCCTATCAGGTGCTGCTGTCCCGCCACAGCGGCCAGACCGACTTCGCCGTCGGCTCCTCGATCGCCGGGCGCGCCGACCCCGACCTGGAACCCGCGATCGGCTTCTTCTCCAGCACCCTGGTGCTGCGGGCCGGCCTGGACGGCGACCCGTCCTTCGCCGACCTGCTCCGCCGGGTGCGCAAGGAGGCGCTCGGCGCCCTCACCCACCAGGCCGTGCCTTTCGAACGGCTGCTGCTGGAGCTGCGGGTCCCCCGCGACCTCAGCCGCACGCCGCTGTTCCAGACGATGTTCATCCAGCAGAACCAGGTGGACGCCGAGCACGGCCGGCTCACCCTGGAAGACCTGGAGGTCCGGTCGTTCGACCCGGGTTTCCTGCATGCCAAGACCGATCTGACGCTGGACGTCACCCGCGACGCCGACGGCCTGTTCCTCGCCTTCACCTACGACACCGGCCTGTTCGACGCCGCCACCGTCGACCGGCTGGCACGCCGCTACGAGGCGGTGCTGAGGTCGGTCGCCGCCGACCCGGCGGAGCGGATCTCACAACTCGCGGTCATGCCCGCGGAGGAGTACGAGGAGGTCCTGCGCGGCGGGAACGCCACGGCGACGCCCGTGCCGGACGCCACCGTGCCCGAGCTGTTCACCGCCCAGGCCCGCCGGACGCCGCACGCCGTCGCGGTGCGGGACGCGGCGCGGACCATGACCTACGCGGCGCTGGCCGCCCGTTCCGACCGGCTCGCCGAACGCCTGCGGGCCGCCGGAGCCGGCCGCGGGTCGCTCGTCGGCGTGCACCTGGACCGGTCGGCGGACATGGTCGTCGCGCTTCTCGCCGTGCTGAAGGCGGGCGCCGCCTACGTCCCCCTGGACCCGGCCTTCCCCGCGGCCCGCCTGGCGTACATGCTCGCCGACTGTGCCGCGACGGTCCTGGTCACCGGCGCCGAACCGCACGGACGGCCGCCGTGGGCCGGGTCCGCACCCGTCCTGCTCCACCCCGGCGACGACGACGCGCGGGACGGGGATCCGGGCGGCCCGGACGCCGGCACCGGCACGGATGTCGGCACCGGCGCGGGCCTGTCCTGCGGCGCCCCCGGGCCGGCCGACCCGGCCTATGTCATGTACACCTCCGGGTCGACGGGCTCCCCCAAAGGGGTCGCGGTGCCGCACCGCGCGCTGACCAACTTCCTGTGGGGGATGCGCTCGCTGCTGGACGCGCGGCCGGGACAGGTGTGGAGCGCGGCGACGTCGATCGCGTTCGACATCTCGGCGCTGGAGATCTACCTGCCGCTGGTCACCGGCGGCTCGGTGGCCGTGGTCGGCGGAGCCGCCGACATCGGCGGCCTGACCCGCGACCCCGCACCGGACGCCCCCGGCCGGCCGCCTGCCGCGCGGGCCACGCACGTGCAGGCGACCCCGTCGGGCTGGCGGCTGGTGCTCGCGGGCGACTTCGACGGCACCGGGGTGACCGCGCTCACCGGAGGCGAGCCGCTGCCCGCCCCGCTGGCCGAGGAGCTGCGGGCGAGGGTCGACCGGCTGGTCAACGTGTACGGCCCGACGGAGACGACGATCTGGTCGACCGCCTGGGAGGTGCCGCCGTCGCCCGGCGAGGTGAGCATCGGCGGGCCCATCGCGAACACCACGGTGTACGTCTGCGACCAGGCCATGAACCTCCAGCCGCCCGGCGTGCCCGGCGAGCTGCTGATCGGCGGGGACGGACTCGCCCACGGGTACCTCGGCAGGCCCGCCCTGACGGCCGCGCGCTTCGTGCCCGACCCGTTCGGGCCGCAAGGGGGCCGGCTCTACCGCACCGGGGACCGGGTGCGGCGGCGGGCGGACGGCACGCTCACCTTCCTCGGGCGGTTCGACGACCAGATGAAGGTGCGCGGCCACCGCGTGGAGCCGGCCGAGATCGAGGCCCGCCTGCTCCGCCACCCGCGGATCGGCCGCGCCGCGGTCACCGTCCGCGACGACACGCTCGTGGCCTACCTCGTCGCCGCGACCACGCCGATCGACGCCGAGGAGGTACGGGAGCACTGCCGCGGCACGCTTCCCGCCGCCATGGTGCCCAACCTGGTGGTCTGGCTGGACGCGCTGCCGCTGACCCCGAACGGCAAGGTCGACCGGTCGGCGCTGCCGGAGGCGCGCCCGCCGTCGGCGCGGACGCCGGACCGCGCGCTCGGGGACGACCCCGTCAGCCGGGCGGTCCACGAGATCTGGTGCGACGTGCTCCGCCTCGACCGGGCGGGCCCGGACGAGAACCTGTTCGAGCTGGGCGGCCACTCGCTGACCATCACACGGCTGTCGGCCCGTATCCGCCGGCGACTCGGCGCGGACCTTCCGCTCCGGGTCTTCTACGACTCACCGACGATCGCGGGCGTGGTGTCGGCGATCAACTCCCGGGGGACCTAGATGGACGCTCTGCGGACGGCTCCGCTCACCTTCGGGCAGGAGCGCCTGTGGTTCCTGAACCATCTGGATCCGCGGGACGCGTCCTACAACATGTTCCTGGCCCTGCGCCTGCGCGGCCGCCTGGACGTCGCCTCGCTGTCCAGGGCCTTCGAGGAGCTGGTGCGCAGGCACGAACCCCTCAGGACCCGCTTCCCCCTGACGGAGACCGGGCCGGTCCAGAGCGTCCACCCGGCGGCGCCGCCGGACATCGAGCTCGTCGACGCCGGACCCGGCGAACGGCACCTGGCCGAGCTGGTGGCCGAGCGGACGAACGCGCCCTTCGACCTGACCTCGGACGCGCCGCTGAGGGTCGGCCTGCTGCGCGTATCCCCGGACGACCACGTGCTCACCGTGGTCCTGCACCACATCGCCGGGGACGGCTGGTCCCTCGACGTGCTGATGTCGGAGCTGGTCGCGCTGTACAACGCGTTCGTGCGGGGCGAGCCCGCGCCGCTCGCGCCGCTGCCGCTCACCTACGCCCGGCACGCGCGCGCCGAGCGGGACGCCGGAGTGCCCGCGGACGTCGTCGCGTACTGGCGGGACCGGCTGGCGGACGCGCCCGTCCTCGATCTGCCCACCGACCGCCCCCGGCCCGAGGCCCGCTCCTCCGCGGGCGGGTTCGTCGTCCGCCGCGCCGCTCCCGGGCTCCTCGACCGGCTGTCCGCGCTGGCGCGCGAGGAGCGGTGCACGCTCTTCATGGTGCTGCTCGCCGCGTACCAGGTGCTGCTGTGCCGGCACAGCGGCCAGACCGACATCTGCGTGGGCTCGCCGGTCGCCGGACGGGACCGGGTCGAGCTGGAGCCCCTGGTCGGCTACTTCAGCGACACCCTCGTGCTGCGCGGCGACCTGTCCGGCGACCCCACGTTCCGCGAGGTGCTCGCCCGCACCCGGGAGACCGTGCTCGCCGCCTACGAGCACCGGCCGGTGCCGCTGGAACAGCTCGCAGCGGGCCTGCGGAACGGCCGGGAGCCCGGCATGACGCTGTTCCAGACGCTGTTCACGCTGCAGAGCGCCGGCGACCCGGTCGCCGCGGCCGCCTCGCTCACCGGGCTGGAGGTGGAGGCGGTGGACCCGGGCTTCCGGCAGGCGAAGTTCGACATCCTGCTCGACCAGCTCGGGGACGTCTCGGTGTTCGGCTACAACGCCCAGGTGTTCGACGCCGAGACCGTGGAGCTGCTCGCCGAGCGCTGGACGGTGCTGCTGGAGCGGATCGCCGACGCGCCGGGCCTGCCGGTCATGCGGCTGCCGCTGCTGGCCCCCGGAGAGCGGGAACGGCTGCTCGCGTGGTCCGACGGCGGCCCGGCGGAGCCGTACACGGGCGTGCTCCAGGCCGTGACGCGGACCGCCCGCCGGATGCCGCGGGCCGCGGCCATCGCGTGCGGCACGACCGTGGTCTCCTACGGTGAGCTGGCGGAACGGGCGGACGCGCTGGCCGCCCGGCTGCGCGAGGCCGGCGTGCGGCCAGGGGACCTCGTCGGGGTGAGCATGCCCCGTTCCGTGGACGCGATCATCGCCCTGGTGGCCGTGTGGACGGCCGGGGCGGGATACGTGCCGCTGGACCCGGCCTACCCGGCGGAACGGCTGGAGACGATGGCGTCCGGCGTGGGGGTGAGCCACGTCATCACCCCGGACGGAGTCACCGTACGCACCGCCGGAGAGCCCGGAAGCGAGCGCGGGACCGAACGCGGGACCACGGCGGAGCACGGAGCGGCGGGAGAGCACGGGAGCGTGGCGGAGCCCGGGGTGGCCTACGTGCTCCACACCTCGGGGTCGACCGGCGTCCCGAAGGGGGTGGTCGTCGGCCATCGCGCGCTGGACGCGCGGGCCGGTTGGATGGCCCGCGAGTACGGGCTGCACCCCGGCGACCGGGTGGTGCAGTTCTCCTCGCTCGGCTTCGACACGCACGCCGAGGAGGTGTGGCCGGCGCTCGCCACCGGAGCGACGCTGGTGCTGCTGCCCGACGGCCCCGAGTCGCTCCCCGACGTGCTGGCGGCCGATCCGGAGATCAGCGTGCTGGACCTGCCCACGGCGTACTGGCATCGGCTCGTCGAGCTGCTGGACGAGATCCGCTGGCCGCAGCGGCTGCGGCTGGTGATCCTCGGCGGCGAGCAGGTGGCGGCGCCGGCCGTGTCCGCGTGGCTGTCCCGGTTCGGCGACACCGTGCGGCTGCTCAACACCTACGGGCCGACCGAGGCGACGATCATCGCGACGTGGGCGGAGCTGCGTGAGGGCGGCCGTCGTCCCGCGATCGGACGGCCGCTCGGCGGCACCCGGGTCCACGTCCTGGACGACGACCTGTCGCCGGTCCCCGCAGGGGCGCCCGGTGAACTGTGCGTCGGCGGCGACGGCCTGGCCGACGGGTACGCGGGGCTTCCTGAGCTGACCGCGTCGCGTTTCGTCGCCGACCCGTACGGGCCGCCCGGCGCGCGGCTCTACCGGACCGGAGACCGGGGCCGGTGGCGGCCCGACGGGACGCTTGAGTTCCTCGGCCGCCTCGACGACCAGGTGAAGGTACGCGGGCACCGCGTCGAGCCCGGCGAGGTGGTGGCGCGGCTGCTCCAGCACCCTGGTGTCTCACAGGCGGCCGTCGTCGCCGTGGACGACACGCTCGTCGCCTACGTCGTCGGCTCCGCCCCGCCCGCCGAGGTGCGCGCCCACGCGGCGCGGGCGCTGCCCGGTCACATGGTCCCCGGCGTGGTCGTCCCGCTGGACCGCCTGCCGCTGACGCCCGGCGGCAAACTGGACGCGCGGGCCCTGCCCGCGCCACGCTACGAACGCGACCCGGCCACGGCGTACACGGCGCCGCGGACCGACGCCGAGGAGCTCGTCACCGCGATCTGGGCGGAGGTCCTCGGCCTCGACCGGGTCGGCGCCGACGACGACTTCTTCGCCATCGGCGGCCATTCGCTGCACGCCGTCCGGGTCATGTCCAGGATCCGGGCGATCGCCGAGCTTGACGTCCCGATCAAGGAGCTGTTCGCGCACTCCACGGCGGCGGCGCTGGCGGCCGTTCTGGAGGACCTCCTCATCGCGGAGATCAGCCGGCTGAGCGACGAGGAGACCGAACGGCTGCTCACCGCCGCGGAAGACACCAGGTCGATCTCATGACGGACCTCCAGCCGGAGCGCACCGCCTCCGATGCCCCGCTCAGCGACGCCAAGCGGGCCCTGCTCGCCCGGCGGCTGCGACGGCGCCCGGAATCCGGCGCCGCCGCCCGCATCCCGTCCCGCCCCGACGGCGCCGCCCCTCCCCTGTCGTACGCGCAGGAGCGGCTGTGGTTCATGGACCAGCTCGTGCCGGGCGCCGCCGCGTACACGATCGTCCTCACGCTCCGGCTGGGCGGCGCGCTCGACCCCGAGGCGCTCTCGGAGGCGGTCGGGCAGGTCGCCGACCGTCACGAGGCGCTGCGGACGCGCTTTCCCGCGGGCGACGACGGCCGCCCGTACGCCGTGGTGGAGGAGTCCGCCGGCGTGCGGCCCGCGTACGGCGAGGCGTCCTCGGAGCGGGCCGCCCGGCGGATGGTCGAGGAGCTCGCCGCCCGGCCGTTCGACCTGGCCGCCGGTCCCCTGCTGCGGGCCCTGCTGATCCGCCTGGACGAGGGTGACCACGTGCTCGCGCTCGCCGTGCACCATATCGCCTGCGACGGCTGGTCGTGCGAGCTGCTGACCGCCGAGATCCTGGCCCGCTACCAGGCGTGCGCCCGGACCTCGGGGGCCGGACCCGCGACGGACAAGCCTGCGGCGGACGAGCCCACGACGGTCACGCCCACGGCGGACGAGCCCACGACGGACGAGTGCGCGGCGGCCGGGCGTCCTGTGCCGGACTACGGCGACTTCGCGGTCTGGCAGCGGCGGAACCAGGCGGGGGACGGCGACCTCGGCTACTGGCGTGAGCGGCTCGCCGGGCTCCCGCCGCTGGACCTGTTCACCGACCGCCCCCGGCCGCACCGGCAGACCTTCACCGGCTCCGCGCACGGTTTCCGGCTCGACGGCGAGGACGCGGCGGGGCTGCGCGCCCTGGCGTCCGGCTCCGGCACGACGCTGTACATGGTGGTGCTGTCCGCGTGGCAGGCGCTGCTCGGGCGGTACACGGGCCAGGACGACTTCGCGGTGGGCTCGCCCGTGGCGGGACGTTCGCGGCCCGAGCTGGAGGGCATGGTCGGCTGCTTCGTGAACATGCTCACCATGCGGGCCGACCTGTCCGGCGATCCGACGTTCGCCGAGCTGCTGTCGCGCACGAGGGCGTCGGCCCTGGACGCCTACGCCCATCAGGAGCTGCCGTTCGAGCGGCTGGTGCAGGAGCTGAACGTGCCCCGCGACGTGTCGCGGCCGCCGCTGTTCCAGACCATCTTCTCCATGCAGAACTACGGCGGCGGCCAGAGACGCCCGGTGAACGGGCTGGACGTCGCGCCGTTCCCGGTGGAGACCCTTTCGACCCGGTTCGACCTGGAGCTGTACGCCAGCGAGGACGCCGACGGGCTCGGCCTGCTGCTGACCTACAACACCGACCTGTTCGCGCCGGACACCGTCGCGAGGATGGCGACGCACCTCACGATGCTGCTGCGGGACGTCACCGCCCGTCCCGGCGCGCGCCTGTCGGAGCTCGGCGTTCTCGGCGAGGCCGAGCGCGCGCTGGTGACCCGCGGCTTCAACGCGACGGAGGCCCCGTTCCCGGACGGCGCCACCCTCCATGGCCTGGTCGAGGAGCAGATCGCCCGGACGCCTGACCGCACCGCCGTCACGTTCGAGGGCGCCTCGCTCACATACGCCGAGCTGGGCGCGTGGGCCGACCGGATCGCCGTGCGGCTCCGCTCCCTCGGCGCCGGGCCGCGGGTGCCGGTGGCCGTGTGCGCCGAACGCTCGCTCGAACTGGTCGCGGGGCTGCTCGGCGTGCTGAAGTCGGGCGCCGCCTACGTCCCGCTGGATCCGGAGTATCCGGCGGACCGGCTGGCCTTCATGCTCGCCGACTCCGGCGCGCGGATCGTCCTCACCCAGCGCCGCCTCGCCGGGACGCTGCCCGAGGCGGCGCGCGGGGCCTGCCTGCTGCCGCTCGACGACGCCTCCGAATGGCCGGCCGGCGACACGCGGGCGCCGGCCTCCGGGGCGCCGTCCAGCGGACCTGACGGCGGCGGCGCGGCCGGCCCGGGTGACCCGGATGACCCTGGTGAGCCGGCCGACCCCGGTGATCCGGCGTACATGATCTACACCTCCGGCTCCACCGGACGCCCGAAGGGGGTGCCGAACGCGCACCGGGGCATCGTCAACCGGCTCGACTGGATGCAGAAGCGGTTCCGGCTCGGCGAGGGCGACACCGTACTGCAGAAGACGCCCGCGAGCTTCGACGTGTCGGTGTGGGAGTTCTTCTGGCCGCTGCTCGCCGGGGCCCGCCTGGTGCTGGCGAAGCCGGGCGGCCACAAGGACGCCGCCTACCTGGCGGACCTCATCCGCGCGGAGCACGTGACCACCCTGCACTTCGTCCCCTCGATGCTCGCCGTCTTCCTCGCCGGCGAGGACGCGGAGACCTGCGCGTCGCTGCGGACGATCATCTGCAGCGGCGAGGAGCTCTCCGCGGACCTGGCGATGAGGTGCCGGGCGGCGCTGCCCGCCGAGCTGCACAACCTCTACGGCCCGACCGAGGCCGCCATCGACGTGTCCACGTGGGCCTGCGCTCCGGCCGAGCTGACCGGCCAGGCCCGCGTCCCCATCGGCGCGCCGATCCAGAACATCCGCCTGTACGTGCTCGACGCCAGGATGGAGCCGGTGCCCATCGGGGTGCCAGGGGAACTGCACATCGGCGGGGTCGGGGTGGCTCTCGGCTACCACGACAGGCCGGCACTGACGGCCGAGCGGTTCGTCCCCGACCCGTACGGGCCGCCGGGCTCGCGGCTCTACCGGACGGGCGACCTGGCGCGCTGGCGCCCGGACGGTACCGTCGACTTCCTCGGCCGTCTGGACACCCAGGTCAAGGTCCGCGGCCTGCGCATCGAGCTGGGCGAGATCGAGGCCGTGCTGCGCGAGCGGCCGGGGGTCACCGACGCCGCCGTCGTCGTGCGCGAGGACCGGCCGGGAGACAAGCGGATCGTCGCCTACCTGACCGGTGAGGCGGATACGTCCGAACTGCGCGGCGCGCTCAAGCTCAAGGTGCCCGACTACATGGTGCCCTCGGCGCTGGTGAGCCTGGAGGCGCTGCCGCTGTCGCCGAACGGCAAGCTCGACCGGCGGGCGCTGCCCGCCCCCGCCCTCGTCCGCGAGGAGTCCACGGCGTTCGCGCCGCCCGAGAATGAGACGCAGGAGTCGATCGCCGCCATCTGGCGCGGCGTGCTGGGCGTCGAGCGCATCGGCGTCGACGACGACTTCTTCGATCTCGGCGGCCACTCGCTGCTGGCGACCCAGGTGGTCGCCGGCGTGCGCGCGGCCCACGGCCCCGGCGTGTCGGTCATGGACCTGTTCCAGAATCCGACGATCCGCGAGCTGGCCGCGCTGGTCGACACCCCGGCCGCGGACCGGGCCCCGCGCGGCCTGCTGTACGAGCTGACCCGGCCGGTGAGCGCGGAGCGGCGGGTGCTCTCGCACGTCTGTGTGCCGTACGGCGGCGGGAGCGCGGTGGTCTACCAGCCGCTGGCCGACGCCCTGCCGGACGGGCACCGGCTGTTCGCGGTGGCCATCCCGGGCAACGACTTCGGCGTCGACGAGGAGCGGCTGCCCTTCGAGGAGATGGTCTCGGCCTGCGTGGCCGAGATCCTCGCCAAGGTCGACGGGCCGCTCGCGCTCTACGGGCACTGCGGCGTCGGGTCGGCCGCGATCGTGGAGATCGCGCGCCGGCTGGAGGCCGCCGGGCGCGAGATCGAGGTCGTCCACATCGGGGGGATCTTCCCGTTCGCCCGGCCGGAGAGCCGCGTGATGCGGATCCTGTCGAAGGTCGCGCAGATGGACTCCCTGCGCTCGGACCAGGGGTACACGAACTGGCTGCTCTCGTGGGGGCTGGAGCTCGGCGACCTCGACCCTCGGCACGCCAGGCACATCGTCCGCAACATGCGCAAGGACTCGGAGGACGCCGAGGCGCACTACACGCGCCTGCTGAGAGACGGGGTCGACCGGCTGCGCGCGCCCATCGTGACCATCGCGGGCGAGCGCGATCCGAGCACGGAGTACTACCAGGAGCGCTTCCGCGAGTGGCACTTCATGACCGACACCTCGGCGTTGGTGGTGCTGGCCGAGGCGGGGCACTTCTTCCTGAAATATCGGGCGCGGGAGCTGGCCGAGATCATCACCGGCGTCCACCGGACGCTGGACGCGCCCGGCTCTCTCGCGCGGGAGGCGCGCGGCGGGCCCGACGCCGAATGGTGGCTGCACGACGTCTCCAGGCTCTCCCCGCCCTCCGCCGGCCCCGGTGACTCCGGCCTTGGTGACTCCGGTGACGAGGGCTCCGGGAACTCCGGGCGCCACGGGGGCTCCGGGGGCTCCATGGCCGGGTCGCCGGTGGCGGTGAGCGGTCCGCGGCCGAGCATGTCGCGGTTCGTGACCGTGGCGGCGAGCCAGATGGTGTCGATGACCGGGTCGGCGCTCACCGAGTTCGCCATCCCCATCTGGGTGTACCTGCAGACCGGCTCGCTCGTGCGCTTCGCGCTGTTCGCCGTCCTCGGCCTGGTGCCGGGCATGCTGGTCGCCCCCCTCGCGGGGGCGGTCGTCGACCGGTCCGATCGGCGCCGGGTCATGCTCGCGGGCGACATCGCGGCCGGCGGCACCCAGCTCCTGCTTGGCGTCCTGCTCTGGACCGGCAACCTCGCCACCTGGCACATCTACGTGCTGCTCGTGGGCCTGTCGGTCGCGCTGCAGTTCCAGCGGCTGGCGTACGGGTCCTCGATCCCCCAGCTGGTGCCCAAGCACTACCTCGGCCATGCCAACGGGGTCGCGCAGATGGCCAACGGCGTCACCCAGCTGCTCGTCCCCCTGATCGCGGTCGGGCTGATGGCCTCGATCGGCCTCGGCGGCATCGTGCTCATCGACATCGGGAGCTACGCCGTCGCCATCACCGTCCTGCTGTTCACCAGGTTCCCCAACGGCATGGCCTGGCGGCGCAAGGAGCCCGTCCTCACGGAGATCGCGAACGGTTTCCGCTACAGCTGGGGAAACTCCTCCATCCGGGCGATGCTGCTGTTCTTCGCCGCGCTGAACGTCTTCCTGTCCCCGCTGTTCCTGCTCATCTCACCGCTGGTGCTGTCGTTCGGCACGCTGACCGACGCGGGCAGGATCGCGTTCGCCTCCGGCGCCGGCGTGCTGCTCGGCGGGCTCGCCATGACGATCTGGGGCGGCCCGCGACGGCGGCGGCTGTACGGCATGATGCTGTGCACGCTCGCGCTCGCGGCGTTCTGCCTCGTCACCGGCCTGCGGCCGAACCTGCTCACCATCGCCGCCGGGGCGTTCGGGATGGCCCTGTGGCTGACCGTGGTCAACGGCATCTACACCACGATCGTGCAGGTCAAGGTTCCGCAGAGATTCCACGGCCGGGTGTTCGCGCTCAACACGCTCATCGCCTGGTCGACCCTGC
The DNA here is from genome assembly GCF_055586705.1 of Sphaerisporangium sp. NPDC049457. Lineage (NCBI taxonomy): Bacteria > Bacillati > Actinomycetota > Actinomycetes > Streptosporangiales > Streptosporangiaceae > Sphaerisporangium > Sphaerisporangium sp. NPDC049457. Next base: position 170,495 of record NZ_JBVJHR010000012.1, on the reverse strand, counting down.
CCATCGGGTTCGGCCTGGTCGCGCCGTACGGGAGCAAGGTGTTCGACCCGCTGCTCGCCCCGGACGGCCCGCTGGCGGGGAGCGTGGGGGTCCTGATCGGTGTGGGCGAGGGGCGCGGCATCGGGCTGATGTACATCGTGTTCGCCTTCGCCATGGCCGCGCTGGTCGCCACGTCGTTGCGCCTGAGGTCACTGGCCCGCTTCGACGCGGACGTCCCCGACGCCGCGCCGGACGACCTGGTGGGGTACGAGATCCTGCGCCGGCGCACCGCCGGCCGGAACGACACGGACACCGCGGGCCAGGGCGGCACAGACACCGCCGGGCGGGACGATACGGGCACCGCGGACCGGGACGACCGCGAGCCCGCCGAGGCGCGCACCTCGGGGTGAGGCGGGTCTACCAGTCCTGGGAGAGGCCCGACATCCGCCGGAGGTACTCGTCCTCGTCGATCTCGCCCGCGGCGTAGCGGCGTCTGAGGATCTCCTTGGGGTGGTCGGCCGGGAGGGCCTGCCGCGAGCGCTCGGCCGCCCACGAGCGCACGAGCATGAGCACGCAGCCGATGATGATGACCAGCCCGACGAGCAGTAGAAGGGTTTTCACGCCGACCTCCGATTCCCTGCGGCCGCGGGGTCGCCGCGGCGGTGCTCGCGGCGCCGGGCCGGGGGACGCCGCGGTGCCCAGGTGTGCCGCGCTACCAGTCTCGCAGGTCCGGGGGCGTGCGGTAACGTCCGAGCGCCCGGCCGGCCGCGATGCGCGCGCACCGGCCCTCGCGCATCCGCGGGCGCGGCGGCCTGGTGGGCTCGCCACCGGGCCGGGGCGTCATGGCGCGACAATCGGGGGGCGGAGCATGCACAATCTTCCCCGGACCTCAGAAGCGAAGGCGGACCAGGATCGTGACGATCTCCATCCATCAGAAGATCGCCGAAGAGCTCGGCGTGCGCGAGCGGCAGGTGAAGGCGGCGGTCGAGCTGCTCGACGGCGGCGCCACCGTGCCGTTCATCGCCCGCTACCGCAAAGAGGCGACCGAGATGCTCGACGACGCGCAGCTGCGCGCTCTGGAAGAGCGGTTGCGTTACCTGCGCGAGCTGGAGGAGCGGCGCACGGCGATCCTCGAGTCCATCCGCTCCCAGGGCAAGCTCGACGACGCCCTTGAGGCGCAGATCATGGCGGCCGACTCCAAGGCGCGGCTGGAGGACATCTACCTGCCGTACAAGCCCAAGCGCCGCACCAAGGCGATGATCGCCCGCGAGGCCGGGCTGGAGCCGCTGGCCGACGGGCTGCTCGGCGACCCCACACGTGACCCGCTGGCCGCCGCCGCGGTCTTCGTGGACGCAGAGAAGGGCGTCGCGGACGCCGCCGCCGCGCTGGAGGGCGCGCGGGCCATCCTCATCGAGCGCTTCGCCGAGGACGCCGACCTGATCGGCGCGCTCCGCGAGCAGATGTGGTCGCAGGGCCGGCTGGTGTCCCGGGTCCGCGAGGACAAGCAGGAGGCCGGCGCCAAGTTCTCCGACTACTTCGACTTCGCCGAGCCGTTCACCAAGCTGCCGTCCCACCGCGTGCTCGCCATGTTCCGCGGCGAGAAGGAGGAGGTGCTCAGCCTCACGCTGGAGCCCGAGGAGGCGCCGGCCGAGGACGGCCCGAGCGGCTACGAGACGCGCATCGCCCGCCATTTCGGCGTCGCCGACCGCGGCAGGCCGGCCGACCGGTGGCTGATGGACACCGTGCGGTGGGCCTGGCGCACCCGCGTCCTGGTGCACCTCGGCATCGACCTGCGCATGCGGCTGTGGCAGGCGGCCGAGGAGGAGGCCGTCCGCGTCTTCGCCACCAACCTGCGCGACCTGCTGCTCGCCGCGCCCGCCGGCACCCGCCCGACCATGGGCCTGGACCCCGGCCTGCGCACCGGCGTGAAGGTCGCCGTCGTGGACGCCACCGGCAAGGTCCTCGCCACGGAGACCATCTACCCGCACGAGCCGCGCCGCCGCTGGGACGAGTCGATCGCCGTTCTCGAACGGCTCGCCCGCGCGCACGGCGTCGAGCTGATCGCCATCGGCAACGGCACCGCCTCCCGCGAGACCGACAAGCTGGCCGGCGACCTGATCAAGCTCCACCCCGACCTGAAGCTCACCAAGATCGTCGTGTCGGAGGCCGGGGCCTCGGTCTACTCCGCCTCCGCCTACGCCTCGCAGGAGCTTCCCGGGCTGGACGTGTCGCTGCGCGGCGCGGTCTCCATCGCGCGCCGGCTCCAGGACCCGCTGGCCGAGCTCGTCAAGATCGACCCCAGGTCCATCGGCGTGGGCCAGTACCAGCACGACCTGTCGGAGACCAAGCTGTCGCGTTCGCTCGACGCGGTGGTGGAAGACTGCGTGAACGCCGTGGGCGTGGACGTCAACACCGCCTCGGCGCCGCTGCTCACCCGCGTGTCCGGCATCGGGTCCGGCCTGGCCGAGAACATCGTGCAGCACCGTGACGCCAACGGCCCGTTCCGCTCGCGCCGGTCCCTGAAGGAGGTGCCCCGGCTCGGGCCCAAGGCCTTCGAGCAGTGCGCCGGCTTCCTGCGCATCCCCGGCGGCGACGACCCCCTGGACGCCTCCAGCGTGCACCCCGAGGCCTACCCCGTCGTGCGGCGCATCCTTGACACCACCAGCGGCGACCTCAAGACGCTGATCGGCAACACGGCGGTGCTGCGCAAGCTCCGCCCGGCCGACTTCGCCGACGACACCTTCGGCCTGCCGACGGTCACCGACATCCTCAGGGAACTGGAGAAGCCCGGTCGCGACCCCCGTCCCGCCTTCCGCGCGGCGACGTTCAAGGAGGGCGTGGACAAGATCTCCGACCTTGAGCCGGGCATGCTGCTGGAGGGCGTCGTCACCAACGTCGCCGCCTTCGGCGCCTTCGTCGACGTCGGCGTGCACCAGGACGGCCTGGTCCACGTGTCGGCGATGTCCAGGACGTTCGTCAAGGACCCGCGCGAGGTGGTGAAGCCGGGCGACATCGTGCGGGTGAAGGTCCTGGACGTGGACATCCCGCGCAAGCGCATCTCGCTCACCCTGCGCCTGGACGACGAGGCCGCGGCCAAGAACGCCCAGGACCAGGGACGCGGCGGCCAGGGCAGAGGCGGCCAGGCACAGGGACGCGGCGGTCAGGACGCCCAGGGCGGCGCGGGCGGCCGCGACCGCAGGGGCGGCGGCGGCGGAGGCCGCGGCGGCTCCGGCCAGCGCGGCGGCGGCCGCGGCGGTCAGGACCGCGGCGCCCCCGCGGGCGGCGCCCTCGCCGAAGCCCTCCGCAAGGCAGGCCTCGACAAGGGCCTGAAGTGACCGTCACCCGCTGACGGCCCCCGGTGACCGCCGCGCGGCGGTCACCGGGTCACCTGGTGCCGCCGCGCACCGTCATGGTCAGTGCGAGTCGCGGGTGGGGTCGAGGGCGTGCTTTCCCTGGGTCTGGCCGGCTTCGAGTCGCCGCAACACCTCCGGGCCTTCGGCCAGGGGATGGACCTGGGGATCGCCGGGCGGGTAGACGCCGAGGTCGATGAGCGCCCCGATCTCGGTCAGCAGCGATCGATAGAGGACCGGGGCCTGCGCCGCGAGCGCTCCGATGTGCAGGCCCCTGATCTGGGCGTGGTGGGTGAAGACCAGGTCGTGCGTGGTCACGGCGGCGTCGCCGGAGGAGGCGCCGAACACGACGACGCGGCCGGTGAAAGGTTTGGCGACCGCCAGGCTGGTCTCGAATGTGGCCCGGCCCACAGATTCCAGGACCAGATCAACCCCGCCGGTCAGGCGGATGATCTCCGCGGCCAGATCGGGGCTCCTGCTGTCCAGGACCTCGTCGGCGCCGAGCGCTCTGACGGTGTCGTGCTTGGCCCGCGAGGCGGTGGCGATCACGCGGGCACCGTGATGGCGGGCGAGACGGACCGCGGCCTGCCCCACTCCGCCGGCCGCGGCATGGACGACCACCACATCACCGGACCTGACCTCACCCAATGACTTCAGCGCGGCCAGCGCGGTGGCCCAGTTCAGCACCAAGCCGAGAGCTTCGGCGTCACTCCAGCCGGACGGCACGGGAAGGACACCCGAGGCCGGCATCGTCATGTACTCCGCGAAAGCGCCCGAGCCGGCTCCGACGACATGAGTGCCGAGTTGGAGTGGGCCGTCAGTGCCCGGCCCGACGCCGACGATCTCACCGGCGGCTTCGAAACCTGCTACGTAGGGCGCCTGCGGCCCGCCTGCGTACGTTCCATGTGCCTGCATGACGTCCGCGAAGTTGACCCCGGCGGCACCGACGCGAATCAGGTACTCGCCGGGTCCTGGGACAGGACGGTGCTGATCGGTCGTGAGGGTCAGGTCCTTCGGTCCCCGGTGCGATGACTGGACCAATGCTCGCATGGTCGGCTGGTGGTCGATCTCCATCCGGCGAGCGTAGGAACCTGCCGCTTATGTCAAGGTCAAGCGGTCAGAGGCCGGCGCGGCGGGCCTCGCGAAGGTATGCGTCGAGGGATGCCCGCTGATCGCTGAGAACGGCGATACGTGCCGCGAGCCGATCGCGATGGCTCTCCACCTCCTTCAGGAACTGCGCGGAGACCACGCCCGCCCCGACATCTGGCTCATCGGTCAGATGTGGCAGAACTTCCCGGATCAACCGCACGGGCAGCCCGGACTCCAGCAACGAGCGAATGACATGCACCCGGTCGATCGTCGACTGGCAGTAGTCGCGGAAGCCATTGCTGAAACGGCCGGGGACGATCAAGCCCTCATCCTCGTAATGCCGCAACGACCTCGCACTCACACCACTGACGCGGGAGGCCTCTCCGATCCGCACGTTCGGAGCAACGTCGAAGAACGCCGGGATCTTCCAGTACCAGCCGTCCGGACAGCGTGTTCAGGCGTCAACGACCTCCTGGCCGGCAATGGGACGCCGGCGGGACCGCCGACCGGGGAGGACCTGCGTGCCGGGGCCGCGTGGTCGAACGGATAATCTTCGGCTGTTCGGTAAACATAACAGCCCACCTAGGGGAACGTCATGACGCAGGGTCCAGTGAAGGTCACCGTCACCGGCGCCGCCGGTCAGATCGGCTACGCGCTGCTGTTCCGCATCGCCTCCGGCCAGCTGCTCGGCCCTGATGTGCCGGTGCGGCTGAGCCTGCTGGAGATCCCGCAGGCCGTCAAGGCGGCCGAGGGCACCGCCATGGAGCTCGACGACTGCGCGTTCCCGCTGCTGCAGGGCATCGACATCACCGACGATGTCAACAAGGCGTTCGACGGCGTCAACATCGCGCTGCTGGTCGGCGCCCGCCCGCGCACCGCCGGCATGGAGCGGGGCGACCTGCTCCAGGCCAACGGCGGCATCTTCGGCCCGCAGGGCAAGGCCATCAACGACCACGCCGCCGACGACGTCCGCGTCCTGGTCGTCGGCAACCCGGCCAACACCAACGCGCTGATCGCCCAGTCGCACGCACCGGACGTCCCCGCCGAGCGGTTCACCGCGATGACCCGCCTCGACCACAACCGCGCGCTCTCGCAGCTCGCCACCAAGCTCCAGGTGCCGGTGACGGCCGTCTCCAAGATGACCATCTGGGGCAACCACTCCGCCACCCAGTACCCCGACCTGTACAACGCCGAGGTCAACGGCAAGATCGCCGCCGAGCAGGTGGACGAGGGCTGGCTGCGCGACACCTTCATCCCCACGGTCGCCAAGCGCGGCGCCGCCATCATCGAGGCGCGGGGCGCGTCCTCGGCGGCCTCGGCGGCCAACGCCGCGATCGACCACGTGCACGACTGGGTGAACGGCACCCCCGAGGGCGACTGGACCTCCGCGGCGCTGCCGTCCGACGGGTCCTACGGCGTCCCCGAGGGCCTCATCTCGTCCTTCCCCGCGGTCTCCCGCGGCGGCCGCTGGGAGATCGTCCAGGGCCTGCCCGTCAACCCCTTCTCCCGCGAGCGCATCGACGCCTCGGTGCGCGAGCTAGGCGAAGAGCGCGACGCCGTGCGCGACCTCGGGCTCATCTGAGCCCGGCCCTGACCTGAGGGACGCGGGCGCGGCGGCCCGAGGCGACGACCCGGCCCGCCGGCGCCGCGCGCCCTCTCGTCCCACGGCGGCCGACAGCCCGATCAGCACCAGCACGGCCACCTCGGTGACCACGACGAGGCGCTGGGTGAGCCCCGCCGGCACGGCCCCGGGGTCCAGGCCGAGCATCCGCACCCCGTACGGCACCAGCACCAGGACGAGGAAGCCCGTGGCGGCCAGGCTCAGGTTGCGCAGCGCCGCCGCGTGCCGGCCGCCGCGCGCCGCGGCGGCCAGCCCTGCCACGGGCATGCACATGAAGGCGGCGAACGCGGCATAGCGGTGGATGCCCCCCGACATCGACAACGACATCCCCGGCTTGTCGGTGGGGAACGCGGCGATCATCACCATGCACGTGGCCCACACGCCCACGAGCGCCACCGTGGAACGCCCGGCTCCGCGCCGGGACATCTCCACGGCCAGCATCGCCGCCCCGAGGGCGAACGACGTCAGCGAGGCCGCGAGCAGCCACCCGTGCGGGTGGAAGGCGTACTCGCTGATCATGTCCGTCAATGGGTTCAGGTCCGAGGACACGTGCAGAACCGTCATGGCGCCGCCGCCCGCGGCGAGGGCCGCGAACCCGCCGGCCGTCAAAGGACTCGTCATGTCCTCGACTGTCGCGTCCGGCCGCACTCGCGGGCATCGGAGATCGGCCGGAGCGAGCCCTGGAGCGTCCCGGAGCCGACCCCTACCCGACCAGGACGGGGAGGGCCGCGGGACCGGGGCCGGGCTTCAGGGTAGGCACGCGCCGACCAGCGGCGACGCACCTGACCCCTCCCCCGGTCCCGGGCCGTGTCAGGCCCGCCGGTGGGCCTCGGAGTCGGCGATGTCCCCGGCGTCGGCGGGGGCGAGTTCGGGCTCGGAGGCGCGCATCCAGCGGGTGCCGTACGGGTCGAGCTCCAGCGACACCCTGCCGCCGGGGCCGATCTCGATGGTGCCGTCGATGAGCAGGTCGGTCAGCACCTTGCCCTCGTCGAGACCTTCGAGCGTGAGCTCGCACGAGACCTGCTCGTCGGCGAAGTTGTGCAGGGCGACGACGGTCTCGCCGTCGATGTCGGCGCGGTGCGCCAGCACGCCGGGCGCCCCGGCGTCCAGAATGTCGTAGTCTCCCCAGGCCAGCTCGGGGCAGCCGCGGTACTGCTCGATGAGCCTGCTGATCCACATGAGCAGCGAGTCGGGGTCGCGCCGCTGGGCGCTCACGTTGACGTGCTCGGGTCCGAACTCGCCCTCCACCATCGGGTTGCGGAAGGCCGAAGGGTCGGCGGTGGAGAACCCGCCGTTCGCGTGCGGCGTCCACTGCATCGGCGTCCGCACCGCCTCACGGCCCTTGACCTTGAGGTTCTCGGCCATGCCGATCTCCTCGCCGTAGAACAGCACGGGGGTGCCCGGCAGGGAGAACAGCAGGCTGTACACCATCTTGATCTTGCGCATGTCGCCGCCCACCATGGCCGGGAGCCGGCGGCGCAACCCTCGGCCGAACAGCTGCATGTCCTTGTCCGGGCCGAAGGCCTCGAAGACCTCCTTCCGCTCTGCCTCGGTCAGCTTGTCCAGCGTCAGCTCGTCGTGGTTGCGGACGAACGTGGCCCACTGGCAGTCCTTGGGCGGGGCGGGACGCTCCCGCAGGGCGTCGGCGAGGGGCCGCGCGTCGCCCCGCGCGAGCGAGAGGTACATGCGCTGCATGCCGATGAAGTCGAAGCACATGGTGACCTCGTTGCCGAGGTCGTTGCCGAAGTACTTGCGCAGCTCGGGGTAGGGCAGGTTGACCTCGCCGAGGAGCGCGGCGCTGCCGTCCCTGCGGTTCATGAAGGCCCGCATGTCGCGGAGGAACTCGTGCACGTCGGGCAGACCGGCGTCCTTGGCCTTGTGGTCCACCGCCTTGCCCGTCTCGCCGCCCTCCTCTCCGGCCTGTCCGCCGCCCTGTTCGCCGGCCTCCTCCTTGTTGGAGACGTCCTCGACGAGGAACGGCACGGCGTCGACGCGGAATCCGGAGAGGCCGAGCTCCATCCAGAATCCGAGGATGCGGGCGATCTCGTCGCGCACCTCGGGGTTGGTGACGTTGAGGTCGGGCTGGAACCGGTAGAACCGGTGGTAGTAGTACTGACCGCTGCCCTCGTCGTACTCCCACAGGGAGTCCTCGGCGTCGGGGAAGACCACGCCCTCGGGGTCGTCGGGCTCCGGGGTGTCCGACCAGATGTACCAGTCGCGCAGGCGGGAGTCGCGGCTGGACCTGGCCTCCTTGAACCACGGATGCTCGTCGGAGGTGTGGTTCACCACCAGGTCGGCGATCACCCGGATGCCGCGGTCGCGGGCCACGCGCATGAACTCGACGAACTCCCCCAGCGTGCCCAGCCGCGGATCGACACGGTAGAAGTCGGTTATGTCGTATCCGTCGTCGCGGTCGGGGGTCGGGAAGAACGGCATCAGCCAGATGCACGTCACGCCCAGCCGTTCGAGGTGATCGATGTGCTCGGTGGCGCCCCGGAAGTCGCCGACGCCGTCGCCGTTGCCGTCGGCGAAGGTCTCCACGTCGAGGCAGTAGACGACGGCGTTCTTCCACCACAGGTCTGAGGTATTGGTCAGTCTCACCCGGCCGCCTCTACCCCAAGAAAGGGCAAAATATCGGGCGGCGAGGCCGGGGTGGCCTCACCCGGGAAAGCTGAGGGCCCGCACCGGCGATGCGGTACGGGCCCGGAGGAGAGCGCGCGTCAGATGACGGTGACCTGCTCCGCCTGAGGACCCTTGGCCCCCTGGACGGTCACGTAGGTGACTCGCTGGTTCTCATCCAGGCTGCGGTAGCCCCCGGAGGTGATCGCCGAATAGTGCACGAACACGTCGGCACTCCCGTCGTCCGGGGCGATGAAGCCAAAGCCCTTTTCGGCGTTGAACCACTTGACGGTGCCTTCAGACAACTCTGCTTCTCCCTGTTTAGGGCTTCACCGGGCCGCCAAGTCGACGGCTCGGGGCTGCGTAGCGGACCATGCCTGCATCCGCGTGACCGCTGGAGAAGCAAGAACGACCGCCGTCAGCAAACTTCCCGCGGGCGCTTTTACGAAAAAGACGTTCGAGGAAACTACGACTGCAACGGTCTCGACAGTACACGCCCGCGCCTTGGATCACAAAGGCATCACGCGTGTCTGTGCGGAAGAACTCGCGGAGGTCTCAGGCCGGTTCGGCGAGGTACCAGCGGGCCTGCCCGTCGCCGCGGGTCAGCGAGTCGAGCCGGCGCGGCAGCTCCTTGCGGGAGAACGGGTCGCGGGCGGCGTTGCGGATGTGGATGCCGACCGCGTACATGTCGCGGACCTCCATGAGCGTCGGGTAGCCGTGCCAGGCGCGAAGGTCGAAGCCGTAGGCCCCGGCGAAGTCGTCGACCTCGGCGGCCGTCAGGCCGAAGCGGCGCTGCCCGTGGTAGGTGTGCACGAGATCCCACTCGCGGGGGCCGACGGCGACCCCGTCCCAGTCGCAGAGCACGGCGTGGCCGTCCTGGCAGCGCAGCAGGTTGTCGATCCAGGCGTCGCCGTGCAGCAGGACGGGAGGCCCCTGCGTGTCCAAATCGGCCCAGCGCGAGGTGAGCTCGGCCACCCGGTCGCGCAGCCAGGCGCGCTGGCCGGGGGTCAGCACGTCCTTGCGGCGTTCGAGGGACTCGCGAACCTCCGCCAGCGGGTCGGCCAGCCGCTTGAGCGGAAACGGCGGCACCGGCAGCAGGTGGAGGCTGCGCAGGATGTCGCCGAGCTGGGTGGTCGTCGGCCGCCCGCTCGCCGGGACGTAGTGCCAGAAGGTCACCACCCGCCCGTCGTAGACCAGGGGCTGGTCGCACAGCTCGTCGGCCGGCCGCACCGTGGGGAAGCCCTGGTCGGCGAGCCACCGGGCGACGGCGAGCACGACGGGCAGCCGGGTCATGGCGTCCGGCGCGGTGGCGATGCGCACCACGATCTCGTCCCGGAGCTTGAACACCGCGTTGCTGCGCACCCGCAGCAGCTGCGCGTCCCTGGCATCGAGGCCGACGCTGTCGCACACCTCCCCCAGGATCGCCGCGGCCTCGTCCGCCAGCAGGTTCATGTGCGCTCCAGCGCGAGCTGCGGGCTCGCCTCCGCGAGCAGGTCGTGGAGATGCCGCGCGGCGGGGGTGCGCCGCTGGGCGCGCGGGATGACAGACAGCAGGGCGCGAGCACGGGTGACCACGATGGAGGTGCGGTGCTCGGGCGGCACCTGGGTGAGGGCCTGTTCGGCCAGCCGGCACGCCTGGTCGTAGTCGCCCTCGCGGGCCACGTGGGCGGCCTGGTCGAGCAGCACGAGCGCGGGGTCGATGGTGTAGGGGCTGGAGGGGCGGGAGATCCACTCTTGGACCTGCTCGGCCTCGCCGAGCTCGATCAGCGTGCCCATGCGGTAGAACTGCAGCCGCCGCTCGGAGAAGCGGAAGGCCAGGTGGTCGGCGCCCTCGCGGGGCATGCGCGAGAAGATGCGCTCGGCCTCGGCGAGCGCGACGCGGGCGGCCTGGTGCTCGCCCATGCGGGCCAGCGCCCGCGCCTCGGCCGCCGCGCCGAGGGCGGCCGGCGAGCTTGGAGCGCTCCCGGCCAGCATCCGCGCCTCGCGGGCCAGCCGCACGGTCTCGGTGAGGTCGCCGTAGTAGTAGGGCAGCATGGCCTCCTGCGCGCGCACGAGGGCGCGCAGCCTGACCTCGCCCATGTCGTCGGAGGCGGCGCGCGCGGTGCCGTACCAGGCGTGGGCCTGGCGGGTGTCGCCGAGCTTCATCAGCGCGTCGGCCGACAGCAGCGCGAGCATCGTGGTGGCGTTCAGCAGGCGGCGCTGGCTGGCGGCGGGCTGCCGGGCGGAGACGAGCCTGCGGACGTCGGCGATCTCGAGCATCAGGCGGTAGAGCATCGGCAGCGGCGCGCTCTTGATGTACTCGCGGCGGTAGCGCAGGACCTGCTCGTCCAGCCGGTCGAGCTGGTCTTCGCTCACGGTGGCGGAGGCGAGCGTGCGGTCGACGTCCTGCCTGGTGCGCTCGACCTCGGCGAGCAGGCGGCCGTTGAGCGGCAGGCCGGAGCTGAGCAGCGCGTGGTGGAACAGCGCGCGGCGCTCGGCCTCGTCGTCCAGGTCGGTGGCGGCGGGACGGGGCCGCGCCGGGGCGGTGTCGTCGGCGGGCACGGCGGTGACGGTCGTGACGGCGGGCCCGGCGGGAGCCGGGGTCGCGTGGCCGGGGGCGACGACCACGACGTTCGCGCCCTCGTCGTCGTCGCAGTAGTCGGCGGCCAGCCCGAGGCGCACGGCGTTGGCGGAGTAGAGCCGGGCGATCTGGTCGATGGTCTGCGGCCGGGGGCGGGCGCGGTTGTTCTCCCAGGCGTTCAGCAGGTCGATGCTGGCGCGCGGCAGCCCGAGGGAGTGGGTCTCGCACACCCGCTCGAGCTCTTCGATGGCCTGCCGTGCCGACCACCCGCGCGCGAGCCTGTGCGCCTTGAGCAGGCTGACGCCGCAGCAGCTGTTGATCGCCTGAGTGGTCTGCCAGGGGCTCCATTGCCGTGAAACGGCTTGCTCACGCCAGCGTCGCGCACACGCCGGGGAGTGTTCTCCACGGGCCATCTATCGCCCTCCGCCACTGGAGTGTTCGGCCTTACGGATGTTTCCCCGATGTTAACCAGCCGGCACCTATTAGCCCACAGCGTTATAGGACTGATGCCTGGACATCCGCGTGGTTTCCACGTAAACCCCCCGTCCACTCGACGGTATTCCACTTATCAGTGGATTTGCTCTGATTGCCGCTAGGGGCGGCCGGGGTCAGTCTGGTCCCCATCCGGTCACCCATGTCCCCGCTGGAGACCAAAGATGAAGACGGCAGAACCGAGCACGCAGTCTGCTGAGGCGATCGACCACCTGGAGCGACTCGCCGCACAGCTCGAAGCGCACGCTTTCCAGGTGCGCCTCACGGCCCGCACGGGGCTGTATCCACGCCTGCGCGTGATCAACCCGATGGCCCCGGCCGTCACTGAGGACGTCCTGGCCGCCAACGCGGCCGACGGCGAGTGGTGGTTCTGGCTCTCGTGGGCGGGCCGCATCGGCCACGCCTCCGACATCGTCACCGCGGCCGAACGGATCGCCAGCGTCCTGCACGTCATCCGGCGCTGAACAGGGACCGTACGGCTCGCGCGACCACGCCCCGCGCGAGCCGTACCCGGATCGGGCTCGGAAGCGGGCGGGCGGCGGCACGCGGACCCGGTGACGCTGAGGGTGACGGTGACCGGGCATCGACCAGCAGCGATGTGGTTTGCCGGAGTTGTCGCCCGTCCTCCAAGCTACAGATGTGTCTCCCAAGAAGGTCATCATCGACTGCGACCCGGGCATCGACGACGCCCTGGCGATCACCCTCGCGCACGGCAGCCCCGCGCTGGAGATCCTGGGGATCACCACCGTCGGTGGCAACGTCGGCCTGCGCCACACGACCGGCAACGCCCTGCGGCTGCGCGAGTTCCTCGGCTTCCCCGGCGTCCCGGTCATCGCCGGCAGCGCCGGCGCCCTGTTGCGCACCCCGGTGAACGCGGCCTCCGTCCACGGGGAGCACGGGCTCGGCGGAGCCGTCCTGCCCGAGGCGACGCTTCCCGCGGACGAGGGGCACGCGGTCGACTTCATCATCGACACCCTCAGGGCCGCGCCCGGCGAGGTGACGCTGGTGGCCATCGGCCCGCTGACCAACGTGGCCCTCGCCCTGCTCAGGGAGCCGCGCATCGTCGACTGGGCGCGCGAGTTCGCCATCCTCGGCGGCTCCTACACCCGCGGCAACTTCTCCCCCGCCGCCGAGTTCAACATCGCCGCCGACCCCGAGGCCGCCGCCGTCGTCTTCGACGCGGGCTGGACGGTCACGATGATCGGCCTGGACGTGAGCCGCCAGGCCCTCGCGGTCGGCGCGGTCGTCGACCGCATGCGGGCCATGGGACGGCTCGGCGCCGACCTGCTGGTGCCGTGCGTGGAGTTCTACGGCATGGTCACCGCCCAGGAGGGCCCCGCCATCCACGACGCGTGCGCGATCGCGTACCTGATCGACCCCACGCTGGTCGACGTGGAGCCCGCGCTGGTGCAGGTGGAGACGGCCGGCCGGTACACCTCGGGGATGACCGTGACGCACTTCGACCTCGGCGACCGCGTCCCCAACGCCCTGGTCGGCACCGGGCTGGACGTCCCCCGGTTCTGGGACCTGCTCCTCGGGGTGTACGGCGACGTGGCCCGCCGCCTGGACGCCGCCCCCGCCACCCCGTAGTGCGGCGTCCGCCCGCCTCCGCCACCCGCCTCCGCCGCCCGGCGTGGCGCGCGGCGGAACGGTGGCGTGGCCACGGCGCTTCCTGCGAGCATGCGTCCCATGGGGACAACGCTCCGATGGCCGGCCGCGGTGGCCTGCCTGGCCCTGGCACTCGCGCCCGCCTGCGGCGGCCAGGAGAGGACGCCGCCCGCGAGGGCGGCCACCTCCGCCGCCACGGGCGCTCCGAGCGCCGGCGCTGCCGCGACCGCCGGCCCCAGCCCGGCCGCCACCGGCAGAACCGCCGCCTCCCCCGACTGGAAGACCTTCCCCGGCGCCGGCCTCGGCGGCAGTTCGGCGCTGCTGGACGTCGCCGCGAGCGGCCCGCGCGACGCCTGGGCCGTCGGGTACAAGGAGAGCGCCGAGGACCGCGAGGGCACTCCCGCGCTGCAGCACTGGGACGGCGCCCGGTGGACCGAGACGCCGGTGAGCCCCGCCGACGCCTCGCGCCTGGTCGGCGTCAGCGCCGCCGGGCCCCGCGACGTGTGGGTCGTCGGCAACGGCGAGAGCCCCTACGCCGCGCGCTGGGACGGCGCGCGGTGGACCCGGTGGCATCCCTACGGCATCGCCGAGGAGTACGTGCTGTCCGACGTCGCGGCCAACGGCGGTCACGCCTGGCTGGCCGGCCGCAACGCCGCGCAAGGCGTGATCACCGAGTGGACCGGACGGGGGTTCCGCAACGCCCTGCGCGCCGACGGGTACTTCCTGGCGGTGACCGCCAAACCGGGCCACGTGTGGGCGGTCGGCAACGACGCCCCGGCCGGGGGCACCCCCGGCGATCCGATGATCTGGCACGGCAGCGCCGTGTCGGGCACGGCCGTCCAGTCCTGGCAGCGGGCCCGCACACCGCGAATCCCCGGCGGGGTGCTGCGCAGGGTGTGGATGGTCGCCGCGACCGACGTGTGGGCGGTGGGCGGCGTGTCGCCCCCCGGCGGCGGGCCGCAGACCCCGCTCGTCCTGCACTGGGACGGGGCCGCCTGGCGGCAGGTGGCGGTCCCGGTCCCGACGGGCACGCTCGACGGCGTCACGGCCTTCGGGCCCGGCGACGTCTGGATCAGCGGCATCGACGCCGACCATTCGGGCCAGGTCCTGTTCCTGCGCTTCGACGGGGCGGGGTGGACCCGCTCCTACGGCCCGTTGCTGCGCGAGCGCCGGGACGGCCAGCAGTACGAGGAGTCCGACGACGTCCGCCGGACCGGCATCGCCCGCGTCCCGGGCACCTCCCGCCTGTGGTCGGTCGGCAGCGTCGGCACGGGCGACGAAGAGGAGGACTTCATCCTCCGCCGCGGCTGACCCCGCGGGCGGAGGACCCCGCGGATCATTCCCGGTCTTCGCGGTTACAAGGTCGTTACCGGCGGGTACGATCATGTCAATAACCAGTGTGCGCGCCCGGCCTGGGGAAACGCCCGCACAGGGTGAGCTCTTCGCGCCGATCGGCACCGCGAGCGCACGCGGAACATCTATTGACGCGCCCGGCACGGTCGCATCCCGGAACGGCCGGAAGGTCAGCCCCCCGGCCCCGGCCACGAATCCGTCGACACCCGCGCGGACGCCCGGACGCGGGCGGGGCGAAGGACGGTGGACCCGGAGCCCCGCCACCCGTAGAACCCGGCACGGAAAGGGGGCCCCGATGCCCGACAGGCGGAAAAGACGGCACAACCGATGGGGAAAACGCGAACGCCGCGAATGGCTGCGACTGGGCGTCGAGATGACCCTGCTCGCATGGCGCACCGCCCTCACCGTATGGAACGCCGTCCACTGAGACGACCATTGGCGCAGGCCTCGCCCGCGGCTCCCCGCGCCATTGGCGGGGCGTCCGGCGCAACACAATCGATAATCGCTGGAAACATCGCGTTCTTAGGCTTTGAATATGTCAGATGAACGCGGCGCCATGGCGGGCGCGGCGAATGGGCGGCATCGGCCCAGCTGGGGAGAGGTAGGGGTTACGCGGCACATCATGATCGGAGAAACTGGGCTCAAATACGTCTGCGGCAGCCCTAGTGAGGGTAAACAGGAGGTGAGGTCGGGTCCCACGCACCTCGCCCCGACCGCGGATCCACCAGTGAGGCAAAGGACCTGTCCGCCGACGAGTGACGAGGGAAGTGTGAGCCCGTACCGAAGGAGAAGGACATGAAGCGGATTCTCATCACCACGCGGCCCAAGCCCCCGCGCCGCCCGAACCCCCTGGATCTCCGCAGCCCTTCGGGCCGAGTCCTTCCCTTCTAGCCCTTTACCCGCCGGGCCCTTTCGGCCCGCGCATTCCCGCGGCGGCCTTCGCAAGCTCGTAGCAATGCTCGAAGCCCTCAAGGACCGCCGGCCATGTGCATCGGGTGAGTTCGGTCTCCCTGTTGTGCCGGGCGATCTGCTCGCGCAGCTCCGCGTCGCGCACCAGCCGCGCCACCGCGCGCACCAGCTCGTCGAAGGTACGGCCGAGCAGGCCCTCCTTGCCGGGCCGCACGAAGTCGGCCACACCGCTCTGCGTCCGGGCGACCACCGGCACGCCCGCCGCCCGCGCCTCCAGGGCCGCGATGCCGAACGACTCCCTCGGCGCCGGCGCCACGAAGACGTCGGCCGAGGCCAGCAGCTCGCGGATCTGCTCGCGCGAGTAACGGCCAGGCAGTGACACCCACCGCTGCATGCCGTGCGAGCGCAGGAACCGCTCCATCGAGCCGCGCGCCGGCCCGTCGCCCACCAGGGTGGCCCGCATCGGGATCTCGCCGGGCACCCGCCGCCTGGCCTCCAGCAGGAGCTTGAGCAGCCGGACGGGCTGCTTGCGCGGCGCCAGCCGGCCCACCGCCACGACGTGGACCTCGCCGCCCTCCCTTGGCGGCGCATCGCCCGCGGGACGCCAGGTGGAGACGTCCAGGCCGTTGGAGACCACGTCGACCGGGACGCGCCCGGCGGTGACGGCGCGGATCGGCCGGGCGGCGGCGTGGCTGACCGTCGTGCCGACGATGTTCCACCCCGTCCAGCCGAACAGCCCGTCCAGCCCGCGGTACATCGTGCGCGTCACCGGATCCCACATGCTGTGCACGGTGACGACGACGGGCAGCCCCGCGCGGACGGCCGCGCGCACCCCCATCCACGCGAACGGCGACGCCGCCCCGGTGTGGACGTGGACGACGTCGGGGCGGCGGGCGGCCATCAGCCGCAGCAGATGCCGGCCGCCGCGGGGGTGGACGGGCAGGTCGAACGGCATCGGCGCCACGACGCGGTGGACGCCCGCGAGCCGATCTCCGGGGGTCGCCGTGGCCACCTCGACGTCGTGCCCGGCCTCGGACTGCGACCGGACCAGATCGGCCACCTGCACCTCGATGCCGCCGAGCCGGGGCAGGTAACAGTCACTCACGTGAAGGATCCGCACCCAGCCAGACTGGCAGAGGCCGACACCGGCATCAAACGCGGACGCCAAGCCCGCGCGAGAGGGGCCGGGGCGTTCTTGAAGGGTTGCGGAGGCCTTCTGGAGGCACCGCTTGGGAGGCGGCCGGGACCTTCACCGCGGCGCCGTGGAATCATGGCGGCGTGGCACGTACCGCGGTGTTCTTCCACGCCCATCCTGACGACGAGGCGCTGCTGACCGCCGGGACCATGGCGATGCTGGCGTCCGAGGGCCATCGGGTGGTCCTCGTCGTGGCGACCGCCGGCGAGCGCGGCCTGGCCGACCTGCCCCACGGCGACGAGCTCGCCGAGGCGCGCACCACCGAGCTGTACGCCTCGGCCGCCGTGCTCGGGGTCGCCCGCGTGGTGCTGCTCGGCTACGGCGACTCCGGCCTCGGCGACGGCGGCGGCATCGGCGACGACCGGCCTGAGAACGCCTTCATCGACGCCGACATCGAGGAGGCCGCCCAGCGGCTCGCGGCCGTCCTCAAGGAGGAGAGCGCCGACCTGCTGACGATCTACGACCCGGCCGGCGGGTACGGCCACCCCGACCACGTGCAGGTCTACCGGGTGGGCCAGCGGGCGGCGGGCATCGCCGGCACCCCGATCCTGCTGGAGGCCACGGTCAACCGCGACCCGCTGCTGCGGGGCCTGCGGCTCGCCCAGCGCTTCTACCGCTTCCCGCCGGAGTTCGACGTACGGTCCTTCGAACGGGCGTACTCCCCCGGCGAGGTCATCACCCACCGGGTCAACGTCCGCAAATACGCCAAGGTCAAACGCGCCAGCATGGCCGCCCACGCGAGCCAGGCCACCGGCGGCGACGGCGACCGCACGCTGGCGGTGATGCTGAGGATCCCCGGCCCGCTGTACCGCCTGATCTTCGGCACCGAGTGGTACGTCCGCCGCGACCTGCCCGCGGGCGCCCGGCTCTCGCATCCCTTCGACGAGCTCCCCGAGACCGGCGCGGCGCAGGTCGCCGAGGAAGTCGACGAGGGGGCGGGTTAGAGGGTCAGGGGGCAGGGAGTCAGGCGGTCGGGGGCTATTTCGTCCTCGAGGAGGAGAACCGCCCCGCGCCGCCCCGGCAGACTGGGGTGAGGCCGGGGAGGGCGGCGATGAGAGGTCCGCGGGCGCACATGGGGGAGCACAGATGAGGAACAGATGGGTGCAGGCCGGCCTTTCGGTCGCCTCGCTCGCCCTGGCGGTCCTGCTCGTGGTCTTCCTGCCGCAGATCGTCCACAAGCTCACCGGGGCCGAGGTCAGCTGGCACGAGATCGGGGCGCAGTTCGCCGCGCTGAGCTGGCCGACGATCCTGCTGATGACCGCGCTGTGGCTCGCCAGCCTGTACGCCTACACCTTCGTGATGACCGCCGGGCTGCCGGGCCTCACCCACCTGCAGGCGCTCACGCTGAACGGCGCGGGCAGCGCGGTCAGCAACCTGCTGCCGTTCGGCGGCGCGGCCGGGGTGGCGCTGACCTTCGCCATGACCAAGGGCTGGGGCTTCGCCACCCGCCCCGTCGTGGTGTACACGCTGGTCACCGGCATCTGGAACACGCTCTTCCGGTTCATCCTGCCCGCGGTCGGCATCATCGCCCTGCTCGTCGCCGGACGCATCCCCGATCCGAGGGTCACCAGCGCGGCCTGGGGCGGCGCGGTGTCCATCCTCGTGCTGGTGGCCGTGGTGGCCGCGGCCCTCTACTGGGAGCGGGCGGCCGGCCTGCTCGGCCGCGCCGCCGACGGCGCGCTGCGCGTCCTGCCCCGTTCGGTCCGCCCGGCCGAGCACTACGCCTCGGACGCCGTCCACCGCCTGCGCGCCGACACGGCCGGCATCGTGCACCGGCGCTGGCCCGGCCTCTCGCTCGGCATGCTGGCCTTCCTGGTGCTGCAGTGCCTGATCATGGCCTGCTGCGCGGTCGCCACCGGCGGCTACCCCGGCCCGGCCGAGACCGTCGCGGTGTTCGCGGTGAGCCGGGTGCTCACCAGCGCGGTGGTCACGCCGAGCGGCGCGGGCATCATGGAGGGCGGCGTGGCGGCGCTCCTGATCGCCTTCGGCCAGCCGGCGGACGCGGCGGTCGCCACGGCGATCCTGTTCGGGTTCTGGACCTACACCGTCGAGATCCCCTGGGGCGGCCTGGCGCTGGGGGCCTGGTCCCTGCTGCGGCGGCGTCCCGCCGGAAACGACCGGTCCCCCGAACCCGCCTCCCACGCCTGAGGCGCCCCCCGACGCGCGCCGGACTCCAGCGGACGCGCGCCTGACTCCCTCGGACGCGCGGCCGACTCCCGCCGACGCGCGTCCGACTTCCGCGGACGCGCGGCCGGCGCGCACCGCCGGCGCCCGGCACACCCGCCGGCCTCACGACCATGACACGGGCTGATATCACCGGCGTTCACCTTGTTATCGTGCCTTCCAGGTACCTGTAGCCTCGTGACACCCGTGGCCCGCCCGAGGCATCCGTGACGGGGTGGCGAGAGAAGGAAGGCGGGCCTTGACGAATAGCTTGTGCGTGCTCGACGGGCCCGCATAGCGTGGCGGCTGACATGGTGAGGTTCCGCGTTCTTGGGCCGGTCGAGGCGTACGACGACGGCGACGCCGAGGTCGATCTCGGCGGGCTACGGCAACGCGCCGTACTCGCGCGATTACTGGTCGCGCGCGGCCAGGTCGTACCGGTCGACACATTGCTTTTCGACCTGTGGACCGACGAGACCGCCAAAGGCGCGCAGTCGGGCCTGCAGGTCTACATCTCGCGGCTGCGCCGCGTCCTTGAGCCCGGCCGCCCGCGCGGCGGGCCGAACCGCCTGCTGGTCACGGTCGCCTCCGGGTACGCGCTGCGCACGGCGCCCGACCAGGTCGACGCGCTGCGCTTCGAGGCCGTGGTGCGCTCCGCCGGCAAGTACCTGGAGAACGACGACCCCGAGCCGGCGCGCACCGGGCTTGAGACGGCCCTCGGCCTCTGGCGCGGCACCCCGTACTCCGACTTCGCCGAGCAGCAGTGGGCCGAGGCCGAGGTCAACCGGCTCGCCGAGCTGCGACTGGTGGCGCGCGAGCGCCACGCCGACGCGGGGCTGCGTCTCGGGCTGCACGCCGAGACCGTGCCCGACCTGGAGGCCCTCACCGGCGAGCACCCCCTGCGCGAGGAGGGCTGGCGGCTGCTCGCCCTCGGCCTGTACCGCTGCGGCAGGCAGGGCGACGCCCTGGCCTCCCTGCGGCGCGCCCGCGGCATCCTGGCCGACGAGCTCGGCATCGACCCCGGTCCCGCGCTGCGCAAGATGGAGTCCGACATCCTCTCGCAGGACCCGGGGCTGGAGCTGACGATCCCGCAGCGCCCGCATCGCCTGGCCGAGGCCGGCGGCACCTGGCCGCCGCGCGCCGAGTCCCCGGCCGCGGACGTGCCGCCGCTGCCCGCCGAGCCGTTCGTCGGCCGGGACGCCGAGCTGGCGCGGCTCACCGGCGCGGCGCCGCACGCCCTGTCCGGGCGCTTCACCGCGGCCGTGGTCGGCGGCGACCCCGGCGCGGGCAAGACGACGCTGGTGCGGCAGCTCGCGCAGGAGCTCGCCCGGCAGGGCTGGATCACCGCCTCCGGCGGCTGCCCCGACAGCAGCGCCACCCCGCCCGGCTGGGCGTGGGTGGAGGTCCTGCGCACCCTGGTCGCGGTGCGAGGCACCGGCGAGTACGGCCAGCTGCTGGCGCCGCTGCTGGACGACGCGGCGCCCGCCGACGAGGACGACCAGGCCTCGGGCGGCTTCCGCCTGCACCGCGCGGTCGGCGGCTACATCGCGGGCATCGCCCGCGAGGCCCCGGTGCTGCTCACCCTTGAAGACCTGCACTGGGCGGACGACCAGACGCTGGCGCTGCTGCGCGCGCTGCCCAGCCTGCTGGCCGCCGGCCGGGTGCTGCTCGTGGTGACCTGCCGCGACAGCGAGCTGAACGACCAGCAGTCCGACGTGCTGGCGGCGCTCGCCCGGCTCGGGCCGGTGCGCGTCGGCCTGGAAGGGCTCGACCAGGAGGCCGTGGCCGAGCTGGTGCGCGCCACGTGCGTCCGCGAGGTCGACGAGGAGGCCGTCAGCACGATCATCGAGCGCACCGGCGGCAACCCGTTCTTCGTCCGCGAGACGGTCCGGCTGCTCGACTCCGAGTCCACCGGCGGGCGCGCCACCGCCGCCGAGGTGATCTCCGAGGTGCCCTCAGGGGTGCGCGACGTCCTGCGCCGCCGCATCGCCCGGCTCCCCGGGACGGCCCAGCAGATCCTGCTGCAGGCCGCGGTGATCGGCCGCGACGTGGACATCGACGTGCTGGTCGACATCTCCGGCGACGAGGAGGCCGTCGTCGACGCCGTCGAGGCGGGGCTGCTCGCCGGTCTGGTGACCGAGCCCGGTCCGGGCATGCTGCGGTTCGACCACGACCTGGTCCGCGACACGCTGTACTCCGACGCCTCCCGGCTGCGCAGGTCGCGGCTGCACGCGGCCGTCGCCTCGGTCATCGAGAGCCGGTCGCCGTCCGACGTGGCCGCTCTGGCCCACCACTACGACTCCGCCGGCACGGTCGAGACGGCGGCGAAGGCCGTCCACTACGCGGGCCTGGCCGCCGAGCAGGCCGAGCGGCGCTTCGCCCACCGGGAGGCCGCGACGCTGTGGGAGCGGGCCATCGCGGCGTTCGACCGCGCCCATCCCACCGGCGGGCCGCCCAAGGAGCGGCTGATGCTCCACCTCCGGCTGATCAAGGCACTCGCGCTGTGCGGCGACATGACGGCCGCACGGGCCCGCCGCCGCGAGGCGATGGACGCCGCCCTCCCGCTGGGCGACCTGGAGCTGACCGCGCGCATCGCCGCGTCGCTGGCCGTGCCGTACAAGGGCATCGCCCGCGACCTGACCCGCACGGCCTGGGAGATCGTCGACCTCACCGAGCGGGCGCTGATCGAGCTGCCGCCGAGCGAGCAGTCGCTGCGCGCGAGCCTGCTGGCCACCCTGGCCCTGGAGCTGGAGGGCTCGGCCACCGGCCGTGGGTACGAGGCGTCGCTGGAGGCCGAGGAGCTCGCCCGGCAGAGCGGCGATCCCACGCTGCTCGCCGTCGCGCTCAGCGGCCGGCTGCGCCAGTCGTACGTGATCACGGTGGTCGACGAGCGCGAGGCGATCGGCCGCGAGCTGCTGGAGGTCGGCGCGGCCTCCGGGCAGATCGCGGTGCAGGCGCTCGCCCACCTGGTGCTGATGGAGTGCGCGGCGGCGCGCGGCGACTTCGCCGAGGCCGACGCGCAGATGAGCGCGGCCGAACGGCTGGCCAGGCGGTACGACCTGCCCGCCCCGTCCGCGGTGGGCGCCTGGTACGCCGGCATGCGCATGATGATCACCGGCGACTACGGCGGGGCCGAGCGCGCGTACCGCAACGCCGCCCGGCTCACGGCGCGCGCCGGCATGCTGGAGGGCCGCCAGGACCTGCCGCTGATCACCACGTTCTGCCTGCACCTGGTGGACGGCAGGGCCGCCGACATGGTGGAGGCGCTGGAGGAGGCGCACCGGCGCGGGGCGAAGTGGACGCTGGACGCCTACGCCGTCGCCCTCGCCTCCGCGGGTCACATCAAGGACGCGCGGGCCGTCGCGGCCGCCCGCCCGCCCGTCCGGGCGGACTTCCTCTACGAGCTGGCCATGACCTGGCGGGCGCTCGCCGGGATGCTGCTCGGCGACCGCGACCGTATGCAGGACGCCTACTCCACGCTCGGGCCGCTGTCGGACCGCATCGCGGGCGCCGGCACCGGCGTCGTGGCGCTGTGGCCGGTGGCGCAGACGCTCGGCGACCTGGCCATGCACCTCGGGCAGCCAGACGACGCGCACAAGCACTACGAGAAGGCGCTCGCGGTGGCCGAGCGCGTCGGCGTCCCCCGATGGGTGGCGGCGGCGAGGCAGGGACTGGACAGCGTCTGACCGGAAAACCGAAGAGCACCTGATCAGGAAGCCGGAGAGCATCTGAGCGGGGAGCCGGAGAGCATCTGATCGGGGAAAGCGTCTGAGCGGAAAGCCGGAAAGCGGTCTGACCGGGAAGCGCCACGTGTCGGCCGGGCCCGCGCCGGCCCGGCCGACACGGCCTGGGGACCTGCCCTCAGCAGGTGACCTCGAACCTCTCCCCGGCGATGGTGCGTTCGCCTGCGACGAAGAGCTCGACGCGGTACCAGCCGGGGGCGCCGTCGACGCGCAAGTGCCACTCGACGGTGCGCTGCCCGCCCGGCGGGACCGCCACCTCGGCCGACTCATAGGTCTTCCAGGCGCGGGTGCCCGGGTTCCAGCGCCGCAGGCTCCAGCCGTACCGGACGGTGCCGTCGGCGGAGCCGGGGTCGATGACGCTCTGCGCGTGGTAGACGCGGGGGCAGGCGTCGCCGGGGTCGGCGACGCCGACCGTCACCAGGCCCGGCCTCGGCGCGCGGCCGACCTCGACCGGCATGGCCCGCGCGGAGAGGGTGACGGTCCTGACGTGCTCGCCCACGGCCGCGCTCGCGTCCTGCCCCGGCGCGGCGGGCGCGTTCGTGGCCGCCACGCCGACATAGGCGCCGCAGAAGGCGAGTGTGCCGAC
Organism: Sphaerisporangium sp. NPDC049457; assembly: GCF_055586705.1. Classification (NCBI taxonomy): domain Bacteria; kingdom Bacillati; phylum Actinomycetota; class Actinomycetes; order Streptosporangiales; family Streptosporangiaceae; genus Sphaerisporangium; species Sphaerisporangium sp. NPDC049457. Next base: position 147,229 of record NZ_JBVJHR010000012.1, on the reverse strand, counting down.
CAGCAGCTTGAAGACGCTCGCCACGCCGCTTGCCATGACCGGCATCAGCCGACGTGCCGGCTCCATGCTGCTTCCCGCTCTCATGCCCCTCCCCTTTCGCTCACCCTCAGGTGTACGCGGGGCTGGTTGTCTCCTGCTTGCCGTCCGCTTGCAGTCGCGAAAGGGGCCGGTGCGGGGGCCGGGATCGCTCGGACGGAAAATATCACGATCGCCGCCCAGGACGTCTCCCGTCAATTCGCATGCCCACATCGGCAGGCATGGGACCATAACGGGATGCGCATCGCGGTTCTCTCTGTCCTGGTGGCGGCGCTGGGCACGGCCGGCCTGGCCGATCCGGCCCTCGCCCGGCCCGTCCCGCGACCGGCGGCCGCGATCACATCGCCCACCGCGAGCACCGGCCCGGCCACGACCACGGCGGGCGGCACGTCGTCCGGAACGGCCACGACCCCGGCGAGCGCGGCGGGCGGCGCGACGCCCGCCACGGCAACGGTCACGGCAGCGGTCACGGCCAAGGAGGCCTATGTGCTGGACGTCACCTCCGGAACGGTCGAGTACGCCAAGCGCCAGACCCGCCGGGTGCCCGTGGCCAGCCTCACCAAGATCATGACCGCGTACGTGGTGCGCCGCTCGGCGTCGCTGGACGACGTGGTCACGGTCTCCAAGGCCGACGTGCGGCACGCGGCGGCGAACGGCGCCACCCACGCGGGCCTGCGGGCCGGCGAGCGGCTCACCGTGCGCGACCTGCTGTACGCGCTGCTGCTGCCGTCCGGGGCCGACGCCGCGAACGCGCTCGCCCGCCGCTACGGCCCGGGGGTGAAGGGCTTCGTGGCCAAGATGAACCGCGCGGCCAGGTCGCTCGGCATGCGCGACACCCTCTACACCAACGCCGACGGACTGCCCAAGCCGGGCGGTGACCGGTCCACCGCCTATGACCAGGTCATCCTCGCCAAGGCCGCCATGACCGACCCGGTCATCGCCACGGTCGCCCGCACCGAGCGGCACGCGACGCGCAGGTCCGCCGTGCATCGCGCCCACGTCTGGCACAACACCAACCGGCTGCTGCCCACGGAGGCGCAGGGCCTGAAGACCGGGTACACGCGGCCGGCCGGCTACTGCCTCATGTTCACCTCGTCGAGAGGCGGTCACACGCTGGTCGGGGTGGTGCTCGGCGACAGGAGCGACGCCGCCCGCTACCGCAGCGCGCGGAGCCTGCTCGACGGGGCGAGCGCCAACGGCGTGTGAGCCTCACGCACAATGGGCTCGGGAGGTGTGCGGGTGGAATCTGACGGGGTCCTGGAGTCCCCGAGCCTCGTCGAGCTCTCGATGCGGCGGCTGCGCCACGAGATCCTCAGCGGTGCGCTGGCCCCGGGCGAGCGGCTGATCGAGGAGCAGCTCACCCAGCGCTTCGGCATCAGCAGGGCGCCGCTGCGCGAGGCGCTGCGTTCGCTCGGGCAACAAGGCCTGGTCGAACACCTGCCCCGGCGCGGGGCGCGCGTGGCCGAGCTGTCCAGGAAGGACGTGGACGAGCTGTTCGGGCTGCGCGACGTGCTCGAACGCTACGCGGTGTGGACGGCGCTGCCCTCCCCGGGGGCGCACGACCTGTCAGGACTGGCCGGCGCGCTGGAGGGGATGGACGCGGCGGTGCGGGCCGGGGACGCGCTGGCCGAGAACGAGGCGCACCGCCGGTTCCACATCGCGCTCGTGGCGCTCGCCGGGCATCGCCAGCTGCTGCTGGCCTACGAGCCGGTGGTCGCCAAACTGCAGCTCTACATGGCCGCGAACCTGCGCAGAGAGGCCGAGCAGCGCACCCCGTCGGAGGGTGTGACGCGCCATCGCGTGCTTTTCGAGGCGATCGCCTCAGGCGACCCGGCCACCGCCGTACAGGCGCTGGCCGCGCACGGCGCCCGCGCCTACATCGGCTGAACCACCGCCGGAGCGGCTGTGAACCGCCATCAGGGCGACCGAATCGCCATAGGAAACGGCTGAACCGTCGTCGAGGCGGCCGAACCGATGCGGGGCGAGCGGCGCCGCGACCTCACCGGCTTACAGAAGCGTAACTCGGACGAACAGCCGCCGACACAATTCTGTCGACAATCGACAAAAGGAGGAATCGGAGGAACGGAGGCCGACGTGTCCGATCCGCTTCTCGTCGAGGCCGAGCCCTACCCCTACGGGTTCGACCCCGGACACACCGCACTACTGGTCATCGACATGCAGCGCGACTTCGTCGAGCCCGGCGGCTTCGGAGAGAGCCTCGGCAACGACCCCGCCATGCTCCAGAAGGTCATCCCCCCGCTGCGCGAAGTGCTCGCCGCCACCCGGTCCGCCGGCGTGACGGTGATCCACACCCGCGAGGGGCACCTGCCCGACCTGTCCGACTGCCCGCCGGCCAAGCTGAACCGCGGCGCCCCCTCGATGCGCATCGGCGACCCCGGCCCGTACGGGCGCATCCTGATCCGCGGCGAGTACGGCCACGACATCGTCGACGAGCTCGCCCCGGCCGACGGGGAGCTCGTCATCGACAAACCCGGCAAAGGCGCCTTCTACGCCACCGGGCTGGACGAGATCCTGCGCGACCTGGACGTGCGCAGCCTGGTCGTCACCGGCGTCACGACCGAGGTGTGCGTGCACACCACGGTCAGGGAGGCCAACGACCGGGGGTACGAGTGCCTGGTGCTGTCGGACTGCGTGGGCTCCTACTTCCCGCGGTTCCAGCGCCACGGACTCGACATGATCGCGGCACAGGGCGGCATCTTCGGGTGGGTCGCCCCCTCAGGCCACTACCTCAAGGCACTACAAGCGCGGAGCGCATGATGACGACGACCACCCCGGCCCCCTCCGCCCCGCCGCGACTCCCCTGGTGGGTCGGCGGGGACACCAACGCCTTCTTCGGCCTCGGCTTCAACGTCATGGTCAACGTGCTCGTGCTGAGCGGGCTGTGCCTCGGCGTCGTGCACCTGCCCGGCGCGCAGGTCTTCGGGGTCATCCTCCCGGCGATGGGCATCCAGCTCCTCATCGGCAACGTCTACTACACCTACCTGGCCCGGCGGCTCGCCCGCCGCGAGGGCCGCACCGACGTCTGCGCGATGCCGTACGGGCCGAGCGTGCCGCACATGTTCATCGTCGTCTTCGTGATCATGCTGCCCACCTACCTGGCCACCAAGAACCCGTTCACCGCGTGGGCGGCCGGGCTGGCGTGGTGCTTCATCATCGGCCTCATCGTCGTCATCGGCGCGTTCGTCGGCCCCTACATCCGGCGGTTCACGCCGAGGGCGGCGATGCTCGGCACGCTCGCGGGCATCTCGATCGCGTTCATCTCCATGCGGCCGGCCGCGCAGATGTGGGAGGCCGCCTGGATCGCACTGCCCGTGCTCGTGATCATCCTGGTCGGGTTCTTCACCGACCTGCGGCTGCCGGGCGGCATGCCGGTCGGCCTGGCGGCGCTGCTCGTGGGCACCGCCATCGCCTGGATCGGCGGGTACATGAACCCGGGCGACGTCGGCGCCGCCGCCGGCGACATCGCCGTCAGCCTGCCGTCCTTCAACCTCGGCCGGTTGCTGGACGGGCTGAGCCAGGTGTCCCCGCTGCTGGCCACCGCCATCCCGCTGGGCATCTACAACTTCACCGAAGGCATGAGCAACGTCGAGAGCGCCGCCGCCGCGGGCGACTCCTACAACCTGCGTTCGGTCCTGCTCGCCGACGGCGCCGGCGCGGTGGTCGGCTCGATGCTCGGCTCGCCGTTCCCGCCGGCCGTCTACATCGGCCACCCGGGATGGAAGTCGGCGGGCGGGCGCAGCGGCTACTCGATGGCCAGCGGCGTCGTGATCGCGGCGTTCTGCTTCCTCGGCATGTTCTCGCTGCTCGGCGCGGTGTTCCCGACGCCCGCGATCGTGCCGATCCTGCTGTACATCGGGCTGCTCATCGGCGCCCAGGCGTTCCAGGCCGTGCCGAGGGCGCACGCCGTGGCCGTCGTGCTGGCGATCATCCCGAACATCGCGGCGTGGGCCCAGGGGTACATGGACAACGCGCTGGCCGCCGCGGGCACCAGCGCACAGAAGGTCGGGTACGCGGCCATCGCGCAGAGCGGCACGGTCTACGAGGGGACGGCGCTGCTCGGCGGCGGAGCGGTGCTCGCCGGGCTGGTGCTCGGCTCGATCGCGGCGTTCATCATCGACCGCGCGTTCCTGTGGGCCGCCGCGTACGCGGGCATCGGCGCGGCGCTGTCGTTCGTCGGCCTCATCCACGGCGAGCGGGTCGAGTGGAACGCGAGCGGCCAGATCGCCCTCGGCTACCTGTTCGCCGGGCTCGTACTGCTCGGCTTCGCCTTCATCCGCCCGGCCGAGGACCCGGCCGGCGCCCCGCCATCGACCGCCGAACCCGCCGCCGCCGAAGTGCCGGCGGCCTCATGACCCGCGCACGCCCCGCCCGCCCGGTGCCCGGTGCGCCGGGCGGCCCGGCCGGAGGCATCGGATGACCATCTCTCTCGATCTTGGCGACCTGTCCCACGGGTACCGCGACGGGTCGCTCTCCCCGGCCGCCGTGGTCCGGGAGGTGTTCGGACGCGTCGCCGCCCGTGGCGACGACCACGTCTGGATCACCCTGCGGTCCCAGGCGGACCTGCTCACCGACGCCGCCGGACTGGCCCGCCGCTGGCCGGATCCCGCCGCCCGGCCGCCGCTCTACGGGGTCCCCTTCGCGGTCAAGGACAATGTGGACGTGGTCGGGCTGCCGACCACCGCGGCCTGCCGGGCCTACGCCTACGTGCCCGAGCGCGGCGCGCCGCTGGTGGACCGGCTGCTCGCGGCGGGCGCCCTGCTGGTCGGCAAGACCAACCTCGACCAGTTCGCCACCGGGCTGTCGGGCGTCCGCAGCCCGTACGGCGCGTGCGAGTCGCCGCTGGTGCCCGGCCTGATCTCCGGCGGGTCGAGCTCCGGCTCGGCGGTCGCGGTCGGCGCGGGCCTGGTGTCGTTCGCCGTGGGCACCGACACCGCCGGGTCGGGACGGGTGCCGGCGGCCCTCACCGGGACCACCGGCGTCAAGCCGAGCCGGGGGCTGGTCAGCACGCTGGGCGTGGTGCCGGCGTGCGCGTCGCTGGACTGCCCGAGCGTCTTCGCCCGGTCGGCCGCCGACGGGCTCGCGGTGCTGTCGGTCATGGCGGGGCAGGAGCCGGGCGACCCGTGGTCGCGGCCGCTGCCCGTGCCGTCCCCGGCGCCGCCCGCCGTGGGCCGCATGCGCATCGGGGTGCCTGAAGACCTCGAGTTCTTCGGCGACGCCGCCGCCGAGGCGGCGTTCGCGGAGGTGGTGAAGCGGCTGGCCGGGCTCGGGCACCGCATCGTGCCCGTGGACCTCGGCCCGTTCCTGGCGGCGGGACGGCTGCTGTACCAGGGGCCGTGGATCGCCGAACGGCTCGCCGCGGTGGGGGACTTCGCCGCCGCCAATCCCGGTGAACTCCACCCGGTCACCCGCGAGGTGCTCGGCGGCGGCGAGGGCCTCACCGCGGTCGACGCCTTCGAGGGCCTGTACCGCCTGCGGGCGCTGCGCGCCGAGACCCGGCCGGCGTGGGCGTCGATGGACGCGCTCGCGGTGCCGACCGTGCCCACGACCTACACCATCGCCGAGATGCTGGAGAGCCCGATCGACCGCAACACCGTCCTCGGGCACTACACGACGTTCGCCAACCTGCTGGACCTGGCGGCGGTGGCGGTGCCCGGCGGCATGACGGCGGCGGGCCGCCCGCACGGCCTCACCCTGCTCGCCCCGGCCGGCTCCGACGCCCTGCTCGCCGGCCTCGCCACCGCCTTCCAGTCACACCTCACGCTCGACACCACCTCTTCCATCACCACCCCTTCTGTCGCCGGGCGGCCGGGCATCGGCACCACGGCCTCGACGGCGGACACCGGTGGTCATTCCGCGCGGCCCGTGGTCGCCGTCGTCGGGGCGCACCGCCTCGGTCAGCCGTTGCACGGCCGACTCGCCTCGCTGGGCGCCGCGGGCCTGGGCACCGCCATGACGGCGCCGCTGTACCGGCTCTACGCCCTGGACGGCGGCGAACCGCCGCGCCCGGGCCTGGTGCGCCACCCCCACGGCGGCGTGCCCATCGAGGTGGAGCTCTACGAGCTCGGCAGGGAGGCGCTCGGCACTCTGCTGGCCGACACCGGTCCCCCGCTGACACTGGGCACCGTCCAGCTCGCCGACGGCCGCCGCGTCCTCGGCTTCCTGTGCGAGGCGTACGCCGCCGAGTCCGCCGAGGACATCAGCGCCCACGGCAGCTGGCCCGCATACCTCCTGGCCACGGCACGCACCCGGCAGTGGCCCTCCTAGCCGGCTCCCGCACGGATCACCCCGTTCTCGTACGCGAACACCACCGCCTGCGCGCGGTCGCGCAGGCCGAGCTTGCCGAGCACGCGCCCAACGTGGACCTTCACGGTCGCCTCGGAGATGTGCAACCGCGAGGCGATCTCGGCGTTCGAGCGAGCACGGGCCAGTTCCGTCAACACGTCGCGTTCCCGCGCGGTCAGGTCATCGAGCGGCGCCGGAGTCGCAGGCACCGGCAGGTAGGACGCGAACGTCGAGATCAGCCGTCGTGTCACACGTGGGGCGACCGCGGCATCGCCGGAGGCGACCACGCGGATGCCGCTCAGCAGGTCCGCCGGCAGAGCGTCCTTGAGCAGGAACCCGCTCGCGCCGGCGCGCAGCGCGGCGAAGACGTACTCGTCCAGGTCGAACGTGGTCAGCACGAGGACCCGCGCCGGAGAGCCTGACGCGACGATGCGCAGCGTCGCCTCGATGCCGTCCAGCAACGGCATCCGCACGTCCATCAGCACGACGTCCGGTCGCAACGCCCGTGTCTGGGCCACGGCCTGTACCCCGTCCCCGGCCTCCCCGACCACTTCGATGTCCGGCTCCTGCTCCAGTACCGCCCGGAACCCCAGCCGCAGCCAGGGCTGGTCGTCGACCAGGAGCACGCGGATCGTCATGACGGCACCATCAGACGCGCGCGGACTTGCCAGCCGCCGCCGGGCACCGGCCCGGCGACCACGTCGCCACCGTAGGAGGCCGCTCGTTCACGCATTCCCGCCAGCCCGTGCCCCGCGGACTCCGGCTCGGCGAGCCGGCCGCCGCCGTCGTCGACGACCTCGACGTCCACGTCGGTCCGGCCGTAGCGCAGCCGCACAGTGGCCGTGGCTCCCGGTCCGGCATGCTTCAGCGTGTTAGTGAGCGCTTCCTGAACGATCCGATACACCACCTGGTCCATCACCGTGCGGGGCCGGCCATCGCGGATCAGCGTCACCGGCAACCCGGCGCCGCGCACCTGATCGACCAGCGTGTCCATCTGGTGGCCCGGAGCCTCGCCGTCGCGCAGCACGCCGACCAGCCGGCGCACCTCCGACAAGGCCTCCCTGCCGGTCACGGCCACCTTGGCCATCAGGTCGGCCGAACACCCTGGATCGGTGGCGGACGCGACCGCTCCGTCTGCCAGCGCGACCATCACCGCGAGGTTGTGCGCGACGACGTCGTGCACCTCACGAGCGATGCGAGCGCGTTCCGCCGTGGCGCTGAGGAGGGCCTGCTGCTCACGATCTCGCTCGAGCAGGTGAGCGCGTTCCTCCAACGCCGCGAGATAAGCGCGCCGGGTCTGGATCGTCAGCCCCAGCAGGAGGCATCCGCCGAACAGAACGACGATCACTGCCGCGTCCCACCAAGATCCGCCGTTCGAAACCCACCCGGCCATGAACGGCACCACCGGCGTCCAGGCCCACCACAGATGGCGTCTTGGCCCATATCGGGCGACGAGGTAGGCGGCGACCATCGGCCCGACCAACTGCGCCGGGCTTGTCACATCGACCAGCGTCGGGGCGAACGCCAGCACGATCACAGCCCAGAAGAGCACGACGTGGCACCAGGGCCGCCACCGATCCGGCATGGAAATCATCGTACGGTCGCCCAGTTACGCGAGAGGAACCCGGCGATCTGCGAGATCGCCATCCGGCTCTCCGGCACCTCCTCCGCCACGAGCGGCCACGCGTGCGGCATGCCGGGCCAGACCTGCGTCTGCCCGGGTACCCCCGCCGCGCGCATCCGATCGCCGAGCCTGGTCATGTCGCTGAGCAACACTTCCTGGGTACCGACCAGCAACAGCGTGGGCGGAAGCCCGGCCAGGTCGGCGTACAGCGGCGACAGCAGCGGATCTTTCAGGTCGATCGTGCCGTCGCTGGTGTAACTGTCGAACGTGAATTCGCGCGCCGCCAGTGTCAGAACCGGGTCACGATCGAAGAGCGTATGGAATGTCGCCCCCTGCGGAGTGAAGTCGGTCACTCCAGAGATCGACACGAGCGCGGCCGGCAGCGCGTCGCCGCTCCCGCGTAAGGAGAGCGCGGTCGTCAAGGCAAGGTTGCCCCCAGCGGAATCGCCCATGATCGCGAGGTGCGAGGCCGCGATGCCCTGGCGCCGTAGCCACCGATAGGCACGTACACCGTCCTGCACGGCCGCCGGATAGGGATGTTCCGGCGCGAGGCGGTAGTGCGCCAGCAGCACGCACGCGCCGGTCCCTTTCGAGATCTCCGCGGCGATACGACGAGGCCCATTGCCGGCGATCTCGACGAACCCGCCGCCGGGAAGATAGAGGCTCGCCCGTTCGGTGGACGCGTCGCCCGCGCAGATCCGTTCCGACGGAACGCCGTCCGCGTCGACCCGCTCCATCGTCACGCCGGCCGGGAACTCGGGCAGGGTGGCCAGGGTCCGCCTCCGATCGGCTGCCAGCTCCACCTCGTTCGTCGGCAGTGGGAACAGTGTCGGGAAGGTCATCGCCACCAGATAGAAGACCGACCCCGCGGTGCTGGGGACCGCTGGAGCGCCGTCGCCGCGGGGCGCCGGTGCGAGGCCGATCGTGGCGGCGGCGTATCCGACGACGAGAATCGGCGCCAGCAGCACATAGGCGAGCCTCCGGGTGGTGCCCCTGCGCGCAAGCCACGCCGGCCAGAGCGGGAACGCGATCAACGCGGCGACGGTCAGGATCGCGGACGTGAGATAGAGACCACGCTCCGGCGGGAGTGCCGCGTTCAACGCCCACAGCGACGAACGCGCGGCGGTCAGCAGCAGGCCGATCGCACCTAGCACGGCCGGTACGCGGTCACCCCGGCCGGCGAGGGCCACCGTCCAGGCCGCCAGCAGCACCGGAGCGGCGACGGTGGCGCCTGCGAAGGCGATCCAGGACAGGACGGGCACCCAGGCGGCCACGTCGTTCGCCCACAGCGGCAGCAGGAGCAGGCCGAGGAGCGCGCTCGCACCCCAGCACACCCCCGCGGCGATACCGAGCGACCGCACGAGAGCGGCGCCGAACCGGCGCGAGAGGACGGCGAGCACGACACCGCACGACAGCAGGCCGGACAGGCTCAGGATGATGCCGGCCGGGTTGCCGGTGACCAGTGCCGCCGCGAACGAGCGCGGGTCGAGCAGCACCTCGGGGAAGTGCAACGTCGCGGACAGTCCGAGGGAGCTGATGCCGACGAGAACGAACCCGAGACGGAACAATTCGCGCTCGCCGGCCCGCGTGGTGGTATCCATCATGGGATCGACGCTAGGAGCCGGACCGGCCGCCGCGTATCAGCCCAGAAGTGAGCGTTCGCCGGACGGCGTACGACTTGGGTCGTATCACAAGGTGACGGCGATGGCGGGGCTCAGGGGCGACGCCGATGACGAGGTCACGTCGTCAGCGCTGTTCAGAGGCGATGTTCGTCGACCGCGTCAACCCGTGGCAGGCGATGGCGGCGGCGGCGACCACGTTGAGGGAGTCGACGCCGAGGGACATCGCCGCCGGGCTCATCGGGATGCAGACCGGCTCGTCGGCCTCGCGCAGCCAGCGGGAGGACAGGCCGTCGCCCTCGGAGCCGAGGAGCAGGGCCACCCGCTCGCCCGTGGCGGCCGCGTCCATGGGCGTGGCCGACTGGTCGGGGGTGAGCGCCAGCGTGCGGAACCCCGCCTCGCGCAGCTCGGCCAGCCCGGCGTGCCAGTTCGTCATGCGCGCGTACGGCACGGCGAACACCGCGCCCATGGAGACCTTCACCGAGCGCCGGTACAGCGGGTCGGCGCAGCGGGGCGACAGGATGACCGCCTCGACGCCGAGCGCGGCGGCGCACCGGAAGATCGCGCCGACGTTCCCGTGGTCGACCAGGTCTTCCAGCACGAGCACACGGCGCGGCCGCCCCCGCCCCCCGGACGGCGCGCCGCGGCCGACCGGCCCGCCGCCAATGCTCTGACCGGCGGCCGAGTCACGAGCCGCACCGGTGCCGTCGGCATCGTGAGGGGCGGGGACGGCGGCCGGGGCGGGGCCGGCGGTGAAGCGGGTGTCGCCCGGGGCGATGAGCTCGCCGGCGAGCAGGTGCTTCACGGTGGGGAGCTCCAGGCGGGCCATGGAGGCGAGTGCCCCGCGGTGCACGGCGAAGCCGGCAATGCCGCCCATGACCTCGTCGGACACCAGGTAGACGCGGGCGTCCCCCAGCACGTCCGCCAGCCCGGGAAGCCACCGGGACGTGGTCAGCACCGACCTGATCGGGAATCCGGCCGCGACGGCCCGCCGGATGACCTTCTCGCCCTCGGCCATGAACAGGCCGCGCTCGGCCTCCAGGCTCTTGCGCAGCTCGACGTCGCGCAGGCGCACGTAGTCGGCCAGCCGGGAATCGGCGGGGTCGTCCACCGTGATGAGCTCAGGCACGGGACAAGCGTATGACCCGTGCGAGCTGCCACAGCAGGGCGTAGACGGTCAGCACGGCGCACAGCCCGACGACCAGGCCGACGCCGGTCTTGGTGAGCACGCCGGCCCAGCCGAACGCGGGGTTGGGCGGGTCGACGAAGGTCCAGACGGCGCCCGCGCAGCCCGCGCCCGCCGCCGCCCCGACAAGAACCCCCCACCGCGCCGGCTCGGTCAGCCCCGGCCACACGCGAGCCGACACGGAAAGGTCACCCACCGACGGCAAGTTCGAATCAAGTACGCCGTCCGAACCGTTCGCGCCGCCTTGCGAAGTGCCCAGAGCGTCCGAGGTGTTTGGGTTGGCTCGGTTCTGGGGGGGAGTGCGTAAGGATCGGGTGAGCCACCAGATGGTCAGTGCGAGGCCTGCGGCCGAAGAGGCGTACTGCGCTACCTGGCCGCCGTTCAGCCAGCCGAACACGGGCGCGGTGATCCAGTCCCAGCCCCAGAACACGGCGCCCCAGTCGTGCGTGACGGAGTCCCAGAGAAGGTGGGTGGCCGCGCCGGCCGCCGCGCCGAGGGCGATGGCGGGGAACCGCCGCCAGGCGGGGCCGGGCAGGGCGGCGACGCGCGCTCGCAGCGGGCCGGGCAGCAGCGCGGTCAGCGGATCGCGCAGGACGAACTGCAGCAGCGCCAGCAGTGCGAACACCGCGACGACGTCGTCGGTGACGACGCCGGACAACGAGTGCCACCTGGCGTAGTCGTCCAGGTAGGGCAGGAACATCGGCAGGTCGGGGACCATCGTGCCCACGCCGAGGGCCCAGGGGTCGAGCACCTTGCGCACCGTCGGCGAGCCGATCAACGGGATCACCGCGGCGACGTGGCTGGGGGTGAAGGGCATGGCGGACTCCTCCATGACGCCCGGGCGCGCCTCGTCCACAGCTCGCCGACGTCCACGGCCATGCGACCGCGACCACAACCACGACCGCCACCGCAGCCACGACCGCGAGCGCAACCGCGACCACGGCGATGACAACCACGCCCGCGACCAAGGCGACGGCGACCGCGACAGCGGCGGCAGTACCAGGCGTGACCGGTAGACTACACAGCGCTGTCAGGCCGGCTTCTACATGATCGGAGGCCATGGTGCCAGATTCGGGTACGGATGTGCGTCCCTCGGCTCCGCCCGAGTTCCTGCGCGACGCGCGCCTGGCCAGGAGCCTGTCGCTGGTCACGCTGGCCTGGCTCGGCGCCGAGAGCTCCCTCGGCCTCGCGGCCGGCCTGTCGGCCCACTCGGTGGCGCTGATCGGCTGGGGGTGGGCCTCACTGGTGGAGGCGCTGGCCAGCCTCATCGTGATCTGGCGCTTCACCGGGCGCCGGCTCCACTCCGCCACCGCCGAGCTGCGCGCGCAGCGGGCCGTGGCGGTCAGCTTCTGGGTCCTCGCGCCCTACCTGGTGGCCCACGTGGCCTACGACGTGCACGAGGGTCAGCGGCCCGCGCCCACGGCGCTCGGCATCGCCGTCACGACGATCAGCCTGGTGAGCATGCCACTGCTCGGGCTGGCCAAGCGCCGGCTCGGGGCGCGCCTGTGCTCGGCGGCGACCACGGGCGAGGGCACCCAGAACATGCTGTGCGCCTTGCTGGCCGCCGGGGTGCTGGCAGGGCTCACCGCCACGTCCTTCGGCTGGTGGTGGCTCGATCCGGCCGTCGCCGTGGCGCTCGCCGTGGTGGCGGTGCGCGAGGGCGGCAAGGCGTGGCGCGGCCACTCCTGCCGCCACTGAACGATCACCACGGCGAGCTGCAGTCCCTGCGCGCGCAGCGCGGCGGCCACCACCGGCGCGGTGCCCGGGTCGGCGAGCGCCCGGCACACCCGCCCCGAGATGGCGACCTCGCGCACGCAGTCCGATTCCCTGAGCGCGCGCCGCACCTCGTCCGGGCAGCCGGGGTGGTCGGCCTCGATCAGCAGCAGATCGGGCCGCCGCCGCCCGGCGCCGGCCAGGTGAGCGGCCTCCGGCGGCCTCATGCCGACGTCGGCCAGGCGAGAGGCTTCCGGCGGCCGCGTGCCGGACTCCGCCGGGAGGGCCACGGCGGTGCCGGTCTTCCCGGCGGGAGCCTGTGCGGCCCCGGCCGGCGCGGCGGCCGTCTCCGGTGCGCCGCGTGTCTCCACGAGCGTTGACACGAGTGTCACCCCCTGCCCCGGGCCGTCCCCGGCCCCGTACGGCGCTCAGCGACAAAGCACGGTATATCGCGTTATATCGAGACACGATACATCGCGTTCGCCGTACGTCAAGATGTATCGCGAACTCGGCGGGCTGACGGGCGAATTGTCCTCTGTCGTCGGCCATCACCGCAGCAAAAGATCGGTTTTGCTGCTATAACGCTTGACGCTATGGTTCCGTAAGCATTACCCGACATCTACCTATATGGTCGCTGCTAAGCGCGCCACGTTCCCAGAAGATCGACCCCTAAGAGGACATCGTGGGTGGACGCCACCGGACAGACGAGCTTGAGGGCGGCTACAACCCTTATCACGAGCCGTCAGGCCGCCGCCGCGCGAGCCGGGGGAAGGTGCTGGTCCCACTCGCGGGCGCCGTGGCGCTCGCCGTGCTGCTGGGCGTCGCCGCCTATGTGATCATGAGCCGCGACAAGGCGTGCGGCGACGGCAGGATCGCGCTCCAGGTGGTGGCCTCTCCCGACATCGAGCCGGCCGTCAGCAAGATCGCCGCCGGTTACAACAAGAAGCCGGCGCCGGCCGGCGGCGCGTGCGTGGAGGTCACGGTCGCCAAGAGCGACCCGGCCGGCGTCACCAACTCCCTCGCCGGGACCGGCGCGACCACCGGCAAGTTCAGCGGCGACATGTGGATCCCCGACTCCAGCCTGTGGCTCGCCAAGCTCCGCGCGAGCCCGAAGGGCGAGAACGTCCCCGCGCCGGTCGGCTCCATCGCCCGCTCCCCCGTCGTGCTGGCCGCGCCCAAGCCCGTGGTCGAGAAGCTGCGCGGCGCCTTCGGCGAGCCGAGCTGGAGCGGGCTGATGTCGGCGGCGAACGCCGCGACCCCCGACGGCCTCGGCCGCAAGATCCGCGTGCTGCCGCTCGACCCCACCCTCAACGCCGCCGGGCTGAGCGCCCTGCTGGCCGGGTCCGGCGTGCTCCAGGCGACGGGCGCGGGCGAGGACCAACTGGTGGGCGTGCTCAGGCAGCTGTCGGAGAACGCGGTGAACTCGCCGGGCAACATGTTCGCCAGCATGGCCAAGCAGTCCTCCCGCGCCCCGATCGGCATCGCCTCCGAGCACGAGATCTGGTCCTACAACGCCAAGAGCAAGCCGGGCGAGGTCGTCGCGCTCTATCCGGCCGAGGGGACGATCAGCCTCGACTACCCGGTCGTCGTGACCGCCAAGGAACAGCGGAAGCGGCAGGCGGCGCAGACGTTCGCCGACGCGCTGACGGGCGCCGACGCCAAGAAGACCATCCGCGAGTTCGGCTTCCGCACGCCCGACGGCAAGGCCGGTGGCGCGATCAGCCAGGCCAACGGGCTGAACCCGGCGACGCCGCGGGCCATCAAGATCCCCGAGGCCGCGACCGTGGTCAAACTGTCGCAGGCGTGGTCCCGGCTCAAGCTGGGCGGGCGGCTGCTTGCGCTGATCGACATCTCGGGCACCATGGCGCTGCCGGCGGTCGGCGCGCCGGGCGACCGCATGCGCCTGATCGCCCAGACGGCCATCGAAGGACTCAAGCTCTTCCCGGACAAGACCGAGATCGGCACCTGGGTCTTCTCCACCAACCTCAACGGCAAGGGCGTCGACTATCGCGAGGCCGTCCCCGTCGGGCCCATCGGGGGCAAGCTGAACGGCGTCACCCGCAGGGAGGTCATCTCCAGGTCGCTCGCGCAGGTCAAGGCCAAGCCGACCGGGGACACCGGCCTCAACGACACGCTGGCCGCCGCCTACGACAAGATGAAGGCGGAGTACGAGGCCGACAAGATCAACACGATCCTGATCTTCACCGACGGCGTCGGCAACGACGACCCCGAGGGCGGCATCAGCAACTCCGAGGTGCTCAAGAAGCTCCGGCAGGAGTTCGACGAGACCCAGCCGATCAGCGTCATCATCGTCGCCCTCGGCGCCGACGACGCGGCGGGCCGCCGCCAGATGCAGGCGATCGCCAAGGCCACCCAGGGGCAGGCGTTCTTCCCGAACAACGCTTTGGAGATCCGCAAGGTCTTCCTGGAAGGCATCTCACGCCGCCTCTGCGCCCCGAACTGCAATGGCAGCACGCAGCAGCAGTAGACGCGCCGCACGCGCCCGATCCCGGCCCCGCGAGGGCCCGGGATCGGGCGTTTCTCATTTATCGGGCAGTACGCAGCATCACCGCGCCGACGGCGGGACGGACGGGCCGGAAAGCCGGGAAAGGCGGGAAGGTCACCGAACGTCACCGGAGCCGTCGCCCGCCGTAGGGATCTACGGCCTCGTCACACCCTTGCGCAACAACAGTTCCACCAGACCCGTCAACCACTGTTTTCCCAGGTCATACCGCCTGATTATTGTTCATTTCCGGGTGAACCCTTCACAGGAAACGGACGTCCTACGCGTGTGGGGCCTGGCGCGGGCAGGGGAAATTCTCGCGATCGTGCGTGACCGGAAGCCAGGTACCCGTCCTGCGGGGAGGAAGATTCGTGCCCGGATGGCCGAACGTCGGCCGTGCCGACGACCAGCGGCTGGTAGATGCTCTGCGCCAAGCGGACGGCCGCGCGGCGGACGGCCTCTACGACGCCTATGCCGATCGACTGAACGACTACGCCCATTCACTGCTGCGCGACACCGACGCCGCCGCCGACTCCGTGCACGACGCCATCGTCACCGCCCATGGGCGCATCGGCGTGCTGCGGGAGCCGGCCCGCCTGCGCGCCTGGCTGTACGCACTGACGCGATACCAGTGCGGCACCCGCCGCGGCCGTACGCCGGCGCACGGCGCCCCCACCGAGCCGTACCTGCCAGAGGACGAGGAGGATCCCGAGCTGGCGGCGATCGTCCGGGAGTCCCTGGACGAACTCGGCGCCAAGGATCGCGACGCGCTCCTCCTGGGAGTCCGGCACGGGCTGACCGGCTCGGAGATCGGCGCCGTGCTCGGGCTCACCTCCAGGCAGGCCGGTACGCGGCTCACGCGCGCCCGTGACCACCTGGAGAACGCCGCGGCCGCGGTGATCCTCGCCAGGAGCGGCCGCGCCCACTGCCCCGACCTCTCGGCACTGCTGGACTCCATCGAGGGTCCCCTGCCGCCGCAGCTCCGGCGGCGCATCACCCGGCACATCATCGGCTGCAAGGAGTGCACCGAGGGGCGGCGCCGCCGGGTGTCGGCCGAGCGGCTGCTGGACTCCGTGCCCGTGGCCTTCCCGCCGCTGTCGCTGCGGCGGCGGGTCGCCGAGTCGTGCGCCCGTCCGCGGCACGACGAGGCCCGAACGGCGATCATGGCGGTGGCCGACGGCTTCGACAAGAACGGCTTCCCGCCCGCGGCGGCGGCCGAGCGCCGCGCTCGGGCCGAGCGCCGGGGAGCCCGCGACGAACGGCGTCCCGCCGCCGACCAGGCCGAGACCCCTTACTACGGCATCGGCGCCGCCCACCAGGACACCCCCCGGCACGGCACAGCCGGGGGGCACGACGGGACGGGCGTGGACTCGGGGAGGACCAGGCGCGGCACGGCGCGCAGGCGCGGTGCGCCGGCCGTCCGCAAGGCCTCCCGCAGGTCCACGCCCGTCTTCGCCACCATCGCCTGCGTGCTGGTGGCGACCGGCGCGATGGTCGTCGCGACCGGGCAGGACGCGGCCGACCGCGGCGGGCAGCCCCAGACGCTGCGCTTCCCGAGCCGCACCCCGGGCGAGCTGCAGATCAGCTACGGCCCCGAACCCACAGACGAGACGACCCCCGCCGAGCCCTCCCTCACGCCGGCCGCGAAGACGCGCCCGACGCCCACCCCGACGGCCCGCGCGTCCGCCGCCGCCCCGGCCGCCACCTCGGCGCCCGCTGCCCCTTCGCGCACGCCGACGACCCGGCCGCCCGCTCCGGCCGCCCGGCTCGTGGTCTCCTGCCCGGGAGGCTTCGGCGTGGACGACGCGGGTGAGATCCTCATCTCCGCGCGCAACGCGAGTGTGTCCTGGACGGCCACCGTGACCGGTGCGCTGTCGGTCTCCCCCGCGTCCGGCACGCTGAACGCGGGCGTCAAGCAGCGGATCTCGGTGCAGGTGTCGACCCCGGAGGAGGCCGGCCAGGGCGCCGTGACCCTGCGTTCCGCGACCGGCGGCACGACGTGCGCGATCTCGTGGGAGGCGCAGGACCCGCCGCCCGCCTCCGATCCGCCGCCGGACCAGCACCCCTCGCCCGAGCCGTCCGACTCGGCCACGCCGACCGAGCAGGCCACCGCCGAAGCCACCTGAATTCCGGCACCGAGTCCACACTTGGGGCGAACGGATAGTACCTTGTGAATACCCCCCAGTCCCTGCCGTCCCTTGGGCATCGGGGGCATCAGTCATTGGCGCGGCCGGTCTTCTGATCGGCCGCGCTATGGTTCTTGCCCTCGGCCTTGTAAACCCTTGACGGGGTTGGGGCGTCGGCATTGACGTGCGCGTGGCGTGGTTGATCCTATGAGATGAGCGATCAACCAGGCCTTTAGTCGGCCTTGACCAGCGGAGCCAGGAGAGAATGCGTAGGAACAGGACAGTGCTCACATGGGTGCTGGCGGTGGCGTGCGCCGCGGGGGCGGTCATCGCCCTCGCCGACATTCGCACGCCGGCGCGCGTGGTCCTGGTGCCCCTCTTCCTTCTCGTGGTTCCCGGCGCCTCGGTCGTTGGACTGTTGCGTGATCGTGACCCTCTCGCGGCGCTAACGGTGGGTGCCGCCGCGAGTCTCGTTGTAAACGTCTTACTAGCCGAGGCCATGCTCATGTTCGACGCGTGGTCCCCCCGCGCGGGTGTGGCCACCGTCGCGGTGCTCGGTGGATTCATGTGGGTGCTTCGGTCTCTGTACCGGGGGAACGGCAGCGTGCGCACCGAACAGGGGGCCGGGTCAAGGTGAAAGTCACGGTCGTTCGGTCTGGAGAGCTGGGGGAAGCCGAGATCACCCGCTGGCGCGAGCTCCAGCGCGCCACGCCCTCACTGGACAATCCTTTCCTCTCCGTGGAGTTCGCGCTGGCCCTCGGCCGGCTGCGCTCCTACGTCCGGGTCGCCGTCATCGAGGACGGCGGCAAGGTCGCCGGGTTCCTGCCGTTCGAAAGGCACGCCTTCGGCATCGGCAAGCCCCTCGGAAGCTGGCTGACCACCTGCCATGGCCTGATCTCCGTGCCCGACCTCGACATCTCCGCCCGCGAGATCCTGCGCGCGACGGGGCTGTCGGTCTTCGACTTCGACCACATGGTCGCCGGGCAGCCCACCTGGGCTCCCCACGAGTCCGCGGTGCGCCCCGTGCCGATGATGAATCTCACCGGCGGCTACGAGGCCTACATCGAGCACGTGCGGGTCAACTCCCCGAAGAACTACAAGACGGTCCGCTACAAGGAACGCAAGCTCGCACGCGAGCACGGCGACATCCGCCTCGAATGGTGCGCCACCGATCCCGAGTCGATGCGCACGCTGACCGGCTGGAAGTCCGACCAGTACCGCCGGACCGGCCGGGTCGACCGGTTCGCCCAGCCGTGGATCGTCCAGCTGCTCGACGAGATGCACGCCGGCGACACTCCGTCGTTCGGCGGGGTGCTCACCATGCTGTACGCCGGGGACACCCCGGTGGCCGGCCATTTCGGCCTGCGCACCCACAACACGCTGGTCGGCTGGTTCCCCGCCTACGACCCCGAGTTCGCCCGCTACTCCCCCGGCATCATGCACCACTTGCGCATGGCCGAGCAGGCCGCTTCCCACGGCCTGGGCCAGGTCGACATGGGCAAGGGGGGCCGTGAGTACAAGGGCTGGCTGAAGAACGACGTCATCCACGTCTCCGAAGGCCGGGTCTCCCGTCCGTCGGCGGCGGCCGCCGTCCACTGGATCGGCCGGACGCCGGTGAACAAGGCCCGCAACATCGTGGTCGACCGCCCCTCGCTCTATCGGATGGCCGACAGGCTGCTGAAGGGCTTCGGGCGGGTGCGCACATCCCTCCAGCCGGAGTCCGTCGAGAAGGAACCCTCGGGGGCGCGCTGAAGCCTCGCTGAAGCCTCCCCCGTACAGCACCGCACACCCTCTACTGCATCTGACCGGGACGGAGAAACCCCTCTCCGTCCAGTCGCGCCGGTCCTATTGGCAGTCGCCGCCGATGTCAGACCGCCCGGAAGGACATCCCTCAAAATGAGTCCCGAGATCACCAAGCACAACGGGAAACCTCAGCTCCACAATCTGAGGCCACTGCCGACAGTGGACCGTTTCACCCCCCTCACCCCGCACCTCGCCATATCGCCGACCGTCAGCGTGGTCGTACCGGCCATGAACGAGGCGGAGAACCTTCCGCACGTTTTCGCCACGCTGCCCCACTGGATCCACGAGGTCATCCTCGTGGACGGCAACTCGACCGACGACACCGTGGCCGTGGCCCGCCGCCTGCGGCCGAACCTCCGCGTCGTCCAGCAGCGCGGCAAGGGCAAGGGCGACGCCCTGAGCGCCGGTTTCGCCGAGGCCAGCGGCGACATCATCGTCATGATCGACGCCGACGGCTCCACCGACGGCCGCGAGATCATCCACTTCGTCGGGGCGCTGGTCACCGGCGCCGACTTCGTCAAGGGCTCCCGGTACGCCAGCGGGGGCGGCAGCGACGACCTCACGCTCAGCCGCCGGCTCGGCAACAGCGTCCTGCGCGGCCTGGTCAACCGCATCTACGGCACGCAGTACACCGACCTGTGCTACGGCTACAACGCCTTCTGGGCGCGCCACCTGGACGTCCTGGACCTCGACTGCGAGGGCTTCGAGGTCGAGACCCTGCTCAACATCCGGGCGGCCAAGGCGGGCCTGCGGGTGCACGAGGTGCCGAGCCACGAGCGCAACCGCATCCACGGCGAGAGCAACCTGCGCGTCGTCCGGGACGGCTGGCGCGTGCTCAAGACCATCATCCGCGAGTGGCGGCGTCCTCCCATCGAGGTCCCGCCCGCGGCGGCAGCACAGCCCGCCGCCGACCAGGGCGCGGCATAACCGACATGGACATCTCCGTCGTCATCTGCGTCTACACCGAAGATCGGTGGGACGACATCAGGGCCGCCGTGCAGTCGGTGCGCAGCCAGCGACGCCAGCCGCACGAACTGATCCTCGTCGTCGACTACAACCCCGAGCTGCACCTTCGGCTCAAGCGGGAGTACGCCGACGCCATCGTCGTGGAGAACAGCCACGCGCGGGGTCTGTCCGGCGGCAAGAACACCGGGGTGGCCACCGCCACCGGTGACGTCGTGGCGTTCCTGGACGACGACGCGGTCGCGGACGCCGAATGGCTCGCGGCCTTCGAAGACGCCATGTCCGCGCAGCCCGCGCAGTCCGGGCAGTCCGCGCAGGCCTCCGGGCCGGCGAACGTCGTGGGGGTCGGCGGGCTCACCAAGCCGCTGTGGGACAACGGTGACCGGCCGCGCTGGTTCCCCGAGGAGTTCGACTGGACCATCGGGTGCACCTACCGCGGCCTGCCCGCCGAACGCAAGCAGATCCGCAACGTGATGGGCGGCAACGCCGCCTTCCGCAGAGAGCTCGTGGCCGAGGTCGGAGGCTTCCACTCCGGCATCGGCCGCAGCGTCCAGGGCCGCAAGAGCCGCCCGCTGGGCTGCGAGGAGACCGAGTTCTGCATCCGGCTCTCCCAGCGCAAGCCGGGCTCGATCATGATGTTCGAGCCGCGGGCGGTCATCGGCCACCGCGTGCCCGCCTCGCGGGCCACATTCCGCTACTTCCGGTCCCGGTGCTACGCCGAAGGGCTGTCCAAGGCGCTGGTCGCCCAGAGCGTGGGCGCCGGCGACGGCCTGTCGAGCGAGCGCGCCCACGCCATGAAGACGCTGCCGCTCGGCGTCCTGCGCGGTGTGGCCGACGCCCTGCGGGGCGACCCGGCCGGCCTGGCCAGGGCGGGCGCCATCGTCGCGGGCCTGGCCTGGACCACGTGGGGGTACGCCGTGGGCTCCGCACGCCTGCGCGTACGCGCGATCCGGGCCGGACGAACCATCGACCACGAACGGTGACCACCATGCGCGTGCCGATCCTGATGTACCACTCGGTGACCGACCGTCCGAACGGGGCAACCCGCCCGCTCGCGGTCCGCCCGTCGGTGTTCGAGTCCCAGATGACCTATCTGAAGGACCGAGGGTTCACACCGCTCACGCTGGGCGACCTGGTGGCCACCTTGTACGGCACGGGCGGCGCTCCGGTGCCCGAGCGGCCGGTGGTCGTCACCTTCGACGACGGCTACGCCGACTTCCACAGCGAGGCCCTGCCGGTGCTCGACGAGCTCGGCTTCCCCGCCACGGTGTTCCTGACCAGCGGGTGGGTGAGCGACGCCGGCGACGACGCCGCCGGCCGGCCCCTGGACAAGATGCTGACCTGGAGCCAGGCCCGCGAGGCCGCGTCGTGCGGCATCGAGATCGCCGGGCACAGCCACAGCCACCCGCAGCTCGACCAGTTACCGGAGGCCGCGTTGCGCCAGGAACTGCGCCGCAACAAGGCCCTGCTGGAGGACAAGGTCGGCCGGCCCGTCGCCACCATGGCCTATCCGTACGGCTACTCAAGCGCGCGGGTGCGCAAAGAGGTGCGCAAGGCCGGTTACTGGGCGGCGTGCGCGGTGGCCAACGAGCTGGCCTCCGACGCCGACGACGTCATGGCGCTGCCCCGGCTGACCGTGGGCCGCTCCACGACCATGAACCGCTTCCGGCGGGCCGTCGAGGGGCGCGGCGTGCCGATCATCTATCTGAAGGAACACGCGCTGACCAAGGGCTACGCCGTGGTGCGCCGCACCAGGTACGGCCTGCGGCACGTGGTCGGGCGTGAGTGAAGTAACCGCGGAGAACAGGCCGCGCGTCGATGAGGGGGGTGACGCGACCATGAAGACGACAGTGACCGGCGGCAGGCCGGAAGCGCCGGACGCCGATGAGGCCGCCGGGAGATTGACCGTACTGTGGCGGCGTCTACTCCACGACCTGCGCAATCCGCTGTTCCTCAACGGCTACGCCCTGATGGCGAACACCGGCGTCACCGCGGTGCTCGGCATGGGCTACTGGCTGCTCGCCGCCCGGCTGTACTCCGCCGAGGACTTCGGGCGCAGCCAGGCCCTGATCACCGCGATGCGGCTGTTCGCCGGGCTCACGGCGCTCGGGCTGACCGGCGCGCTGGCCCGGTTCATCCCCGTGGCGGGCAGGCGCACCGGCGGGCTGATCGGCCGCGGCTATCTCATCGCCACACTGACGGCCGTCGTGGCGGCGGCGGCGTTCCTGCTGACGCTGCCGTTCTGGGGGGAGAACTACGCCTCCCTGGCGGGCATCGGCCCCGGTGTGTTCTTCCTGGCGTCGGTGGCCATCTGGTCGGTGTTCACGTTGCAGGACGTGGCGCTCGCCGGCATGCGCAAGGCCGTCTGGGTGCCGGTGAACAGCTTCTGCTTCGGCCTGGTCAAGATGGGCCTGCTGGTGGCGGTGGCCGGGGCCCTGCCCGACGACGGCATCTACGTCTCCTGGGTGATCCCGACCGCGCTCGCGCTCATCCCCATCAACCTGTTCATCTTCGGCGTGCTGGTGCCGCGCCACGCCAAGCTGGCGCCCGCGGGCTCCCGCCCGCCGCGGCTGCGCGAGATCGGCCGCTTCCTGGCCGGGGACTATCCCGGAGCGTTCTCGATCCTCGCCATCGTGTACTTCCTGCCGGTGTACGTGGCGTCGCGGGTGAGCGGTGAGATGTTCGGCTATTTCGCCATCCCGCAGACCCTGGGGGCGATGATCGAGCTGCTGGCCATCAACATGGCCACCTCGCTCACCGTCGAGGGGTCGAGCGACCGTTCGAAGCTCGCCGCCAACTGCCGTCAGGCGATGCGCCGCGCGTACATGATCATCATTCCGGCGTCCGCCGTGACCATCGTGGCCGCTCCGCTCATGCTGTCGGTGTTCGGTCCCGGATTCGCCGAGCACGGGGCGCCGCTGCTGCGCCTGATGGCCGTCGCGGTGCTGCCGCGCGTGCTGATCGAGATCTATCTGAGCGGTCTGCGCGCCCGCAGCGACGCCCGCACGCTCGCCGTCGTCCAGATCGGCCTCGCGGTCCTGGTGCTGTCGTCATCGGTCGTCCTGCTGCCGGTGGCGGGCATCACCGCGGTCGGATACGGGCTGCTGTTCAGTGAGTTCCTGGTCGCTCTGCTGATCCTCCCCGGGCTGCGCAAAATACTCAATCACCCAGAAACGCCGCAATCGTCGAGCGCGCGGGAGGCGTCCGAGGCCGCATCATGGTCTACGTGAGGCAACGGGCGGGCAATGAGGTGACAGAGGAGACGGCGACGAAGATCGCCCCCACGAAGGACGACGCCGTCCTCGACGACCAAGACACCCCCCCGGCCCCCGACACCGACACCGACGCCCCCGGCGAGGAGACGGCCTCGGCCGGACCCGACGCCACGGACGGCACGGACGACGCCGATGTGACCCAGGTGCTGAAGATCCCCAGCACGCTCGCTTCCGCCCGCACCACGGCGGCTCCCGACCCCCTGAAGCCCGAGGACACCACGGAAACCGCAGAACCGGTGCACGCCGCAGAGTCGACGGACACCGAGACCGCCGGAGACCCCGAACACTCGGACACCGTGGAAACCGCAGGCGCCGGGGCTCCCCAAGACCTGGACACCGTGGACGCCCCGGACCCCGAGGACCCTGCGGTCCTGGACACCGTGGACGCCCCCGACCCCGAGGACCCTGCGGTCCTGGACACCGTGGACGCCCCGGACCCCGGAGACACCGGGGATCTGGACGGCATGGTGGTCCTGGCGGACGACGATCCGGACGACGAGGACATCACTCAGGTGATCTCGTTGCCGCTGCCCGCGTCGCACCCGCAGGCCGTCGCCCCAGCCGTGCAGCCGCCCCGGGCGCCGGACGAGCCGCTGCGGTTCGGCAGCCCGCCCAAGGCGGCCGATGCCCCGTCGAAAGCCCCTGAGAAGCCGGCGAAGGCTTCCTCCGCTCCAGCGAAGGCGCCTTCCGCTCCGGCGACGGACCCCGGGGAGCCGGACGCGGCCGCCGTACCCGAACCTGGCCGCGGCCCCGAGGCCGACCTGGAAACAACGCCCTCCGTCCCGCAACCCATGCCCGGCAGGCTCGCCAAGGCACGCGCCGTCACCCCCGCGTCGCCCGCCGAGGCCGCGCCCGCCAGGAGCACGGCCACCAGGGCCGGGGCGGACGGCGAGATGGACGGCACGGCGGACGGTCGGCCGGACGGTCTGGCAGAGGGTCGGACAGACGGTCCGGCAGAGAGTCGGGCGGACGGTCGGGCCGACGGCGGGCCGGCGGCGTCGCAGAAGTCGCGGATGTCGCGCATGGCGGCGAGCGCGGCGTCGTGGCTGCCGCCGCTGCTGACGCTCGAAGGCCTGGCCATGTACGTGCTGGCGCTCCGGGTGCCGCACGGGGCGATGCGCGGCGTCAACCTCGACGACCTCAACGGGCTCGGGCTGATCTCGGTCCTGCCGATCACGGCGTTCGCCGCGATCGCGCTCATCATCGTGTCGTTCTTCGTGACGCTGACGCAGAACACCGACCGCAAGGGCGTGCTGCTGTTCCAGCTCGCCGCGGTGACCTTCACCCTGCACGGCGCGGCGGCGCTGGTCGAGACCGAGCCGCGCTTCCCCACGGCCTGGGTGCACGCGGGCTTCGCCGAGTACATCGGCCGCGCGGGCGAGACGCTGCCGGGCCTGGACGCCCGTTTCGCCTGGCCGGGTTTCTTCGCGCTGTTCGGGTTCGTGCTGCGCGCCGCGGGCGTCGACGACCCCGCGACGGTCCTGCAATGGACGCCGCTGGTGTCCAACCTGCTGTACCTGCTGCCGTTCGTGCTGATCCTGCGCCAGATCGTGGCGACCACCCGGGCCCGCTGGTTCGCGGCGCTGCTGTTCATCCTGGTCCAGTGGATCGGGCAGGACTATTTCTCGCCGCAGGGCTTCACCTTCGCGCTGTACCTGGTGTTCATCGCCGTCCTGATGCGCTGGTTCGGCCGCGCGGAGCCGAGGACGGCGCCGCTGCCCGCCAAGGGGTTCCTGCGGCGCGCGCTGGCCCGGCTCGACCGGCTCACCCCCGGGGAGCTACCCGCGAGGCCGACGACGGTGACCGACCGGGTGGTGCTGCTCACGCTGCTGGTCGGGCTGTTCTTCGCCACCACGGCGACCCACCAGATCACGCCGTTCATGATGATGGGGGCGCTGACGGGGCTCATCCTGCTGCGCCGCAGCGCTCTGTCGCTCGCGCTGCCGGTCTTCTTCGGGCTGATCGTCATCGCCTGGATCAACTACCAGGCGACGCCGTTCTGGAGCGGCCGCATCGACGAGCTGTTCGGCGGCATCGGCAAGATCTTCGCCAACCTGCAGGAGAACACCGGCGACCGCCTGGTCGGCACCGACGCGGAGCACGCCATCGTGCTGAAGGTGCGGCTGGCGATCTGCGGGGTGATCCTGCTGTGCGCGGCCATCGGCCTGCTGCGCAGGCTGCGCCGCGGCGTCGGCGACCGGGCCGCCGCGGTGCTGCTGTGCGTCCCGACGCTGGCGCTCGGCCTGCAGAGCTACGGCGGCGAGATCGGCCTGCGCGTCTACATGTTCGCGCTGCCCGCGGCGTGCATCCTCGGCGCGTACGCGTTCTTCCCGAACCTGCCCGCGCACACGACGGACGCCCGCGAGGGCGAGACCGTGCCGATCCGCCGCCGCACCATGCGGTTCGCGCCGGGGACGACGCGGCGCGTCTCCGCGGTGCTCGCCGCGGTGACCGCCCTGGCGCTCGCCGGCGCCTTCCTGGTGGCGCGCTACGGCAACGAGAAGTTCGAGCGGGTGACGACCGGCGAGGCCGCGGCCATGCACTACGTGTACGCCCACGACCGGCCGAGCGCGCGGGTGCTCTACCTTGTGCCGGTCCTCGGCGAGGAGGTCACCCCCACGATCCCGTGGCGCGAGCGCGACATCGACCGGGTCGAGTACGACCAGGCCCTCGTCACCAAGGATCCGGCCGACCTCGCCGGGGTGCTGACGGCGCTGCGCGGCAAGGCCCCGAACACCTTCCTGATCGCCACCCGCGGCCAGGCGGCGTACCTGGAGCTGAACCACGGCTTCCCCGCCGGGTGGGGCGAGCGCTTCCGCGCGGCGCTGGACGCCTCGGCGAAGCTCAGGCGCGTCTACTCCAACCAGGACGCCGCCATCTACACGCTGCGCACCTACCCGAAGGGCTCGGAGATCCCGCCGCCGGCTCCGGTGACCATGGTGGGCGACCGTTCGACCCCCTGGACGCCGTTCGGGCTCGTGGCGCTGGCGCTGGCGGTCTCCACGCTGTTCGCGGCCGAGTTGGCGAGGCTGCGGGGCACAGAACGCGCCTCGCGCGGCCGGCGCAAGCTGGTGGTCCTCGGCCTGCTGATGACCGCCGCCGCCCTGGCCGTCATCGTCGAACGCTTCCTCACCCTCACCGCGAGCTGACCTGGACTGCCCCGATCTACCGGACACCCCTCAGAGCACGACCAGACCGGCGCCGTCCAACTCAGAACACAACCAGATCGGCGCCGTTCAACCTCACCTCTTTCCGTCAGAGGCGCTCGTCCTGGCCGGCCGAAGCCCGGTTCCGCTGTAGGGCGGCCAGCCGGTCCCACACGCTCTCGGCGAGGTCACGGAACTCCACTCGGCATTTCTGCACGTAACTTTGGGTGCTGCCCAGCGCCCCGTCCGCGGCCTTGAGGTCGAACATCGGTTTGCGGGCGTCGTGGGCCAACGGCATGAGGCTCTGGTAGTTGCGCATCGTCGCGATCTCGTATGACCGGTCCTCAGCACTGGACGACTCGGCGAGCACCGACTCGGCGAAAACCTTCGGGATCCGGTCGAGCCACCGCTGATACGCCTTGACCGGCCGGTCCAGGCGCATCGTGGGCTGCATGATCACATATCCGAGCGGCTTCATCGCTCCGGCTGGGACCGGGATGGCGATCGGCACCTGCGGCAGGACCGTCTCCTGCCAGATGTGCCGCCATGTCCGCAACGCGGGCCCGAGATTGCGCAGGCCACGAACACACGTTCGTCATCCCGGTTGGCTTTGCGTGTTGTTGGACCCGGACGAACCCACACGACTCCGTCGTACCGGACCGGTGGACTCGCCGACGCTTCGACATGGACCCGGTCACGGTCTTGCCCTTGAAAACAACCTTCTCCACCGTCAGGGAGGGACGGTCCAGAATCTTCCCGCTGTCTCGGTGCTCAGTCACCTTCAGCAGATCCGAGTCAGCCGTCTTCACGTCGGGAAGCGGCTGCCCATGCTTGTTCACGCCGATGACGAGGTCGCCACCGCCCCGTCCGCACAGGTCGTTGGCGAGAGCGCAAACGGCGTGCCCGATCTTGTCCCTGTCGTTGGCCGACTCCTTGAATTCAAGGACGGTGCTCTCTTGGTCGCCCAGCGAGTAGACAAGGTCATCTGAGGTCATGCAGGCCATTGTGCCGTCTGGGCGGCTGCACGAAGGAGGATCAGGCGGGACGGCGGGGCGGCGGTGGCGTCAGCGATGCACTTGATGCGCTTGCCGCGGGGTGGCGGGGGTGATGGCCACGGGGGCGGGACGTCACTGGCCGCGGTCGCTCCACTTGACGTCGTAGGGGGTGAGCTCGAACGCCTTGCCCTCGACGGTGACGGACAGGGCGTTCGCCGAGGTGTTCACCATGAGCATCTGGCCGTCGACGGCGAGGACCTGGACGCGGGGATCGGAGACGGTGAGGTCGGCCAGCTCGGCGCCCGCGGGGAACCAGCGGGTGAAGCCGCTGATCAGGCCGGCCATGGGCATCTCGTCGCCCACGCCGGGCGTCCACAGGCATCCGGGGCAGTCGTCGCCGGCCCTGCGCTGCGGGTTCCAGTACAGGGCGCTGGCGGCGCCGCTCCTGGCGAACTCCATCATGGCCACGGCCTGCACCGCCGAGCGGTGCTGCTCGTCCCAGTCGATGCTGTCGGGGGCGATGTACCACTCGGCCCACCAGACGGGCAGGTCGCCGCCGCGCTGCCGCAGCCATGCGGTGACGGCGGAGAACTTCTTGAGCGCGGTGAACTCGTCGGGGACGAGCCCGCGGTCGTTGGTGGCCGAGGAGCCGTCGACGACGATGAAGTCGGCGCCCTTCTTGTGCTTGAGCCAGTAGTCGACGCTTTCGAGGTTCCTGCGGTCGACGGCGCCCCAGGGGCCGCGCAGGGCGGAGGCGTTGGCGCTGGCGACGTGGCTGTCGATGGGGATGTACGGACCGCCCACCTGGATCTTGGGGTTGACGGCCTTCAGCGCGTCGTAGACCCGGTTGTACAGGTCGGTGTACGCCTCGACGTCCCAGTCGTTGTGCGCGTCGTCCCAGAAGCCCTTGAACTCGTTCCACACCATGTAGTGGGTCACGGTGGGGTAGCGCTTGGCGACGGTGGCGGCGAGCGCGGCGTAGTCGCCGAAGTGGTCGCGCACCGGGGCGACCTCGATCTTGCCCCAGTTGGTGCGGCCCTCGGATCCGCCCTTCATCCAGTCGGGGGCGCAGCACAGCGTCAGCACGGGCTGGGCCTTCGTGGCGGCCATCAGCTTGACGCGGCGGTCCAGATCGCGGAAGTCGTACTTGCCGGGGACGGGCTCGGGGTTGCCCGCGCCCCAGCCCATGATGTGCTGGTTCTGCAGCATGGGGACGCGGGCGAACAGGTCGTCCGCCTTGGCGCGCACCGACGCGTTCTCGTTGTCGGCGCTGTACTGGGTGTGGGTGACGCCCCAGCGCGGCCAGCTGTCGACGACGGGCGGCGCCTCAAGGGTGGGCGGCGGCTCGGGCGTGGCGATGATGGTGGCCGCGACACCGTCGGAGCGCCCGCCTCCCCGCTGGGCGGCCAAGGCCAGGAGCGCGACCACCATCGCCAGGGCGAGGATCCCGGCCCCGATGGCGATGGGGCCACGAGGGACGTAACGACGCCGTGCATGCCGGCCACTGCTCTCCAACACTCCGTCACCGTATCCGCTCACGCTTGCAGAACCCTTGAATGGTCCCACTGCCCGGGCTCCGGCGCGCCATCTGCCGGCTTCGCGCTCACCGGTCGCCCGCTTACCATCAGACTCGCCTATAACCCTGATAACGCCGAAAGTGCGATCAGCGGCATTGTCCAAGAATCAATGATCGTAAGGTGTCAACCGCTTAATGAAAGGGGTATAAAAGGCGCGACCGAGGATTTGAGGGGGCACAGTGGCCCAGGCATGGCTGCCCGTCGCCAGTCGAATTCCCGCTCTCGAGGACTCCGGGCCGATGGCCGGAGGAGCGCCCCGGGTGGTCTGGTTCATTTGGCGGACCGACCCCCAACGGGTGTCGGCCAAGTCGGTGGCCCAGCGGCTCGTCCAGATCTCCCGCCCCGCCCACCTGGTGTGGAATCCCGTCACCGGGCAGATCATCCAGTCCCTGTCGCCGACCCGCGCGGCGTGCGGCCTTCCGGGGGACCTCAACCGGCAGGGCCGGGTGTGCGCGCAGATCCGCGTGCTCGGCTCGGTGGAGGAGCCCTTCACCGAGAGCAAGATGGACGGGCTGGACGAGATCCTCGGGTGGCTCGACTCCTGGGGGGTGCCCCGGTCGTGGCCGGCGGGCCCGCCGCTCCCCTATCCCCTGGCGCTGGCGTCGCAGGGCAGCATGCGGGTGTGGGCCAAGGGCGGCCACTTCGGCGCCTCGCAGGTGCCGGGCGTCTCGGAAGGGGACCCTGGGGCGATCGACGTGCACCGCATCGTCGGCGAGGACGGCGTACGGCTGGAGGTGCCGCGCCCGCGCCAGGGCGTCGAGAACGGCGCCGACAGGATCCAGGCGAATGGGCAGAGCGCTGAGCGGAAGCGCTATCAAATCACACCGTGATACGATCTTTATCGCCCTATTACACGGCAGGCACCAAGCTGGGAAGAAGGCGTAGGCGCCGTCCCAACGCCACAGGGATGACCCAGTAGGAGCCCATGCGCATAACCGTCGTCCACCCAAGGGAACTCGGCCCCTCCGAGACGGCCCGCTGGCGGGCACTGCAGACGAGCGACCCCGCGCTCGACAGCCCGTTCCTCTCGCCGGAGTTCACCGTCGAGACCGGCCGCGTGCGCGAGCAGGCGCGCGTGGCCGTCCTGAGCGACGGCGCCGACATCGTGGGCTTCTTCCCCTTCGAGCGCCACCAGTTCGGCATAGGCATGCCGGTGGCCGCCGGGCTGACCGACGCGCAGGGCATGGTCCACGCCAAGGACATCGAGTTCGACCCGCACGAGCTGATGAAGGCCTGCGGGCTGGCGGTGTTCGAGTTCGACCACCTGCTGGCCGGCCAGCCGCTGGTGCCGGTCAAGCACACCCGCCACCCCTCTCCGGTCATCGACCTCACCGACGGGTACGCGGCCTACGTCGAGACGCTCAAGCAGGTGTCCGGCAAGACCTACAAGTCCACCGCGTACAAGACGCGCAAGCTCCAGCGCGACTTCGGCGAGCTGCGCCACGACTACGGCGTCACCGACGCGGGCGTGCTGCGCACGCTGCTCGACTGGAAGACCGACCAGTACCGCCGCACCGGCCGCACCGACCGGTTCGCGCGGCCGTGGATCGTGCGCCTGGTGGAGAGCCTGCTCCAGATCGACACCGAGCACTTCGGCGGGCAGCTCGACATGATCTACATCGACGGCCGCCCGGTCGCCGGGCACTTCGGGCTGCGCACCAAGACGACGCTCGCCGGCTGGTTCCCCGCCTACGACCCGGCGTACTCCAAGTACTCCCCCGGCCTCATCCACCATCTGGCGATGGCGGAACGGGCCGCCGAGGCGGGCATCCGCCTCATCGACATGGGCCGGGGCGAGAAGGAGTACAAGGAGAAGCTGAAGACCGGCGAGCTGTGGGTCACCGAGGGCCGTCTCGCCCGGCCGACCGCGGGGGCCGGAGTGCACTGGCTCGTCCGCGTGCCCGTCCGGAAGGCCCGTGGAACGGTCCTCGCCAACTCGGTGCTCCGGGAGACCGCGGACCTGGCGCTGAAGACTTATGGCAGGATCCGCACCACTATCGCCTCATAACTGGCTCCTCCGGCGGCGTAACAGCCTCGTGTAAACCGCTGGTCACCGCGTTCCCATGCGCTACCTTGCTGCTCTGGCCGTCCCGGCCGCGGCGGCAACCGGCGGCGGAAAGAGGGAGCAAGTGAGTCCCGAAAGACATCTCGCGGCCCGCACGGGGCGCGAGACCGTGTACCTTCCGTCCAACCGGCTCGGCCTGTACCTGGCCCTGCGGCACTGGTGCACGCCGGGACAGCGGCTGCTGATGTCCCCGATCTCGGCCGACGAGATCCTGTTCCTCGTGCTCGCCGCCGGCCTCATCCCGGTCATCGCGCCGATATCGATTTTCGACGGCAACATCGAGCTGGCCCGGGTGCTGCTGGGCGCCGTCGACGCCGTGCTCACCACCAACCTGTACGGCCTGCCCGACGACGTGCTCGGCATGAACGGCGTGCTGGTCATCGAGGACGTCGCCCACGCGGCGGAGACGTCGGTGGACGGCCGGCCGCTCGGCACGTTCGGCGTCGCGGGGGTCTTCAGCCTGTCCAAGCACGCCGGCGCCGGGTCGGGGGGCGTCCTCGCGGTGGACAGCCCGGCCGACCGCCGAGCGCTGGAGCGCGAGCGCGACCTGCTGCTCCAGCCGGGCGCCCTGCGCAAGGACCTGCTGGGCGTGGCCACCTCCGCCGCGCGCCACCTCGCCCTCCGGATGGACATGGCGCGCCCCGCCATGCGGCTGGCCCGCACGCTCGGGTTCCATGAGCCCCGCGAGGGCTACCGCATCGCGCTGCGGCGGGCGGAGCTGGACGCGGCGCTGGCGCAGGGGCCGGGACTGCCGGCGCTCGATCCGTGGGTCCGCGCCGACCTGCACGACTACCGCAGCTCCCGCGGCGCCGTCGCCCGGTGGTACCAGAGCCACAGGATCGCGCGCCTGCCCAAAGAGCGCGCGGCGCGGCTGGCGGGCGTCGCCCGGCTGGCCCAGCTGCCGACGGTGGCCGCGGCGGTGCGCGACCACGTCGACCAGCCGCTGTTCCGCGTCCCGCTGCTCGTGGCCGACCGCGACGGGGCCGTCGCCGCGCTCGCGCGCCACGGCGTGCCGACCGGTTACCTGTACGACCCGCCGTACGATGACTACGCGGCGGGCTTCGTCGAACCGTCACCGGACCACGAGGCGGCCCGCTGGTGGGCGCGGCACGTGCTGCCGGTCGACCCCCTGTACGCCGAGCGGGCGCTCCCGATCATCGAGTCACTGCAACCGGCCCCGCCCCCACCAGGCGACCACCTCCTCCGCCGCGCCGCCTGACCGTCCGAGTCGGGCCGTCCACGCGGGCCGCCCCCGTCGATCGGCTCACCACCGATAACGGGGCAGGGCCGGGAACCGCGCCGTCCCCGGTGCCGGATATTGGTGCTTGAGGTGTCGCCTGGGGAGTGAGACGTTGTTCGCAGGGCTTTGTCGGTACGCGGATCGGTGTCGGTGACGGGGAGTCTGGGAGGCATGTGTGGATCCCTTGGTGCTGGCCGCCGGGACGGCGTTGGTGACGGCGATGGCCACCGACGGATGGGAGCAGGCGCGGTCGGCGGTGGTGTCCTTGTGGCGGCGGGTGCATCCCGAGCGGGTGCCGGCGATCGAGGCCGAGCTGGCGGAGGCGCGCACCGAGCTGCTGACCGCACGGGAGGCCGGCGACCGGCAGGCCGAGCAGGAGCTGGTCGGCGACTGGCAGCGGCGGCTGCGGCGGCTGCTCGCCGCCGACCCGATGCTCGGTGATGAACTACGACGGATCCTGGACGAGGAACTCGCCCCTCTGCTCCCCAAGGCGGAGCAAACCCACATCCACGATCTCAAGATGACGGCCACGGCGTCCGGACACGGACGGGTCTTCCAGGCGGGCCGTGATCAGCACATCAACGAGAGTTGAACCGACACGCCGAGCAACCGCCTGATGGGGAGCGAACTCGGCTTCAGGCCGAGGTCTCTGGTGGGGGCCGAATCTATCAAGCAGGCCGTGACCAGCATTTCTACTATCAGGACGGTGTTCGCCGACGGCGGCGCACCGAGGCGGGCCAGGTGGTGGACCAATGCCCGTATCCGGGATTGGCCGCGTTCGGTCCTGAGCAGACCCGCTGGTTCTTCGGCCGGGACCAACTGCTCGCGGAGCTGACCGCTCGCCTGGACGACCGCCTGCGACAAGGCGGTCCCCTGATGGTGGTGGCTCCCTCGGGGGCGGGTAAGTCGTCGCTGCTGAGGGCCGGCTTGGCGCCTGCGTTGAAGGACGGCGCTCTTCCGGGATCGCGGCATTGGCCGCAATTACTGTTCACCCCGACCGCTCACCCTGTGGCGGTCTTCACCGCACGCCTGGCGGCGATCGCCGGCATCGGGCCGGAGCGGGCGGCCGAGGCGGTGGCGGCCGGCCCGGACCGATGCGCGGTGATGGTGAACGAGGCACTACGCACCGCGGTCGGCGATCAGGACATGGCCGACTCCCGCGTGGTCGTGATCGTCGATCAGTTCGAAGAGCTGTTCACCCAATGTTCGGACGAGGATGAGCGGCACCGCTTCGTCGAGTTGGTTTCCCGCCTGGCCGACACAGGGCCCAACGGAGAACGACCGGCCGCGCTGGTCGTCTACGGCCTGCGCTCGGACTTCTACACACCATGCGCCGGTCATCCGCGACTGCGGTCCGCGCTGCAGGACGGCCAGGTGTTCGTCGGGCCGATGTCGCACACGGAACTACGGCAGGCGATCCTCTTCCCGGCCGAGGACGTGGGCCTGCAGGTCGAGCCGGGTCTGGTCGAGCTTCTGTTGAGCGACCTGGGGACCGCGACCGGCGGCGGGGGATACGAGGCCGGGCGTCTTCCGCTGTTGGCCCACGCCTTGCGATCCATCTGGCGGCAGCGGCACGGCCACACGCTGACCGTCGACGGCTACCGCGTCACCGGCGGCATCCATCGCGCGGTGGCGACCACGGCGGACCGCATCTTCTCCGGCTTGGATTCGGCGGTGCAACAGACGGCTCGGACCTGTTTCCTCCGGTTGGTCACCATCGGCGACGGCGTCGAGGACACCCGGCGTCCGGTGGCCCGCTCAGAGCTCCTCGGTGAGGGTTCGAACACCGATGCGGTCGTCGCGGTGCTGGACGCCTTCACCCAGAGCCGTCTGCTCACCCAGGACCAGGACACCGTCCAGATCACCCACGAGGCGTTGATCCGCGCCTGGCCCCGGCTGCGCGCCTGGATCGACGCCGACCGCGCGGACCTGTTGACGATGCAGCAGGTGGCGGAAGACGCCGCCCGCTGGAAGCGCCACAACCGGCAGCCCGGCTACCTGTACAGCAGCACCCGTCTGGACGCCATCGGCCCCGCGCGCGTGCGCTGGGGGGAGAGTCCAGCCGACCGTCCGGTCATGGGAGAGACGGCCCGTGAATTCTTGCGCGCCGGCGATCAGGCGGCTCAGCGCCTGGCGCTGCGACGCCGGACGACCTTCGTCACCTTGGTCACTCTCGTGATCGCGTCCCTGGTGGGAGCCGGGGCCGCCGTCATCGCCGCCATGAACGCCCGCGAACAGCAGGCCATCGCTGAGATCGGCGGCCGCCAGGCCGTGTCCCGCCAGCTCGCCGCACGAAGCGAGAGCCTCGGCGACTTCGACTCCGCCCAGGCCCAGGCACTCGCCGCGACCGCCTGGCATTTCTCTCCCACGGGCGACGCCCGCCACAGCATGCTCACCGCGCTCATCAATCCGGCGCGGGGTGCTCTCAGCGCCCACACCGGCTTTGCCAGAGCGGTGGCCTTCAGCCCCGACGGCCGGACCCTGGCCACCGCCGGGGACGACAAGAAGGTGCGGCTGTGGGACGCGCGAACCCACCGTCCGATCGGCGCCCCCCTCACCGGCCACACGGGAAAGGTCTACGCGGTGGCGTTCAGCCCCGACGGCCGGACCCTCGCCAGCGCCGACCACAGGGGAACAGTGCGGCTGTGGAACGTGGCCGCCCACAGCCAGGTCGGCGCGCCCCTCACGGGCCGCGCCGGGACCGTCGAGGCGGTGGCCTTCAGCCCCGACGGCCGGACCCTGGCCACCGCCGGGGACGACAAGAAGGTGCGGCTGTGGGACGTGCGAACCGGTCGTCAGACAGGCGCCCCCCTCACCGGCCACACCAGCGACATCACGGCGGTGGCGTTCAGCCCCGACGGCCGGACCCTGGCCACCGCCGATGGCGATGCGAGCGACCGGGACCATACGGTGCGGCTGTGGGACGTGAAGACGCACCATCAGATCGGCGCGCCTCTCACCGGCCACACCGGAAACATCTACGCGGTGGCCTTCAGCCCCGACAACCTGACCCTGGCCAGCGCCGGCGGCCATACGAACCTGCCGAACAACACGGACAGCGTGGTGCGGCTGTGGGACGTGCGAACCCACCGCCAGATCGGCACGCCCCTCACCGGCCACGACGGGGGCGTCTACGCGGTGGCGTTCAGCCCTCACGGCCAGACCCTGGCCAGCGCCGGCTTCGATCAGACGGTGCGGCTGTGGGACGTTCGGACCCACCGCCAGACAGGCGCCCCCCTCACCGGCCACACCAGCGACATCACGGCGGTGGCGTTCAGCCCCGACGGCCGCGCCCTGGCCACCGCCGGCCACGGGGACGTACGGCTGTGGGACGTGTCCACCCACCGCCAGATCGGCGCCCCCCTCACCAGCCACACCGGAAACGTCGAGGTGGTGGCGTTCAGCCCCGACGGCCGGACCCTGGCCAGCGGCGGCGACGACAAGAAGGTGCGGCTGTGGGACGTGCGAACCAACCGTCAGATCGGCGCGCCCCTCACGGGCCACACCGGGATCCTCCAGGCCGTGGCCTTCAGCCCGGACGGCCGGACCCTGACGACCGCCGTCCACAACTCGGATGACGACAAACTGCGGCTGTGGGAGGTGTCCACCCACCGCCAGATCGGCGCCCCCTCCGCCGGCCACACCGGAAACGTCGAGGTGGTGGCGTTCAG
Organism: Sphaerisporangium sp. NPDC049457; assembly: GCF_055586705.1. Lineage (NCBI taxonomy): Bacteria > Bacillati > Actinomycetota > Actinomycetes > Streptosporangiales > Streptosporangiaceae > Sphaerisporangium > Sphaerisporangium sp. NPDC049457. The sequence goes on along the minus strand of NZ_JBVJHR010000012.1, from coordinate 111,384 downwards.
TCCGGACGGCCGGACCCTGGCCACCGTCGAGGACGACTGGGAGGAGGAGAAGGTGGTGCGGCTGTGGGACGTGCGAACCGACCGCCAGATCGGCGCACCCCTCCCCAGCCATGCCCGTGCGATGGCGTTCAGCCCCGACGGCCGGACCCTGGCCACCGCCGTCTCTGCCGGGAAGGAGGACAAAGTGCTGCTGTGGGATGTGCCCGCCCACCGCCAGAGCGGCGTCCCCCTCACCGGCCACACGGCAGAGGTCCACGCGGTGACGTTCAGCCCCGACGGCCGGACCCTCGCCAGCGCCGGCCGTGACGGGACCATACGGCTGTGGGAGGTGTCCACCCACCGCCAGATCGGCGCTCCCATCACCGGCCACATCGGGCACGTCTACGCGGTGGCGTTCAGCCCCGACGGCCGGACCCTCGCCAGCGCCGGATTTGACGAGACCGTGCGGTTGTGGGACGTATCGACCCACCGCCAGCTCGGAACCTCGCTCACCGGCCACACCGCATCCGTTCTCGCGGTGGCGTTCAGCCCCGACGGCCGCACCCTGGCCAGCGCCGGCTACAAGGAGGTGCGGCTGTGGGGCGTCGCGTACACGGCGGAACATGATGTGTTCCCGGCCGTTTGTGCCGCGGCCGGCCGCTCCCTGACCCGAGAGGAGTGGCGGCAACAGAGCCTTGCTGAGCCCTACACGCAAGTGTGCGCGCGCGTCCTCGCACGCTGAGCGGAGCCGTTGACACGAGCGGACGGCGCCTTGTTCCCTGCGGCGTCCCGTGCGGCAGACGATCTTCTTCCCGGCGCGGGCCGCGATCCACATCACAAGATCTGCGGTCTGCGTGCGGCGGCCACGCGGTGACCGGCCGCTGGGCGCACGAGGGCCGTGACGGCCGCCGGCGATCCGCTCCGGTCAGTCGGTGGCGAGCAGGGTTGCGATGACGGCGCAACCCTTGCGCACGTCGGCGGTGGACGCGGAGCCGTATCCGAGGACCACCCCGTGGTGGCGTACCGGGCCGTGGTGGTGCCGCGCCGTCGTGTCCAGCAGCACCCCGTGCCGCGCGGCCGCGGCGACCAGCCGGTCGGCCGACCCGGCGGGCAGGGGAAGGACGACGTGCAGGCCGGCGGAGTCGCCGCTGACCCGGTCGCCGAGGATCTCGACGACGGCGGCGCGGCGGCGCGCGTAGGTCAGGCGCGCCCGCCGCAGATGGCGGTCCAGGTCGCCGCGCTCGATCAGCGCCGAGACGGCCTCCTGCAACGGGCCGGAGGTGCGGTCGGCCAGCGCCACGCGCACGCGGGCGATGTCCCTGAGCAGGGCCGGCGTCGCCACCAGCCAGCCGATGCCGACGTCGGGGGCGAGCGACTTCGACAGCGTGCCGAGCAGGACCACCCGTTCGGGGTCCAGCCCGTACAGGGCCGGGAGCGGCGCCACGTCGTAGCGGAACTCGGCGTCGTAGTCGTCCTCGACCACGGTGGCGCCGGTGCGGCGGGCCCAGGCGAGCAGCCGCTCCCTGCGCGGGATGGGCAGCCTGCCGCCGAGCGGATACTGGTGCGCGGGGGTGGTGTAGAGCAGGCGCAGGTCGCCGGGCAGGTCGCCGGGCAGCACGCCCTGCTCGTCCACCGGGCAGGGGACGATGCGGCCGCCGCGGGCGGCCATGATGTTGCGCGCCTTGCCGTATCCGGGCTCTTCGATCCCGGCCGGGTCGCCGGGCCGCAGCAGCGCCGCGGCGAGCAGGTCGAGCCCGTGGCCGGTGCCCCGGGTGACCATCACGTTCTCCGCTCCCACCGGGACGCCGCGCGCCCTGCGCAGGTGGCCGGCCAGCAGTTCCCGCAGGCGGTGGTGCCCGTACGGGTCGATGACGTCCATGGGCGGCCGGTCCGCGGCCGCGCGCCACGCCCGGCGCCACGCGGCCCGGTCGTAGTCGAGCACCCACGGCCGCCCCGGCCGCAGGTCGATCACCCCGGCGGCGGGACGCGGCGCGTCGTCGGGGGCGAACACCGTGTCCCCCTCGCCGGGCCCCTCCCGCGCCGCCGGCTCGTGGCCGGCGGCGCCGTCCGGACGCGCGAAGCCGGGCAGGTCGGCCACGTAGGTGCCGGAACCGTGCCGGCCTTCCAGCCATCCCTCGGCGTAGAGCTGCTGGAACGCCTCTGTGACGACCGTTCGTGACACGCCGAGCACCCGCGCGAGGGCCCGGCTGGAGGGCAGGCGCTCCCCCGCCCTGAGCGTGCCCGCGCGCATGCCCGCGCGGAGCTGGTCGCCGAGCTGCACCGTGAGCGGGACGGGCGCCTCCCGGTCGAGGGTGAGGGGAAGGTCGACATGGGCGGGCAAGTGGTCTCCTGGAATGAGGCGACAGTGGATCTGCACTACCAGTCCACTTCTCCGTACGGTAGCGGCATGCTGTCCTCGACTCCTCGCACCGCCCTCAGGCGCGGAAAGAAGCGCGTCCGCACCGACCGTTCCGAGCTGTACGCCGTCCTCGACGCCGGGCTGATCTGCCACGTGGGCGTGGTGGTGGACGGCTCGCCCATGGTGGTCCCCACCGGGTACGGCCGCATCGACGACACTCTCTACCTGCACGGATCCACCGGCGCGACCTCGCTGCACGCGGGCGGGGAGATCTGCGTGACCGTCACCCACCTGGACGGCGTCGTGCTCGCGCGCTCGGTGTTCCACCACTCGGTGAACTACCGTTCGGCGATGGTCTACGGCACCCCGCGGATCGTCGAGGACCCGGGCGAGCGGCTCGCGGGGCTGCGCGCGATCACCGAGAACCTGGCGCCCGGTCAGTGGGAGGCCACGCGTCCGCCGGACCGCAAGGAGCTGGCGGCCACCGAGGTCGTGGCGCTGTCGCTGGCGGAGGCGTCGGTGAAGGTGCGCCAGGGGCCGCCCGTGGACGACGAGGAGGACTACGCCCTGCCGGTCTGGGCCGGCGTGCTGCCGCTGCGGGCGAGCTGGGGCGCCCCCGAGCCCGACCCCGCGCTCGCGTCCGGGACGCCGGTGCCGGCGCACATCGCCGGAAGGGGGCGGCCCGGCCTCGCCGAATGACCTCGCGTGACGGCCGGCGACGGGGACCCGAGTGCGGCCGGAAACTGACAACGGCGCCGACTATATAGCAAATATCTATTTAAACATCACAGATAAGCTACGCCGCCATTAGGCTTCGTTGTCGCGTCATGGGTGGGGGCCCGGCCACATAAGGAGACCGCATGGACGGCCTGAGCGGGGCATGGCGAGTCCCCGGATATACCGAGGTCCGTGACCTCGGCAGCGGCGGATCAGGACGTGTCGTCATGGCGCGTCACGACGCCGACCAGACTTACGTCGCGATCAAATATCTGTCCGACGAGCTCTGCGCCGATCCGGGATTCGTCGTCCGCTTCCGCCACGAGGCGCGGCTGCTGGAGCTGATGGACAGCCCGCACGCCGCGCGGTTCTACGAGTACATCGAGCATCCCGGTGGCGCCGCCATCGTCATGGAGCTGGTGAACGGCGTCTCGTTGCGCGCGATGCTGCGCTCTGAGGGGCCGACCGGCGCCGAGGCGGCGCTCGTGCTGCTCAAGGGCTCGCTGCTCGGCCTGGCGGCCGCGCACGCCAGCGGGGTCGTGCACCGCGACTTCAAGCCCGAGAACGTCGTCATCGAAGGCGGCGGCGACAGCAAGCTCATCGACTTCGGCATCGCGGTGCGCTCCGGAGACGGGGTCAGCGGCGCGGGCACGCCTCCGTACATGGCGCCCGAGCAGTGGGCGGGCGCCCCCGCCGGCCCGAGCACCGACGTGTACGCCGCGACCATCGTGTTCTTCGAGTGCCTCACCGGCACCCGGCCGTTCCAGTCGCGCAACATGGCGGCGCTGGCGCGGCAGCACCAGTCGATGCCTCCGCCGGTCGAGCAGGTGCCCGCGCCGCTGCGCGGGCTCATCGAGCGCGGCATGGCCAAGCGCGCCGCCGACCGGCCCGCCACCGCCGACGCGTTCCTGGCCGAGCTGGAGGAGGTCGCCCTCCAGGCGTACGGGCCCGACTGGGAGGACCGGGGACGCCGCCGCCTGGCCGCGCTGGCCGGGCTGCTGGCCCTGCTGTTCCCGCTGGGGGACGAGCTGCCCGGCGCCAGCACCTCGCTGGGGGAGACCGAGCTCGGCGGCGTCCGCCGCGGCCTGAGCAAGCTCAGCGTCAAGCTCGTGGTGGGCGCCGTGGGCCTGGCGGTCGTCTCGGCGATCGGCGCCGTCCTGGTCGGCTCGATGGGCGACAGCACCCTGCAGGCGCAGACGACGACCACCACCCCGTCGGCCGCCGCGCCGGACACCTCCTCAAGCTCGCCCGAGCCCGCCATCGCCGAGTCGCCCACGGAGGAGCCCTCCGAGGAGCCGACGAAGGAGGAGGAGAGCCCGTCGGCCGAACCGACGGCCGAGCCGCCCGGCAACACCGCGGCCGCGGTGCCTTCGACGGCCCCGCGGCCCACCGCCACCAAGACCTCGAAGAAGCCCTCGCCGAAGCCCACCACCAGCAAGAAGGCGACCAAGTCCGCCAAGCCCTCCCCCTCGCCGACGGCGTCCGACGACGACACCACCGACCCCAAGGTGGACGACACGCTGCCCTCCGGCAGGCCGAGGCCCACCCCGACGCCCAGGCCCACCGAGAACCCGCCGGAGCCGACGCCCGAGCCCACGCGCACGGTCCCCACCCCCTCTCCGAGTTCGCCGAGGGGGGAGATCGGCGACACTCCGTCCCCCGAGACGACGCCCGATCGGGGCCCGGCGGGCCTGCTGGCGCTCGGCCTGGTGACGACCGGGGCGGTTCCCGCCACACTTGTCCTCAGACAGCGCATGGCGGGACGGCACCGGAGGCGGCGGTAGATGCCAGATGGCGAGAGCATCGCGGGGTACCGGCTGACGGGCCGTTCCCGCGCGGGTGAGACCGGCACCTGGAGCGACGCGCTGGCGCCTGACGGCGGCCGCGGCGGCGTGCTCTGGATCGATCCGGGGGCCCTGGCGGACGCCGGGGCCCGCGACCGGGTCGTCGCCGAGGTGACCGCCGACCGGCGCCTGACCCGCGGCGGCGTCACCGGGCTGATGCCGATCGCCGACCTGGTGGCCGCCCGGGGGCAGGTGTGGCTGCTGACCGCGCGTCCGGGCACGCCGTCGCTGGCGGAGCTGATGACGGGACCGTCCACGGCCCCCGCGCCGGACGCGGGGAGCGCGGCCACCATCCTGGTCGAGACGGCGCAGACCCTGCTGGCCGTGCACGCGGCGGGCCTGGTCCACGGCGCCCTGCACGCGGGCACGGTGGTGATCACCGACGAGGGCACGGCGCTGCTGGCCGAGCGCGGCCTGGCCCCGGCGCTGCGCGGCCTGCCCGCCACCGTCGAGCGCGACCTTTCCGCCTGGGCGTCGCTGTCGCGCGGGCTGGCGGCGGCGTGGGCGGCGGACGACCCCGAGGCCGCGCGGCTGTTCGACCGGGCGGCGGCCACCGCGACCACCCACGGCCTGGGCGCCGCCAGGGAAGCCCTGGTCAACGGGCGCGACCTGCTGCCCTCCGGGTTCGCCACCCGCGAGCGGCTCGTCCGGACGATCCAGTGGTGGTCGGCGAGCGCCGTCCCGACCCAGCGGCCGCCACACCTGCCGCAGGCGGCGCACGGCGCGGACACCGGCGAGGTCGTCACCCTGCTGTACTCGCCCGGCGCCGGTGAGCCGCCCGTCCACGCGGGGCAGGCGCCCGCCGCGGCCGCCACCGCCCCGGCGGGAGGCGGCGAGATGCGGTTCGGCCCCGGCGTGCCGGTGGACACGACGGCCGCGCAGATCTGGCGGGCCGGACGCGAGCAGCACACCGTCCCGGCCAAGGAGCGACTGGCGGGCGCCGCGCCCCGGCGGCGCCGCCGCGGCGGCGTTCTCGGTTCCGGCGTGCTGTTCGCGCTGATCCTGCTGGTCGCGGCCTTCCTGTGGTTCCAGCGCCCCGCGCCGCTGACGGTGACGGCGATCAACGTCAAGCAGCCGAAGGCCGCCGGGTGCGACACCACCGTGAACGTCACCGGAGTGATCACCACCAACGGGTCGGCCGGCCAGGTCTCCTACGAATGGGTGCTGACCAGGCAGAAGCCGATCAAGCACATCGACACCGTGCCGTCCGGGCGGTCCAAGCACGAGGTCACCCTCGAATGGGACGTGAGCGGCCGCGGAACGCGCAAGCTGACCGCCCGGCTCCGCGTGCTGTCCCCGCTCGCCGCCCCGGGCACGCCCCTCGAAGACGCCGCCACCTTCACCTACAAGTGCTGACGACCGCCACCGGCACCCATGTGGTGCCGGGAGGTGACCGGCGCAGGCGCCGTGGGGTGGGCAGGATGCGGCGATGGCGGCGCCGTCGTACGGCGCGTGGGACAGGCGCGCAGGGCGGCCCGGGGAACGTTCGTGGAGCCGGCATCAGATCGCTCGCCAAATGCGCGCAATAACTGGGATGTCACTATTCTGACGACATGACGCAGACCCCCGCCGGCTGGTACCCGGACCCATACGGATCTCCCCAACTTCGGTGGTGGGATGGCACGCAATGGACCGACGCCACCCATCCTCTGGAGGCCTCCTCAGGCCAGGCCCCGGTGACGACCGGCCAGTGGAGCCGGCCGGAGGGCGCATCCCAGACCGGAGGGTCCCAGCAGGGCTCCGAGACCCCGCAGGACGCGCCGCCGCAGGCGGGCGCCGGGTCACAGCAGGCGGGCGCGCAGGGAACGGGGCAGCATCCCCAGCCCGGCATGGGGCAGCCGCCTCAGCCCGGCACGGGCCCGCAGCAGCCGGGCACCGGCCCTTACCCGCAGCCGCAGGGCACCGGGCCGCAGTCGCAGCCCGGGGGCACGGGTCCGTACCCGCAGCAGGGCACGGGTCCGTACCCGCAGGGGGCGGCGTCACCCGGTGCGGGCGGGCAGCAGGGCACCGGCGCCCACCAGCAGCCGGGCCAGTTCGCCCCGCCCGGCGGCGGGCAGCAGTACGGCGGGCCCGGTCAGCCGACGGGCCAGTTCGGCCAGCCCACGAGCGCCTACGGCCAGCCGGGCGGACCGTACGGGCAGCCCGGCGGGTACGGCGGCCCGGGGGGGCAGCAGCAGTGGGGCGTCCCCGGCGGCACGGCCCAGATGCCGGTGCCGGAGTTCGGCCCCCAGGGGCCTCCGCCGCGGAAGAAGAGCCCCCTGCCGTGGGTGCTGGGCGGCGGCGCCGTCGCGATTCTCGTGGTCGTGGCCGTGGTGATCGCGTTCACCCTCGCCAACCGCGCCACCACGCCGTCGGCGGCGGGCACGCCCCTGCCGAGCGCGTCGTCCGAGCCTGCCGACCCGCAGATCACCCCTCCGCTGGACACCCCGACCCCGGAGCCGAGCGTCACGGACTTCCCGGCCGAGGTGCCCCAGGTCGAGGACGGCCGCATCACCGACCCGCGCGCGGGCCTTTCCTACAAGTACGGCGGCGACGCGTGGGCGGTGCCGCCGTGGTCGGTGCTGAACGGCACCGGCCGGCCCGACCCGCGCTTCCCGCTGTGGACCAGCGGCTACCAGGGGCTGTCGCAGAAGAACTACGACGGCCAGGGCCACGACTGGGTGGGCACCGTGACGGCGTGCAGGCTGCCGGAGGTCTTCCAGTACAACGGCCCCGATGACCTGGGCAAGGTGGCCGCCACCTTCTTCAAGGTCTACGAGCGGACCTTCTACAGCCCGCCCCACAAGAACAAGACCCTCAGGGACGAGGCCATCGAGGTGAGCGGCAAGAAGGCCTGGGTGCTGGAGTTCGAGCTGGACTTCACCGCCGAGGCCAAGAAGGCGGGCTGGAAGTTCAAGAAGGAGCGCGGAATGATCGTGGTCGTCGACCAGGACAAGGAGCGACCTTCCGTTCTTTACGCCTCCGTACCCGACAATATGGACACTTCAACGATCGGTCGCGTACTGGACTCTCTCAAGGCCTCGTGAGCGGGCACTACGCTGTGCCTTATGAGTGACCTGTTGGTCTGGATCGACTGTGAGATGACCGGGCTCGATCTCGGCCGTGACGCGCTCGTGGAGGTCGCGTGCGTCGTGACCGACGGCGAGCTGAACCAGCTCGACGAGGGCATCGACGTCGTCATCAAGCCGCCACAGGAGTCGCTTGAGCAGATGTCGGAGGTCGTGCGGCAGATGCACACCTCCTCCGGCCTGCTCAGCGCCCTGGGGGACGGCGTGACGCTCGCCGAGGCCGAGTCGATGGTTCTCGAGTACATCCGGCGGCATGTGCCCGAGCCCAAGAAGGCGCCGCTGTGCGGCAACTCCATCTCCACCGACCGCTCGTTCATCGCGCGCGACATGCCGGCCGTCGATGCCTACCTGCACTACCGCATGGTGGACGTCTCCTCGGTGAAGGAGCTGGTCCGCCGCTGGTACCCCCGGGTCTACTTCGCCTCTCCGGCCAAGCAGGGCGGCCACCGGGCGCTGGCCGACATCACCGAGAGCGTGCAGGAGATGCGCTACTACCGCGCCGCCGTCTTCGTGCCGCAGCCCGGCCCCGACAGCGCCACCGCACGTGAGGTGGCCGAGGCCATAACCGGATCTTGACGCGGCGCGGCACCAGGAGCTCCCAAAGACCGCTACACTTTTCCTGTGCCGCGGTGATGACCGCGGACATGGTGGGTGTAGCTCAGTTGGCAGAGCGCCAGGTTGTGGTCCTGGATGTCGTGGGTTCAAGTCCCATCACTCACCCCAGCGGTCGATGGCCGGTCCTCACGGACCGGCCATCGCGCTTTTCTGCTCCGTGCGCTTTCGCGGAAAGTGAGCTTTTCTCGGACTGGCTGGCCCCCAAAGGCCGCGACGGCGGGCTATGCTCGCAAAAAACCGCTACACCGCCAGCGCGGGGGGCTCGGCGATCTGACAATGATTCGTGCCACGGAGGCCGGATGAGTGTCGATGACGCCACTTACAACGAGCACGCGCACACCGAGCTGAGCAAACGCGAGGCCGAGGTGATGGAGCTGATCGCGACGGGCCACTCCAACGGTGAGATCGCCCAGCGGCTGTTCCTCAGCGAGAAGACCGTCAAGAACCACGTGAACCGCATCTACTCCAAGCTCGGGGCCGACTGCCGCATGACGGCGATCGGCCTGTGGAAGGACGGCTCCTCCGGCAGGGCGCACCCCTGACACGGCCGGCGGCGCGCCGGCCAGGGGGACGGTCCGAGACGGTCCGACGTCAAGGAGACCGGTGGGCGATGAGCCCGGCGGTCAGGCAGGCACGCCCACAGCCTTCCGCACGGCCGTCAGCGCGCGGCCGAGCGCGGCCAGACCGTACGAAATCTCCTCCGGGGTGACCGACAGGGCGGGACGAAGCCGCACCGACCGCTCCCCGCATGGCAGGACGAGCACTCCCTCGTCGTCGCGCAGGGCCCGCACCACCCGGTCGCGGGCGTCCAGGACGTCGAAGGCGCACATCAGGCCCCGCCCCCGGGCGTTGACGACCAGGCCGGGGAAGCCGGCCTCCAGCTCACGCAGGCCGCCGAGCAGCGTCTCGCCGAGCACCGCGGCGCGCGCGATGAGCCCGTCCCGCTCGATGATCTCCAGCATGCGGCGCGAGCGCACCATGTCGACCAGCCCGCCGCCCCAGGTGGAGTTGATCCGCCCGCTCACCTGGAACACGTTGCCGGGCACCTCGTCCACCCTGCGCCCGGCCATGATGCCGCCGACCTGAACCTTCTTGGCGAAGGCCACGATGTCGGGCGCCAGGCCGAGCTGCTGGTAGGCCCACGGCGTGCCGGTGAGCCCGCCCCCGGTCTGCACCTCGTCCATGATGAACAGCGCGTCCCGCTCGTGGCACAGGCGCTGGACGGCCTGCAGGAACTCCGGCCGCATGTGGTTGTCGCCGCCCTCGCCCTGGATGGGCTCGGCGATGAAGCAGGCGATGTCGTTCGGGTGTCGGTCGAAGGCGGCCCGGGCCTGGTCCAGCGCCCGCTCCTCCGCGGCCTCGACGTCGCCGAAGTGGATCGCGGGCACCTCGACGCGCGGCCAGTCGAAGACCGGGAAGCGGTCGGTCTTGACCGGCTCGGTGTTGGTGAGCGACAGCGTGTACCCGCTGCGGCCGTGGAAGGCGCGGGTGAGGTGCAGCACCTTGCCGCCCAGTTCGCGGGAGCGGCCCCGGGCCTCGTTGTGGCGGCTCTTCCAGTCGAACGCGCACTTCAGGGCGTTCTCCACCGCGAGCGCGCCCCCTTCGACGAAGAAGAGGTGGGGAAGCTCGGGATCGCCGAGCACGCGGGCGAAGGTGTCGGCGAAGTCGGCGAGGTGCGAGGTGTACATGTCGGAGTTCGCCGGTTTGTTGGCGGCCACCCGGCCGAGGAGGGCCATGAACTCCGGATCGTCGGCGAACGGGTTAACGCCCAGCGGGGCGGAGGCGAAGAAGGTGTAGAAGTCGAGGTAGCGCCGGCCGGTGGCGGCGTCCACGATCCACGACCCCCCGCTGCGGTCGAGGTCGAGTTCGAGACGGTAGCCGTCGACGAGCAGGTGGCGGGCCAGCCGGTCGAGCACGCTCATGTGCCCTCCCCTTCGAGGTACCTAATCCGTGATATGCAGGATCATTCCCGGCTCTGCCGATGATTATGTGAAAGCTTTCCGGTAGATCTGGCTTATCGCGCAGATTCTTCCCGCACATGATCGAACAGACCGGACCTCGAGGGGACGGTCCGGCGGACGGACCTGGGGGGGACGGCCCGGCGAACGGTGGCCGTTCAGACGGCGTGCGCGGCGGGGCCCGCGGCGCTCCTGCGCGCGGTCTCGCGCACGCGGTACGCCTGGAACAGCAGCGAGGCGCCGTAGAGGATGGCGAACAGGCCGATCAGCCAGGTCAGGGCGAGGGCGCCCCTGCCAGGCCAGACGAACAGCAGGAGTCCGAAGACCACGGCGAGCGCGCCGCTGACGAGGTAGACCCAGTCGGTGTCACCGGCCTTGCGGCGCGCGACCGCCGCCACGATTTCGGCCGCGCCGATGACGACCGCGTAGGCGGCGATCAGCATGAGCAGCGCCAGCGCGGTGATGCCCGGCCAGACCCAGGCCACGAGGCCGGCCACGATGCCGAAGACGCCCGAGACGGCCAGCCAGAGGCGCGAGTCGCGGGGATGGACGCCGCGGAAGGCGCCGAACAGGGAGAACGCCCCGCTGATGATCGCGTAGGCGCCGAACAGGACGACCAGCGTCAGCAGCGTGATCAGCGGCCAGATGACGGCCAGGATGCCGAACACGATCGCGCACGCTCCGCGCACCGCCGGCACCCACCACTGCCGGCCCATCTCGGCGCCGTGCCGACCCGCCTCGCCGCTGACCTCGTACATGTCGTTCTCCTCGATCGAGCTTCGCTTCCGTTCCTATCCGGAAAGTGCCTGGTAACAGACCAAATAGGAGCCAAAAGCTCTCTACCTCGCCGCAAGTCCCCCTATATGGGCTGAAGTCCGGACGCTGCCGTCCGAGGCCGGCCGGCGGCTTGGACTCACAGGGCGCCGAGGAAGCGGGCGGCCACCGTGGCCGCCGCGCCCGCCCCGGCGCCGCCGTGCTCGACGAAGACGGCGAACGCCAGGTCGCCGCGGTAGCCGACGAACCACGAATGGTCCCCGCCCGACGCCGTCTCCGCGGTGCCGGTCTTGCCCGACACCCCGCCGGGCAGGCCGGACCCGGCCGCCGTCCCGTCCGTCACGACCGCCGCCATCATCGAGCGCAACTGCGCGACGACGGGCTCGGGCAGGCGCCTCGGCTTGGGACGGCCGTCGATCTCCAGGCGCTTCACGGCCTTCTCCGACATCAGCCGGGGCGGGCGCCAGGTGCCGTCGCGGACCGCGGCGGCGACGAGCGCCATGCACAGCGGGGTGGCCTGCACCGAGTTCTGCCCGATGGCGTCGGCGCCCAGCTCGTCGCCGTCGCCGGCCTTGCGCATCGTCCCGCAGAGCCCGCCGACGCCCGATTTCAGGTTGCCGCCGAACCCCAGCTCCGTCGCCTGACGCCGCAGCGCCGCGTCTCCCAGTCGCTCGACGGCGAGCCGGGCGAACGTGGTGTTGCACGACAGGGCGAACGCCTCGCGGAGGCTGACCGTCCCGTGGTCCTCCTCGTCATGGTTGGTGAAGGTCCGCCCGTTCGGGATGGTGTACCTGGCCGGGCACGGCACCGGCGTGTCCGCGGTCAGCCCGCCGCCGAGCAGCGCCGCCGCCGTTATGATCTTGAAGGTGGAGCCGGGCGGGGCGGGCTGGTAGAAGGCGCCCTGGCCGGGCAGCCGGTCGGCCACGGCGAGCACCTCGCCCGTGGACGGCCTGACCGCGACGACGGCCGCGGGACGCTCGACGCCGTCGAGCGCGCGGGCGGCCGCCGCCTGCGTCCACCAGTCCAGCGTCGTACGGTAGGTCCGCTCCGTGGGCCGGCGGAACACCACGAGGTTCCTGGTCTTCCCCGCGGCGGAGGCGACCGCGATCGCCCATCCCGTGGCAGGTTCGTCGTCGAAGTCGTCGATCTTGCCGGCCAGGTCCTTGAAGTAGCTCTCGGCGCCGCTGGCGTGCGGCAGCGGCCTGCCTTGCCGGGTGCGCAGCTCGGTGCCCGGCACCGGGATCTCCGTGAGCCGCGGCCGCTCGTCCGCCGCGACGCCGGGCTGGAGCGTCTGCGGCGTCCAGACGACCTTCCACTCGCCGTCCCTGACCGCCAGGTGCAGCACCGACGAGAACCGCCACTGCCCCAGCTCGCCGATCTGCCGCACGCCTTCGAACGGCAGGTCGGCGGCCCGTTCGCCGCGCGGCACGACCGTCCCGGGCGTCAGCTTGATCGACAGGATCTGCAGGTCGGAGCTGAGGCGCCGGTGCCGCTCCATGAAGTCGGCGGGCGGGGACGCGACCCGCCGGCGCATCTCGGGCAGGTTCTGCGCCGCCCAGGCGTCGAGGTAGGCTCGCCCGGCCTGCTCAGGGGTGCCGGTGACCCGGCGCGCGTCCAGCACCAGCGCCACCAGGGAGGCCGCGACGATGACAACACTGACCCCGACGAGAGCGAACAGTCCTCGGCGGCGCATACGGTTCTCCCAAGGGTGCCGGGCATGGCACATCCCGATATATCAGAACCATGGGAGACCATGTGGGCAAGCGTAAGACCGAGTCGGATCCCGTGACCGGCCGCTACCCGGTCGACATGGGCGAGGTCGAGCTGCTCAGAGATCTCGACCGGCCCCACGGATGGCTGCTGAGCATGGCCGGGGTCCCGCAGTCGTACGTCGACCTGGAGGATCCGACCTACCTCGACTTCGAGTACGTCCGGCTGATGGCCGACGTGATCGACGCGATCGAGGAGGGCCCGCTGGACGTGGTGCACGTCGGCGCCGGCGCCTGCACCCTCCCCCGGTACGTCGCGGCCACCCGTCCGGGCTCCCGGCACATCGTCATCGAGCCGGACGCGGCGCTGGTGCAGCTCGTCCGCGACCAGCTGCGGCTGAGGTCGGTGCCCCGGCTGAAGGTCCGGGTGGCCGACGGCCGCGCGGCCGCCGCCGCGCTGCACGACGCCTCGGCCGACCTGTTCATCCTGGACGCCTTCAGCGGCGCGACGATGCCCGTGGACCTGGCCACCGCCGAGTACATGGGCGACGTCGCCCGGGTGCTGAAGGACTCCGGCACCCTGCTGATCAACATCGCCGACGGCAAGGGGCTGGCGTTCGCGCGCCGGGTCGTCGCCACCGTCCGCGGCACCTTCCGCCACGTGGCCCTGCTCGCCGAGCCGGGCATCCTGCGCGGGCGGCGCTTCGGCAACCTCATCGTGACCGCCTCGCCCGCGCCGCTGCCGCTGCGCGAGCTGACCCGCAAGGCGGCGGGCGGCCTGACCCAGGCCCGGTGCGTGTACGACGAGGACCTGGTGAAGTTCGTCGCGGGCGCAGCGCCGATCAGGGACGGCGACGCGGTGGTCACCCCCGTCCCCCCGCCCGAGCTCTTCCAGTGACGCCTCCGGCCCCGCCCGCCGGCGCCGGACGGCGTTTCAGTCGAACAGGTCGGGGTCGGTGCGGGTGATCTGGTCGTACAGCGGCTGGAAGTTGATCCATCCCACCAGGTCGTTGCCGATCTGGCCGTGCGTGAGCTTGGCGTTCTCGTGGGTGATCGGCACGACCTGGCCGGCCGCCTTGGCCAGGAGCTGCGCCTGGCACGAGCGCTCCATGGTGATGAACCACCAGGCGGCGGCGTCCACCGAGTCGCCCACCGTCAGCAGGCCGTGGTTGCGCAGGATGACGGCCTTGTGCGAGCCGAGCGCCCGGGCGATCCTGCGCCCCTCCTCGATCTCGACCACCACGCCGGTGTAGTCGTCGAACAGGCCGTGGTCCTCGTAGAAGGCGCACGCGTCCTGGGTCAGGGGTTCGAGCGGCTGCCCGAGGGCCGACAGCGCCTTCCCGTGCACCGAGTGGCTGTGGGCGGCGGCGACCGCGTCCGGGCGGGCCTGGTGGACCATCGAGTGGATCGCGAACGCGGCCTTGTTGACGTGGTAACGCCCCTCGACGACCTCTCCCTCGTGGTTGACCATGATCAGGTCGCTGACCTTCACATGCTTGAAGCTCATCCCGAACGGGTTGACCCAGAAGTGGTCCGGGTGCTCGGGGTCGCGCGCGGTGATGTGGCCGGCGACGCCCTCCTCGAAGCCCAGGCGCCCGAACAGCCTGAGCGCCGCGGCCAGCCGCTCCAGGCGGTGGCGCCGCTCGTCCGCGACGTCGTCGAACTTCGGCGGGAGCCGGAAGGTCAGCTGCTCGCCGGGAATCGGACGCAGGTCCGCGAGGCTCATGGGGTCTCCTCATCGCCCGAACATCTGTCGGTTACCGCCAAGTATGACCGCTCGCCCCCGCACCGGTGAAGGCCCCCACGCCGAGCGGACGCCCACAGAACGCCCGCCGCCCCGACCGCCGCAGGGCCGGTTGACCGTCGCTGGACCGCGGGTTTACCGTACAACGACTACTCCATGACCAAATAAGCGCATTTGGTCACATATTCACTGTGAGCGAGGCCATGTCGTCCCCCGATCCCCACCCCGCACCCCGCGCCGGTCGCGCGGCCCCCACCGCGGCGGCCGAGCCGCCCGCCCGCGAGCGGCGGGCGCACCGCATCCTCGACGCCGCCGCCGAGCTGATCCTGCGCTGGGGATACGACAAGACGACCATCGACGACATCGCCCGCGCGGCGGGGGTGGCCAAGGGCACGATCTATCTGCACTGGAAGTCACGCGAGGCGCTGTTCGCCGCACTGCTGCGCCGCGACCGCGTCGCCATGCTGGAACAGGTGCGCGAGGGCCTCGCGGCCGAGCCGGCGGGCGCGACGCCCCGCGCCATGTTCCGGCACCTCGCCCTGGCGTTCATGACGCGGCCGTTGATGAAGGCGAGCCTGCTGAGCGACACCGAGGTGCTCGGCAAGCTGATCCGCCAGAAGCCCACCGTGCAGACCTCCGTGGCGATGCGCGCGTTGTCGGACACCTATCTGGGCACGCTGCGCGAGCTCGGGGCCGTGCGCACCGACCTGTCGGCGGTCGAGCAGGTGAACGTCATCAGCGCCGCGCTGTACGGCTTCTCCATGATCACTCCGCGGCTGCCCGAGGATCACCGGGTCTCCGGCGAGCGGATGGCGGAACTGCTCGCCGAGACGCTGCACCGCGCCCTGGACGCCGGCCGGCCCCTCACCCCCGAACAGACCGCGACGGCGACCCGGGCGGCCCTGGCCTATCTGGACGAGGCGCTGCGCGTGGCCCGCGACAGGCTCGGCCTGTCCCTGACGACGACCGATCTCGGAAAGGACTACCGACAGTGAGCGAGCCGCCTCTGGTCCTGCCCCTGGCCGACACCGCGGCCGACCTCGCCCTCGCGGGCGGCAAGGGCGCCTCGCTCGCCCGCATGGCCGCCGCCGGGCTGCCCGTCCCGCCGGGCTTCCACGTCACCACCGCCGCCTACGAGCGCTTCGTCGCCGAGAGCGGCCTGCGCGACGCCATCCTGACCGCCGTCAGCGAGGCGGGAGGCCTCGACGCGGCGGACGACGGAGGCCGCGCCGGAAACGGCCGCGACCTCGGCACCGCCGCCGTGGGCGGGCCGTACGACGGGGCCGAGCGTGCGATCGGGCGGCTGTTCGCCGGGCACGACCTTCCCGAGCCGGTCGGCGTGGCGATCCGCGAGGCCTACGCCGCGCTCGGCAGGCCCGCGGTCGCCGTGCGGTCCTCGGCCACCGCCGAGGACCTGCCCGGCATGTCCTTCGCCGGGCAGCAGGAGACCTACCTCGACGTCCAGGGCGAGGACGCCCTACTCGCGGCCGTCAAGCGCTGCTGGGCCTCCCTGTGGGGCGCGCGGGCCATCGCCTACCGCGAGAGGAACGGCGTCGCGCAGGATGAGGTCACCATGGCGGTGGTCGTCCAGGAACTGGTGCCCGCCGACGCGGCCGGCGTCCTGTTCACCGCCGACCCGGTCGGCGGCGCGCGCGACCGCATGGTCGTGAACGCCGCGTGGGGACTCGGCGAGGCCGTGGTCGGCGGCCGGGTCACCCCGGACACGGTCGTCGTGGCCCGGCCGGGCGGAGCCGTGCTGGAGCGGCGGACCGCCGACAAGGCCGTGATGACCGTGCGCGCCGGCGGCGGCACCGCCGAGGTCCCGGTGCCCGGCGACCGGCGGACCGCCCCGGTGCTGGACGACGCCCAGGTCGCGGCCCTGGCCGATCTCGGCGAGCGCGTCGAGAAGCTGTACGGCCGGCCGATGGACGTCGAGTGGGCCCTGCTGGGCGGGCGGCCGTCCGTCCTGCAGGCCCGCCCGATCACCGCCCTGGACGCCGCGACGCCCGCCGACATGTGGAACGACAGCCTCGCCGGCGACTGCCTGTGGAGCAACGGCAACCTCGGCGAGGCCATCCCGGACGTGATGACGCCGAGCACGTACTCGTTCGTCGAGATCTTCATGTCCGGCGCCATGCGCACCTCGTCCGTCGCGGAGTTCCGCGCCTACGGGCGCATCGGCGGCCGCTTCTACATGAACCTGAGCCTGGCGGCCACGATCTCGGCGGCGTTCGGCATGCGCAGGCGGTTCACCACGTTCATCGAGCCGGTCTTCGGCAGGCTGCCCGCGGACATGGACATCCCGATGGTCCCTCTGCCGCGCCTGCGCATGATGCGGCCGATCCTCGCGGCGGCGTTCGCCCTCAAACGCGAGGTGCGGGCCAACCTCCGCAGGATGCCGGAGTTCTTCGCCACGGCGCCCGCGCGGTGCGAGCGGCTGCGCGAGCGCGCCGCGGCCGCCCCGACGGCGGCCGGACTGGCCGCGCTGTGGCGCTCCGAACTCGGCCCGTACCTGCTCGAATGCTCACACATGCTGGAGGCCGCCACCCGGCAGGACAGCGGGGCGCTCGGCCTCGGCCGCATCAAACTCGCCAGGCTCGTCGGCGAGTCGGAGATCGCCGACCTGAACAGCGGCCTGCACGGCGGCGACTCCGGCCTGGCGAGCCTCGGCCTCCTCGTCGGCCTCGACCGGCTGTCCCGCGGCGAGATCGACCGGGACGCCTTCGCCCGCGAGTGGGGCCATCGGGGGCCGAGCGAGTTCGAGGTCTCCATCCCGCGCCCCGGCGAGGACCCTCGGTGGATCGATGCCCAGCTCGCCGGCCTCCGCGAGGCCGAGCACGACATCGACGCGCTGCTCGCCCGCCAGCGGGAGCGGCGGGCCGCCGCGTGGCGGCGGCTGGCGGAACGCCACCCGCGCCAGGTGCGGCGCACCAGGCGCCTGGTCGTGCGCATGACCAAGGCGCTGCGCGACCGGGAGGTGGCGCGCTCAGAGGTGGTGCGGTCCTTCTGGGCGCTGCGCGCCTTCGTGCTGCGCGCCGGGGAGCTCACCGGACGCGGGGACGACATGTTCTTCCTGTCCATCGACGAGATCCTCACCGTCCTGGACGCCTCCCCCGCCGGCGCGGAGCCCACGAAGGACGCGCAGGCCGCCGAGGACGGGTCGCCGCTCGCGGCCGTCGCCGGGCGGCGCGGGCTCTATGAGCGCTACCGGGCGCTGCCGCCGTACCCGGCCCTGATCAGGGGACGGTTCGACCCCTTCCGGTGGGCCGCCGACCCACAGCGGCGCGGCGACGTGTACGACGAGCGCGACCGGCAGGCTCCGGCGCGCGAGGCGGTCACCGGCTTCCCCGGGTCGGCCGGCGTGGTGGAGGGCCGGGCCAGGGTCATCGCGAGTGTGGACGAGGGCGGGGCGCTCCGGCCGGGAGAGATCCTGGTCACGACCGTCACCAACGTGGGTTGGACGCCGCTGTTCCCCCGGGCGGCGGCCGTCGTCACCGACGTGGGCGCCCCGCTGTCACACGCGGCGATCGTCGCCCGCGAGCTCGGCATTCCGGCGGTCGTCGGCTGCGGCAACGCCACCACCCGGCTGCGCACGGGCGACCTGCTGCGCGTGGACGGCGAGCACGGCACCGTCGAGGTTCTGTGACGGCCGTGCGGTCAGGACGCGGCGCCGTGGTCGGCGGCGATGGCGTCCACGCGGGCGGCGAGGGTGAAGTCGTACTCGGTGAGGCCGCCGGCGTCGTGGGTGGTCAGGACCAGGTGCAGGCGGCGCCACCGGATGTCGATGTCCGGGTGGTGGTTCATGGCCTCCGCCTGCTCGGCCACGTCGTTGACGATGGCGATGGCCGTGCGGAAGTCGGGGGCGACGATGGTGCGCCTGATCTCGTCGCCCTCGCGCCTCCAGTCGGGCACCGCGCTCAGCCGAGCGGAGATCGCCGCTTCGTCCAACCTGTCCATGCCAGGAGTTTCGCACGCGGCCGGACGGCTTGTCGCGCGGGGCAGGCCGGTCCGGCTCACCGCGGGCCGGTCCGGCCTACCGCGGGCCGGTCCGGCCTACCGCGGGCCGGTCCGGCCTACCGCGGGCCGGTCCGGCTCACCGCGGGGCCGTCCGGGTCACTGGCGGGCGGCCACCGACGCGCCGTAGCCGCGTTCGACGATCAGGCCGGCCATCTCCTCGTACGCCTTCGGGTCCTCGGGGGCGTAGGTCGCCAGGCCGTCGACGTACCGGTTGTACATGCAGAACGCCGCGGCGATGAGCACGGTGTCGTGGATCTCCACGTCGGTGGCGCCGGTCTCGCGCGCCGCCCCGACGAGCTCGGGGGTCACGTCGGTGCCGATGCGCTGGACGGCGGCGGCGACGCGCAGCAGCGCCTTCATCTTGGCCGAGATGGGCGCGGTGTCGAGGTCGGTGCAGGCGTGGACGACGGTCTCCGCGCCTCCGGGGAGCTGCGCGGCGGCGAACGCCGCGTGCGAGGCGTGGCAGAACCGGCAGCGGTTCAGGTCGGACACGTAGGAGGCGATGAGCTCGCGTTCGCCCCTGGTCAGCGTGTTCTCGCCCCGCAGCAGGATCTCGGCGAGCTCGTTGAGCACCTTGGCGGTCTCCGGCCGGTACAGCATCAGCCCGACGATGCCGGGCGCGTCGTTCCCGAGTTCGATGTGCGGCATGGCTCTCCCTTGCATGGATGACAGGCGCGCTGTCTGGGTGACGGACGCGCGCGGGTGCGGCGCGATGGCGTGCCCGCGCGCGCCGGGGTGGGGACGGTACGGTCAGACCCCGACGAGCTGACAGGTCGCCGTGGACTTCTTGGTGGAGTCGCTCTCGGAGGTGGCGGTCAGCGTCAGCCTGGCCAGGTGGTCGCCGTCCTTGGCCCGCTGGGCGTAGACGGGCACCAGGGTGCTGTCGCCGAACCCGACGGCGGCCAGCCGGTTCGGCGCCCACGCCGACCAGCCCCTGCCGTCCACGGTCGCCGACAGGCGGTAGACGTCCGACTTCAGGTAGGCGCCGACGTCCTCGGGGTGCTGTCCCCGGGGCGCCGCGGCCTTGCCGGTGTTGGCCAGCGGGAAGCGGCACTCCGCCCACTCGGTCCCCCTGGTCACCGCGGCGCTCGGCAGGACCCTGACCCCGCGCCGCTGCGGGCCGGCGCCGTCCAGGGAGCGGACCGCGACGGTGTAGGACAGCACGCCCTTCTTGTCGCGCCGGACGTCGAGCACGTAGAAGTGCAGGCGGTTGGCCCGGTCGGCGTACTCGTACTCGCTGCCGGAGTCGGCGCCCGCGTGGAACAGGGCGTCGGACAGCTGCCGGTAGTCGCCGATGGTGATCGGGACGCGCGCGCCGTCCGGCAGGACGTAGTCGGTCATGCCGATGTCCTGCGGGTTGGCGTCGATGACCCACTCGAACGGCGCCTGGTCCTGGTTCTTGGTCTTGGCGAGCAGCACGCCGGAGTCCGGGGTGAAGGAGTCGGAGCCCATGCGGTCCACGACCTCGATCGTGTAGTTGTGGTAGCCGCCGCCGTCGCAGAACGGGTCGGTGGCGGGGTCGCACGCGGGGCTGAGGTCGCCGGTGCCGAGCGCGATGTTGACGCCCGACAGTTCCTTGTCCCCCGGCCGCGCCTCGCGGGCGGTCACCCTGGCGACGACCAGACCCGACTCTGCCAGGGCCTCGCGCGACAGGCGCAGGACGTTCTTCTCGTCCACCATCTCCAGCTTGATCTTGTTGCGCAGCATGTGCTGGGCGCCCATCGAGGCGCCGCCGGTGGGCGGGATGGTCCACCGGCTGTGCGGGCCGCCGGGGCCGTTGAACGTGCCGCGGCTCAGCATCTCCCACGGACCGGTGTAGTCGCGACGCGGCGGCACGCCGAACGGGTTGTTGTAGTTGTCGCCGATGCCGAGGATGTGGCTGAACTCGTGGGCGTAGACGCTCTGGCCCGAGCTCTCGGCCTGGGTGGAGGAGCCGCCGCCCGCGTTGGGCCAGATGGTGGACGCCGAGGCCCAGGAGGTCCACTCCACGTACCTGGTCCTCGCCCAGTTGGGCAGGGCCGGGTCGGGCGGGCCGTAGGCGTCGGTCACCTGCTCCTTGGCCGGGAACTTGATCGGCCCGAACTCCTGCCAGGTCGACGACTCGTCCTGGCCGGCGCTGAGGTAGAAGACGAAGTCGTACTCGCCGACGGTCGCCTCCCCCACGTCGGCGGCCCAGGCGGCGCGCCCGTCGGTGCGGATGTTGCGGTTACAGGTGTCCCCGGCCGGGCAGCCGGTGCCGGCCTGGAACTCCATCGCGTACTCGTGCGACTTGCCCGGCATCTCGTACGGGCCGAAGGCGGTGAGGTCGACGCCGTACCGGCCGCCGGAGTCCTCCATCCAGTACTCGTTGATGGTGTGACCGCGGTTGAGGTGGTTCGGGGTGTTGAGGAAGTCCTTGTAGAACTTGGCGACCTTGTCGCGGGGGATGTCGTGCGCCTCGGTGCTGGGGTTGCCGAACACGGTCGAGTGCGGGGGGCGGGTGACCACGAAGGGCTGGCCGGGATAGTCGAGCAGGACCAGCGCGCCCTTGAACGTGCGCTTGGAGGGGACGCCCGCCGGGTCGGCCCAGGTGGTCCCCGGTACGGGCTTGTAGTCCTCCCACGTCATGTGGTCGGGGTTCTTCCAGTTCTGCGGGTCGATCACGGCGGGGCCGCCCGGCCCGCCGCGGAGCGGGGCGGCGGGCTCCCCCTCCTGCCACGGTTGCCGTCGCGGCCAGTGGTCGGCCTGCCAGGGATTGGCCGGCTCCGGCGGCGGTTCGGCGAAGGCGGGCGTCGCGGCCAGTCCCACGGGGGCCAGCACGGCGGCGAGCACCAGTACGGTCAGTCGTCTCTTCCTGCGATGGGCCGACGACTCGCTCACGGTCTCACCCCTCCGCCTGGACCGGCGAGCGACCCAGGGCGTGACAGACGTCTTTGCCGGAGATCATCCATCACTTGACCGGTCTCGGATAGGGGTTTATCCGACAAATGGCGAATAGTCCCGGCAAGCGGAGGGTGAAACGCGAGGCGTGCGCGGCTCGGGGCCGCCGCTACTCGGCTACTCGGCTACTTGACGGCGCCGGCGGTGAGGCCGGACTGGATCTGCCGCTGGAAGATGATGTAAACGATCAACATCGGCAGGATCGCCATGCTCAGCGCCGCGAACAGCCCCGGCCAGTCGGCCTCGTACCCGGCGCTGGTGTTGATGTTGGCGATGCCCTGGGTGATCAGCCACTTGTCCTCGACGTTGCCCGACAGCAGCACGATGGGCAGCAGGTACTGGTTCCACTGGCCGAGAATGTTGAAGATCGTGATGCTGATCAGGCCGGGTTTGGCCATCGGCATCATGATCTGGAAGAACGTCCGGGTGTGCGAGCAGCCGTCCATCATGGCCGCCTCGGCCACCGACGTGGGCAGCGTCTTGAAGAAGGCGCTCAGGAAGAAGACCGTGAACGGCAGCGAATAGGCGATGTAGACCAGGATCACGCCGGTGTAGGTGTCGGTCAGGCCGAAGCCCCGCACCACGAAGAACAGCGGCACCAGCGCGAGGAACACCGGGAAGGCCAGCCCGGACACGAACAGGAAGTAGACCGCCCTGTTGCCCCAGAACCGGTAGCGCGACAGCACGTAGGCGGCCATCGAGCCGAACAGCATCGTGAAGAACGTGCTCAC
Source organism: Sphaerisporangium sp. NPDC049457 (assembly GCF_055586705.1). NCBI lineage: Bacteria > Bacillati > Actinomycetota > Actinomycetes > Streptosporangiales > Streptosporangiaceae > Sphaerisporangium > Sphaerisporangium sp. NPDC049457. The sequence goes on along the minus strand of NZ_JBVJHR010000012.1, from coordinate 88,950 downwards.
GCCCACGACGAAGACGGTGTTCAGCATGTACCTGCCGACGTGCGCCTTGTCCCAGGCCCGTCCCCAGGACGCCCAGCTGTAGCTCTGCGGCAGCGCCAGCGGCGCGTCGCCGACGATCTCGGGGTTGGTCTTGAACGAGGCGAGGAACGTCCACAGGATCGGGCCGACGACGAGGATGGCCCACACGATCAGCGCGAGGTGCGACAGGGCGCCGAACACGCCGACCGGGTTCCGCGGGCGCCGGGGCGTGACGGCGCGCGGCGCCCCGGCCACGCGCACCGCATCGGTTTGGAGCGCCATGTCTAGAACTCGATCCTCTCGCGCCGCGTCACGCGCAGGCTGAGCGCCGCGAACGTGATGGTCAGGAAGAACAGCGCCACGCCCATCGCCGAGGCATAGCCGAACTTGGAGAAGTTGAACGCCGTCCGCCAGATCTCCAGCGGCAGCACCGTGGTGGCGTTGTCCGGCCCGCCCCGGTCGACCGACAGCACCTGCACCAGGGCGAAGCAGTCGAACGCGGCGATGCCCAGGTACACCCAGCCGACCTGGATGGTGTCCCAGATGAGCGGGAGCGTGATGCTGAAGAACAGCCGGAACCGGCCCGCTCCGTCCAGGGCCGCCGCCTCGAACACGTCGCGCGGGATGGCGGACATGCCGGCGGAGAACAGCACGACGTAGAACCCGACGGACTGCCAGACGACCACGCCCATGATCGACCAGAGGGCGAGGTCGGTGTCGATGAGCCAGCCCACCGGGTCGATGCCCACGGTGGCGAGCAGGCCGTTCAGCACGCCGGTCCCGTCAGGGCGGTAGATGGCCTGGAACAGGACGCCGACCACGGCCACGGCCAGCACCTGGGGGAAGAAGTACACCACCCGGTAGAACCGCGACCCCCAGACGCCCTTCATCTTGCCGCTCCCGCTGCCGCCCCCGACGTTCAGCAGGAACGAGAAGAACAGCGCGATCGCGATGGTGATCAGCGGCATGGCGAGCAGCAGGAGGCCGTGGTGGCGCACCGCCGCCCAGAAGACGTCGTCGCCCAGCAGCCGGCCGAAGTTCTCGAAGCCGATGTACTGGGGGTTCGCCGAGATGCCCTTCCAGTTGGTCAGCGAGATGTAGAACGCCTGGATGTACGGGCTGATCACGAACACCACGTACAGGACCAGCGGGATCGCCAGGAAGGAGACGATGAACCCGTAGGTCCGCATCTGGGCAGAGAGCAGCCTCGCGGCCAGCCCGCCGTCGCCATGCCGCATGGTCTACTACACCGTCCGGTTCTGCTTGGTGATGGAGGAGTCGGCCTTCACCGAGTCGGCCTTCTTCTGCATGTTGGCGCAGAACTCCTCGGCCGAGATGCGGCCGAACATCAGCGAGTTGGTCTGCTTGCGCAGCTCGGTCTCGAGCTCCTTGTACCAGTTCTCGAAGCTGCTGTAGGTGACGATGTTGCTGCCCGCCGCCGTGAGGGCGTCGTTGACGCTCTTCAGGCCGGGGCTGAGGGTGAGCCCCTCGGCGGCGCCGCTGACGACGGTGAGGCTGCCGGACTTCTCGGTGAAGCCCTTCGCACCCTCCTTGGAGAGCATGATGCGGGCGTACTCCAGCGCGCCGGCGGTGTTCTTGCCCTTGGCCGGGATGATGTACGGCTCGCCGGCGGCCGAGCGGATCGCCTCGAACGGCATCTTGTCGGCCGAGGTCAGGCTGGGGGTCGGCGTGACGGCGTACTCGAACGAGGCGGGGGTGTTGGACTTCTGCTCGTTCTCCAGCCAGGAGCCGGACGGGTACAGCGCGACCTTGTCCTGGTTCTGCCGGGTCTGGACCTCGGTGTGGATGAGCCCTTCGTAGCTCTTGTCCATGAACTTGCCGATCTCGGCCCACGCGGCGGCCGACTGCTTGATCGAGTCGCGGTTCCAGACGCCGTCCACCAGGTTGTCGATGTCCATCAGGACCTGGTTGCCCTCGACCTTGGCGGCCGTGATCAGGATCATCCAGTACTGGTAGTAGGAGGCGTTCTTGCCGGCGTAGGCGTACGGGGTGAGACCGGCCTTCTTGATCGTCTCGCAGAGGGTCTTGAACTCGTCGAAGGTCTTCGGCGGGGCCCAGCCCTTCTCCTGGAAGAGCTTGCCGTTGTACCAGAGGCCGTAGCCGCTGGAGACGTAGTTCAGGATGTACGGCTTTCCGGCGACGAGGCCCGACTCGTACGTGCCGGGGATCAGCGTGTCCTTGATCTTCTTGCTCGGGTCGTCGATCGAGGGGGCCTCGAACAGCGGGGTGAGGTCCAGGAGCTGGCCCTCGGACTGCAGGGCGCCGTTGTCCATCAGGTCGGAGCCGGAGTTGGCGATGAAGTCGGGGACGTCGCCGCTGGCGAAGCGCGGCTGCAGGGTCTGGGCGATCTGCTGCGTGGCGACGTGCTTGACCGAGGCCTTCGGGAACTCCTTCTTGTACAGCGGCTCGTGCACGTCGGTGGCGTAGCTGTCGCCAAGGCCGCCCTTGAAGATGACGACTTCGAGCGGGGCGTCCGCCTTGACCCCGAAGGGGTTGGCCGCCGACGTCGCGGCGCCGCTCGCGGTGGCGCTCGGGGCGGCGGTGCCCGTGCCGCTGGTCGCGCAGGCGCTCAGCACGCCCGCCGCCGGTCCTGCGACGAGTGCGGTAAGGCCTATCCGGCGGAGCATCTGCCGCCGGGTGATCTCTCGGGGCGTGCCGGCGGAGTTGGACATGCAACCCTCCAGAAATGGGACTATCAATTAGGAAAGTTTCCTAAACGTTTGGAGGAACGTACGTCCATCCCCCTACACCGTCAAGTGGTATGGGCCAACCCGTGATCGAGCTGTGGCCGACCAGCGTTCGACCCGCGACGCGGGGCGACGCCGGGGCCTTCGCGAAACCCCGGTGTAACCTCACAACAGCACAGGTCATGGGCCGATGATGGCACAAACACCCCATAATTCGACACCCCCCGAAGCCGGTCTAGACCAGTCGGCCCGCACCCCTGGACCCCGCCCTCACAGGTCCGGTCGGCTCCCCGGCCGCGAACCCGCCGGGGTCACGATCGGGTAACGGCGTCCCCTGCGGAAAGCGAACGTCCGGAGAACCCAGCGCGCGGCACGGCGGCGCGGGACGGCGGTTGCATGACGGCGGTGAGGGGGACGGCGGCGGGGCGTCCGGCAGGCGGACCGATCCGCCGGAACGCGACCGGAACGGCTAGCGTCGGAACAAAACCGAACGAATAGGCTTTCACCGCCCACGTTCTCCGTCCCCGACCCCGCCCGCACCGCCTCGATCCCAAGGAGCACGAGCTTGCCGCTCCAGATGACCGGCGCTCCCAGCGACCCCGACCTGATCCGCCTGCCATGGGATCTGCCGTTGGAAGAGTGGCCCGAGCACTACCTTGTGACGCTGCCGCGCGGCATCTCCCGGCACGTCGTCCGGTTCGCCCGGCTGTCCGGGCGGGTCTACGCGATCAAGGAGATCAGCGAGCGGTACGCCAAGCGCGAGTACCAGCTCCTGTGGGACCTGAGCCGTCTGGACACCCCCTCCGTCGAGCCGGTGGCCGTGGTCACCGGGCGCACGTCCACCGACGGGGAGCCGCTGGACTCGGCGCTGATCACCCGCCACCTGCAGTTCTCGCTGCCCTATCGCGCCGTGCTGTCGGGGACGCTGCGCCCCGACACCCTCATCCGCCTGCTCGACGCCCTGGCCGTGCTCCTGGTGCGCCTGCACCTGGCCGGCTTCTTCTGGGGCGACTGCTCGCTGAGCAACACCCTGTTCCGGCGGGACGCGGGCGCGTTCGCCGCGTACCTGGTGGACGCCGAGACCGGCGAGCTCCACCCGGTGCTCACCGAGGGCCAGCGCTCCCATGACATCGACGTCGCCCACGTCAACATCTACGGCGAGATGCTCGACCTGGAGGCGGGCGGCCTGCTGCACCCCTCGATCGACCCGCTGGCCTTCGCCGAGCAGCTCATCGAGCGCTACCACCGGCTGTGGGCCGAGCTCACCCAGGAGGAGATCGTCGAGGAGGTGGAGTGGCACCGCATCGACCAGCGCATCCGGCGGCTCAACTCCCTCGGCTTCGACGTCGCCGAGATGATGGTCAGGCGCAAGGCCGGCACCGCGCGGCTGATCGTACGGCCGAAGGTCGTGGACGCCGGCCACCACCAGCGCCGCCTGCTCCGTCTGACCGGGCTGGACGTCGAGGAGAACCAGGCGAGAAGGCTGCTGAACGACCTGGACTCCTTCCGGGTCGCCAAGGGGCTGCGGCACGAGGACGAGGCGATCGTCGCGCACCGGTGGCTGGCCGAGACCTTCCAGCCGACCGTCAACGCGATCCCCGCCGAACTGCGCGGCAAGCTGGAGCCGGCCCAGCTGTTCCACGAGGTGCTGGACCACCGCTGGTACATGTCCGAGGCCGCCGGGCGCGACGTCGGCCTGGAGGCGGCCGTGAAGTCGTACATCCAGACCGTGCTGGTCTTCAAACCGGACGAGAAGGCCGTCATCGGCGAAGACGGGCAGACTCCCGACCCCATCAGTCCCTGACCCGCCCCGCCCGCCCGAACACCGCCGGCCCGGACGCCGCCGGCCCGGACGCCGCCCGCCCGGACGCCGCCGACCCCGGCAGCGCCGGCCCCCGACGAGTGGTCGCAGGTGCGCGGCCGCGCCGCGCTGGTTACCGTGGAGGGATGGAGAGGATCCTGGTGAGCGCCTGCCTGGTCGGCCGTCCGGTGCGCTTCGACGGCCGCGCCAAGACCCTCGACGACATGCTGCTCGCCCGGTGGCGCGCAGAGGGGCGGCTGGTGCCGTTCTGCCCCGAGATCGGGGGCGGTCTGCCAGTGCCGAGGCCGCCCGCCGAGATCGAGGACGGCGGCGGCGGCGGCGCCGTGCTGTCCGGCACGGCCCGCGTCCTCACGGCCGAGGGCGCCGACGTCACGGGGCCCTTCCTGGCGGGGGCACAGGCGGCGCTGGAGATCGCCCGGTCGATGGGCGTCAAGCTCGCCGTCCTGAAGGAGGGCAGCCCGTCCTGCGGGAGCCTGCGCATCCACGACGGCACGTTCGGCGGCCGGGTGACCCCGGGCGCGGGGGTGACGACGGCCCTGCTGGAGGCCAACGGCATCCGCGTCTTCGGCGAGGACCGGCTCGCCGACGCCGCCGCCTTCCTCATCGACCTGGAGTCCCCCGCCTCCTGATCGGCCCGGCCTCGGAAACCCTCACCGGCGGACCGCCGTACAAGTGCGTTCAAAAGCCAGGTCGGCCTGGATCACTACCAGGTACACGGATGGACGCCCTGGCACCGGCGTATCACCCTGGCCATGCTCGCGCCGGCCCTCCTGGCAGCCCTGACCGCCACCCAGCCCGACAGCCCCGAAGGCCATATCCGGCTGACCGTGCCGGAGATCCGCCGCCTCCTGGCCGCGCTCGTGCTCGCCTCGCATCACCCGATCGAGCACATCTTGCACCGGCCACTGGCGACGACGCCATCAAGCCATCGCCCAGCGCTGCCACTACCAGCGCAGACCCCAACCATGATCCGGAAATGTCACTGGAGTACTAGGCTCGCAATCATGAAGCGCTCGACGAGCGTGGTGCTTGTGGCCGTCTGCCTGGGGGGCGCTGCCTTGGTAGCTCTTTTCTTCCGGACGCTTCCCGAGGTGTGTACCGCTGAGGATGACCGGCTCGCCGCCTCCTTGGCCACGCTCAGCATCCTTGATGCTCATCCGGTGACCGCCACGCCTAAGGGGGAACACGTCTCCGATTGCTACAGTGACGGCCGGGTAGTGAATGTCGGGCGGTCCTATCGCGCTTCAGGCCCGGCAGCCGATGTGCTGTCCTTCTATCGAGACGCCGCGATCAGGGATGGCTGGAAGCCCTCTCCGAAGGACGAAGGCGAAGGGGTGAACTGCTTTGTCAAGTCCGTCGGCGGCAGGAACGTTGACCTCTCGGTTTGGTTCCTGGAGGTGGAGAGCGGGAAGTACGGCGATAACTACGAAGTTGCCGTGAGCTCCTCCATCGTGGCCGGCGGGGGCTGGTGTTGACATCGAGGATTCCCGGAATGCTTCGAGCCTCGACCGCTGGCTACGGGATGTGGGCTGACGACAACGGTGACGACAGCGTCGACCAACACAGGCACACGGTGGCAACCGTCCACAGCCTTCTGACCTCGTATCGGTCGAGGGGAGCAGGGTAATCTGGCGTCGGCCTTGAAGGCGAAGCAGCGATAGAAGGCCAGCTCGCCGGTGGTGACATTGCGCCGGATCAGCAGCCACCGGTATCCGGGCTCGCCGACATCGATCCGGGTCCACGCCCAGGCGTAGTAGCGCGGTCCCTTGGCTCCGGCCCCGGCACTGTAGCGGTGCCAGGCCATCACCCCGGCGGCGATCTGAGCCACCGGCCGGTCGCAGCCGTCGCCCAGCGCTGCCACTACCAGCGCAGATCCCAACCATGATCCGGAAATGTCACTGGAGTACTAGGCCGCCATTTCCTGCATTTCGGGATAAGTACTTTGGTGTGGGCATTTTCGGTGCGGTACCGAGTGGCGTTCAGCGGTAGGTCTTCGATCTGGTCGGCTAATCCTTCTACTTGGTGAGACATCCTTCTATCTCCCGGCTTTCCCCGCTATTTACGCAGAATCGGCTGCCTCGACCGGCTCCCTAGAGTGAGCCGCCAAGTACGAAGGGATCGACCGGCGAGGAGTCGACCATGCTCGACATCGAGGACTGTCTCACCGACATCCTGGCCATTCCAGGTGTGCTGGACGCGCTCGTCATCGAGGACTCCGGCGGCGCGGCCGTCGCCGCCGGAAGGACCGGCGCGCAGTCCGACCCGCAGGAGTCGGCGACCGCGCTGACCCGCATCCTGCACGCGACCTTCGACGGGCTGGCCCTGACCTCGCCCGACGGGACGGTGCGGGTCGAGGACGTCATCATCACCTCCGACAAGGGCCACCACCTGCTGAGACCTTTGGAGACGCCGCTCACCGGACCGATCCTGCTGTACATGCGGCTGGACCCGGAGCGGGCGAACCTCGCGCTCGCGCGCCACCGCCTGCGCGCGATCTCCGGGCGGCTGATCGCCACGTGAGCCATGTTCCCGCCCAGCGACTGGAGGCCGTCCTCGGCGACCTGGCCCGGGGGCGCGCCACCGGATCGCTCAAAGTGGGCCGCGCCGGCACGGTGTACCTCGCCGATGGCCGGGTGACCTACGCGGAGAGCCCGAGCGCCCCCGGCGTCGAGAAGATCCTCGTCGCGTCCGGCCGGGTCAGCGCGTCCGCGTTGCGCGCCGCCCGCCGCCCGGCCGCCTCCTGCGCCGACGTCGCGTCCCACCCCACCGCCTGGCAGGGGCTGCTCACCCGAGGCGAGCTGCAGTTGTGCGTGCTCGGCGCGATCCTCGACGCCGCGTTCTTCGTGCTGGGGGGCACCGGGACGCGCCACCGGTTCAAGGAGGGCGACCGGCACCGGTTCGGCGACCGGTGGTACTTCGACGTCGCCGGGCTGTTCCGCGAGTGCCGCCGCAGGAGGGTTCAGTTGGACCGCGTATGGCCGTACCCCGACCTGGACTCCCAGCCGGTGGTCATCACTCCGCGCATCACCGCCCAGCGCGTCGTGCTCACGCCCGTGCAGTGGGAGGTGCTGCTGAACGCCGACGGGACGGCCACGCCGCTCGACCTGGCGCGGCGGCTCGGGCGGCCGGCGTACTCGGTGCTGCTCGCCGTCCGGCAGTTCGGCGCGGCCGGGCTGCTCGTGGCCACGGAGAACGCGGCGGCGCTCATCCCGCCGGACACCGCCACGAACGCCGCCGCACCCGTCCCGGCACCGCCCTCCCCGGCGCCGACCTCTGCGGCGACGTCCCCACCGGCAGAGTCACCACCACCAGAGTTCTCACCGGCGGCGTCGCCACCGGCGCTGCCGAAGCGGGGCGGGCATGCGGGCCCGCGCGCGGACGCCGCGCCGCCCGCGGCCGTCCCCGGCCCCGGAGCCCCGCCGGCGTCCGGGGCTCCGCCGGTGAACGGCGATCCCACCGACATCAGCACGCTGATCAGGCTGCGCGACGCCCTGGAGAGGCTGCTGTGAACAGCGCAGTGGACGCCGCCGTCGACCAGGACGCGACGGCCGCCCCCGACGCGACGGCGTCATGAGGCTGCGGCCGCCCAAGCGGGCCGGAAAGAGGCTACCGATGGATCTACGCCGTGACGTGCACGAAGAGACGCTGCTTCTCCTGGAACGCATGGACGAGGTGACCGGCGCCCTGGTGTGCACGGTCGACGGGATGCTCGTGACGTCCGACGTGCGCGCCGACGCCGAGCAGATAGCCGCGCTGACCTCGGCCCTGCACGCGATGAGCCACCGCATGACCGACCTGATCCAGGCCGGCGCCCTGGAGGAGACGCTGATCTCCGGCGCCGGCGGGTACGCGGCCTGCTACGCCGCGGGCCCCCAGCTCGTTCTCACCGTCCTGGCGGCCAGGGGAGCCAACCTCGGGCTGCTGCGGATGGAGGGACGCAAGACGGCGGCGCGACTCGCCGCCATCGTCGAACGGGCGCCGGCCGCCCCCTGAAGGCGCCGGCCCCACGTGACCCATGAGAGGAACAACGACGAACATGGCCAGCATCGATATCTCCCTGAAGGAGATGATGGCCGTCGACGGCGCGATCGGCGCCGCGGTGGTCGACTACAACAGCGGCATGGCGCTCGGCACGCTGGGCGGCTCCAAGGATCTCGACCTCCAGGTCGCCGCCGCGGGGAACACCGAGGTCATCAAGGCGAAGCTGCGCACGATGGAGGCCCTCCACCTCAAGGACGGCATCGAGGACATCCTCATCACGCTGAGCGGCCAGTACCACATCATCCGCCCGCTGTCCGGCCGCGGCGGCAAGGGTCTGTTCCTGTACCTGACCCTGGACCGGGGGCGCGCCAACCTGGCGATGGCACGGCATTCACTCCGCACCATCGAGGAGAAGCTGGACGTATGACCCCCGCCCGCCGCCCCATCCAGGGGCGGCGCGCGTCCGATCAGCGACGCCGGCGCCTGGCCGGGGATCCCGCCCCGGCCGGCGACGGCGTGCGTCCGGTCAGGGACGGTGGGCGCGTTCGGTGAGGTCGGTGACGGCGTCGACGATGTCCCGCCAGAGCTCGCGCGGCAGGTCGTGCCCCATCCCCGGGAAGGTCAGCAGCTTGGCCCCGGGGATGGCGTCCGCCGTCGCCACTCCGCCGGGCAGCTGGACCAGCGTGTCCGCCTCGCCGTGGATGACCAGGGCGGGAACCGTCAGCTCCCCGAGGGCGGCGGTGCGGTCCCCCGAGCCCCTGATGGCGGCGAGCTGGCGGGCGAACCCGGCCGGATCGTGGCAGCGGTCGAAGCTCTCGCCGGCCAGCCGGGCGACGCGCTCCTCGTCCATCGGGTAGCCGGGCGAGCCGATCACGCGGCGCGACTCGATGGCCCGCTGGACGACGGCGTCGCGTTCCGGCGCCGATCGGGTGAGCAGCACCGCCATGGCCTCGGGGGTCGGTGACCCGATGTGCGGGGCCGGCGTCGACATGATGGAGGTGAGGCTGAGCGTCCTGGCCGGATGGCGGATGGCGAACGTCTGCGCGATCATCCCGCCCATCGAGACGCCGAGCACGTGGGCGCGGTCCCAGCCGAGCGCGTCGAGCAGGCCGGCGGCGTCGTCGGCCATGTCGTCGAGCAGGTACGGCGGCGCGGCCACGACGCCGTCCGGCCCCGGCGTGAAGTGGGGCACGCCCGCGTCGTGGAAGTGGGTCGACAGGCCGACGTCCCGGTTGTCGAAGCGGACGACCCGGTGCCCGCTCTCCGCGAACATCTCGCAGAGCTCGTCGTCCCAGTTGATCATCTGTGAGCCGAGGCCCATGATCAGTAGCACTGGTCGTCCGGCCGGGGAGCCGAATGCCTCGTAGGCGATCTCGACCCCGTTCGTCGTCGCGCGGTTCATGCCGACAGAATTACATTCTGTTTCCCCTGGCGACAAGCCCCCACGACGGCCACCCTCCCAGCTCGCCCGGCCGAGGACCGCACCGCCACGGCTCGCGCCTGCCGATGGTCACCGGCCGGGCGGGACGCCGATGACGGACGTGCCGAGGACGAGGTGCCCGGTGGGATCGCAGCCCAGCAGCTCTTCGAGGAGTTCGTCACGGAGGGCCGCGGTGAAGGTGATGTGCAGCCCGGCCGCGGTGGCCAGCAGGTAGACGGTCTGGCTGAGGTGGCCGACGTCCATCATCAGGCTCCGATAGACGCGCGGGAAGGTGTACTTCCACTGGTTGCGGGCGATGACGCTGGTGTAGAAGATCAGCGCTCCGGCGCCGCCGACCCAGTCCTGGTCGCCGACCGCGGCCACCAGCCGCCGGTCGTCCAGGCGGCGGTCGAGGTACTCCAGGGTGTGGTCCGCGGCGGCGTAATGGTAGGCGCCCGGGGCCAGCCCCTGCACGTTGCGGGCGTACAGGTAGATCTCGGTCGGGTGGCGGGCGCCGCCGGAGGGGCTGGTCTTGAACACCCGCTGCCAGGAGTCGGTCAGCACTCCGCCGGGGTCGAGGGTGACACCCGCCTGGGTCAGCGGGCCGTCGGCACGCGGCAGGGGGCCGGCCGCGGTCTTGAGCAGGGCGGCGACGGTCTCCAGCGGCAGCGCGGCGGCGCCGAAGTCGCGGCGGGTGCGGCGCCGGTGCAGCACGTCGATCAGGTCGCGGTGGCGCCAGACGGCGGGGTCGGCGTCCGGCAGCGGGTGGCGTGTGGTGCCGGGCAAGGACAGGAACGCCGGAGGCGGCGGATCGGTGAGAACCTTGGCCTCGAGTTCCTCGTTGTCCTGCTCGGCGGTGCGCATGGCGGTGCCGGCGTGGGATCGGGTGGAGAAGTGGTACGCGCGGGCAAGCGGCCCCCACGGCCGCCACGCCCCTTCGATGGCCTGTTCGCGCTGGTGACGAGGGCCGTCCTCAGTGATCAGGATGTCGTGCTCGGCCAGGACGGCGGCCGTCTTGTGCCAGTGGTCGGCCTCGTTCGCGTCGTCCGACATCTCACGGACGGAGTCCAGGTCGCGGAAGGTGGTGAACCAGCGCAGCACGCGCTCGACGCCGTCGGCGAGGGCGAACTGGCGGTGGGCGAGGTAGTCGTCCCAGACCAGTTTGCCGTCGTCCCACATGAGGGCACCGCAGGCGGACAGGCGTACGTTCACCATGGCCTCTGTTCTTCCGTGTGGTGGTGTGGTTCAGAACGGCTCTCGCTCAGGGGCGCGGGCCGGTTCGGGTGGCGGCCTGGCCGCGGCGGGCCACCGGCAGGTGAGGATGACCCGGCGCCGCCCGCTCCAGCACTTCTACGGCCCTGCTGTAGCAGGCGTGGGCCTGGGCTGGCTGGTGGAGGGCGCGGTGCAGGGCGCCGAGATTGATCAGAGTGATCGTGGACTCCGGGTGGCCCGGCCCCAGAACCGCCTCCTTCACGGCCAGGGCACGGGTGTAGTGCGCCAGGGCCGTCTCCAGGTCACCGCGGCGATGCGCTATGGCGGCGAGATTGTGCGAGGCGGCGGCGACATCGTGGTGCCGCGGGCCGTACGCGGCCTCGAAGACCGCGAGGGCACGCCGCAGCAGCGCCTCGGCCTCGTCCGGACGCCCGCAGGCGTCCACCAGCGCGGCCCAGGCCGCCAGGTCGGCGGCCACCCTCGGATGGTCGTCGCCCAGGAGCCGGGCGCGCACCTCGGCGGCGCGGCGGGCCCACGGCTCACCGGCCCGGTGATCACCACGGGCGTGGGCGAGCCCTCCCAGGTTGTGGCAGACGGTGGCCACGTCCTCGTGCTCACCTCCGCGGGCGTCCTGAAGAATCGTCAGTGCCCGCCGGTACAGGGCCTCGGCCTGGTCGAAACGGCCGGTGTACTTCCCCCACATCCCCCATTCGTTGCACACCGTGGCCACTTCCACCGACATCGGGCCGAAGGTCCGCTCCGCGGCGGGAAGGGTGAAGGCGAACAGCAGCCCCGCCTTGCGGTAATCGCCGCACGACCGCCACAGACTCGCCAGCTCGCACTGGGCGCGGACGCGCTCCGCGCCCGAACCGTCGCGCCGGGACTGGGCGATGGCGGCCCGCAATGCCTGCTCCGCCGCCGCGAAGGCGTTCTCTGCGCGCCGCTTCCGCCCGTACCGCAGCAGCGTCTCCGCCGACGGCTCCACCTCGGCGGGGGCAGGGCGAGGGTAGCCGCTCACAACGCCTCCCGAAAGATCCCACCAGACGCACACGTTCCGGCCATCCGCGACATGCCGCCTCCCAGAACTACGCCGGTCTGGGAGGCAGACGCGAAGTCGCACCACGACAGACCTGGAGCGTCACGGCCATCCGCGAAGCCCCGGCCCGCCGAGGACTCACACCTCGATCAGAACCTCGTTGTGATTCACGTGCAGGGCGGACTCCGGCCTGTCGTAGGCGTCGTCGTGGACCTCGAACACCGCGGTCTCGTTGTGGTTGTGGGTGAGCGCGGACTGTGGACCGTCGTACGCGTCGTCGTGCACCTCGAAGACAGCGGTCTCGTTGTGGTTGGAGGTGAGGGCGGACTCCGCCCTGTCGTAAGCGTCCTCGTAGGTCTCGAACACCGCGGTCTCGTTGTGGTTGTGATTGAGCGCGGACTGCGGACCGTCGTAAGCGTCCTCGTGGGTCTCGAACACCTCGGGGTTCTGCTCGGACATGACTGTGGCTCCTTGATGGATCGCCTCGGGCAGGGCAGGAGTCACCGACACCCGGTTCCCCCGCTCTGACACTGACTCTGGAACGATCTCAAACACCTGGACGCCACTTCAATTCATTTCGCCGTCGAAATAAATCACCGGAGATGCGGCCAGAGATGTCTTCGTGAATTCGGGCAGCCGATAAACAATATGAGGTCGTTTCCGAAAGCAGGCAAGAGTGCATGGCGGGTCACCCCTCATGCCGGCGTTCAGGCGGAGGCGCGGATCTTGGGGAGGACCTCGGCGCCGAGGCGGGCGATGTTGCGGGAGGTGAGCGCCGGGTCGCCGGCCCCTTCCGCCAGGAGGATCAGGTGGCGGACGCCGGTGCGCTCGATCGTGGCGAGCATCGTGTCGGCGCAGTGCTCGGGTGAGCCGACCGGATGCAGGCGGCACAGCAGGCGCGCGTACTCGACCGGGTCCTTCGGGACGTACGGACGGCCGTCCACCGGCCGGTAGCCTGCCAGGCCCGGCCCGAGCCAGCGCGGCAGCGACTCCTCCATGACCGCGACCGCCTCACGGGTCGTGTCCGCGACGTAGGCGATCCCCGCCGCCATATGGCTCACCTCCGGCAGGGGCGTCGGCGCCGTCGTGTCGCGAGTCTCCATGGCCGTGACGCCGGCGCTCGGAACGTCGCCCGCACCCGGCCGCGAGACGGCGTCCGTACCGTCGCGGGCGGCGGCGTACGCCTCCACCAGGGCGGCCTTCTCCTCGTCGCCGATGTGCATGCCGAGCAGCATGGGCAGCCCGCGCGCCGCCGCGACCCGGACGGTGCCCTGCGAGGTCGCCGCGACGACCGGGAGCATCGGGCGGGCGGGACGGGGCACCATCTCCACCTCCCGGAAGCGGAACCTCTCCCCCTGCGCGGAGACCCGCTCGCGGCCGAGCGCCGCGACCAGCAGGTCGAGGCTCTCCTCGAAGCCGTGCTCGTACCGGTCGAGCCCCGTGCCGAAGACCTCCAGGTCGACCCACGGCCCGCCCCGCCCGACGCCCAGCCGGAACCGGCCGCCCGAGACGCGGTCGAGCAGCGCGGCCTGCTCGGCGAGCGCCACCGGGTGCCAGGTGGACAGCACGCTCACCGCCGTACCGACCGTGACCCGCCCGGTACGGCCGAGCACATACCCGGCGAGCGTCACGGCCGAGGGGCACATGCCGTACGACATGAAGTGATGCTCGGCGAACCACACGTCATCGAACCCAGCCCGCTCAGCCGCCACCGCCGCCTCCACGGCCGAGCCGAGCACCTCACCATGGCCCATCCCGGGAAACCCCGCCGCCGGCAGAAAGACCCCGACTCGCACCCCGACACCCACGCCCTCACTTTCCCACCGCGTCCCCCACGAGAGCACGAAGCGCCACGCGGACCTGACGCGGCCGGTGGTCTCAGGACGGACCGTGGAGCCGTGTCGCGGCCTCTCATCCGAAGGGCGAACTCACAAAGGAGCGCCATCCGCATCCTGCGCCGCGGTGGGCGCGGCAGCCGGATCCGCCGCCACCTGCGCCTGCCTCATCTGGCGGAGGTCCTGCGCGCCGGATTGGCGCAACACGAAGAGCTTGGCGAGGGACAGCACACTCGGCCCGGACAGGATGACCGCCAGCCACACCTGTCCGGCCATCCCCACGATCACCGCGGCGACCAGCATGCTGACCGCGATGCCGAACCCCGCGGCGAGCCCCGCCATATAGCGGACATGCGCTTGTTGATCCTGCACCGCGCCCCGTACCTTCACCATGCGGAACTCATGCTCGCGGGCGAGCTGCGGCTCCAGTGCCTTCAGCGCGATCTCCAGGTGCTCCGGGGGCAGGGTGGCCCACTGGAGGGCGAGTTCCAGTCCGGTGACGGGCGCCCGCTTCTCGCCCTCGTCCTTGCCGGTCTCAGTCATCCCGGGCACCCCCATCCCCGTGCAACTGCGGCGTCAGATCGACGTGGAGGTCGTCGGGCGGCGGGCCGAGGCGGAGGAACAGCGCTTCCAGCCCTCCGCAGATCGCGGCGGAGGCCGCGGAGGATTGTTCGTCGCCGCTGACGTCGAGCAGATCGATCGAGAGCGGTCGTGTGGACGCCGGGGCCTCAGACCGCGGATCGGCGGACGGGGTCCGGGAATCCCGGCTCACCGAAATCAGGGCCTGGCGCGCGTTCCGGTACTCCTCTCGGGTCAGCACCATCAGCAGACGCTCGTACATGCCAGGGCGCTGCATCAGCCTCATCATGATCGGTAGCACCTGAACCACCACGAACAGAAGCAGCAGCAGGAGCTGAGCCACCTGTAAGGTGCTGTCCGATCCCGCCACATCGTTGAGCGCCTGCAGCCGGATCGACAACCCGCCGGTCTCGCGGTTCTCCGCGTCGAACGCCGCCTGCAGGTCGTTCAGCCGCCTGCGGGCGGCATCGTATTCACTTTGCGTCTTGGGCAGCTCGATCTCGGCCCACGAGAGCCGCTCGTCGTTGGCGGCCTGTCCCGTGTCGAGAAGCTTCCTCTTGCGAGCCTCTATCTGCGCATTCAACTGTTCGACCCGGCGTTTGGCTTTTTCGTAGGAGTTCTGGTTCTCCTTGGCCAGGTAGCCGTCTCCGCGGCGCGGGCAGTTCGGCCCGCCGTAGAGTTGGCACTGCCATTCCCTATAGGCACGCTCGGCCGCACGCTGCTGGGTGTCCCGTTCCGCCTTCAGCGACTTGACCACTGGATCCAGCGCCGGATCGCGAGGGACGTCCCCCTTCGAGGTGATCACAAGCCGTAGATAGGTGACGCTCGCGGCGAGCTCCTCGACGTTCCGGCCGAGCGTGCTGTCGTGCAACCGCTGGGCGAAGGTAATGGCGCGCTCCTGCTTGATTTCGACGATCCTCGCGTCGATCTCGGTTCGGAAGATCTGCATTACGAGCGGGGTGGAGATGACGAGCGCCATCAGCAAGGCGACGAGTACGCGTGGGATGGCCCTGAACAGGCGCCGGCTTCCGTTCCCCTGCGCGCTGATGACGAACCAGCGGTCGAGAATCAGGGTGAGCAGGCCGAAGGCGACGCCGCCGAGGAGCGCGAGCAACGGGTTGGCGCCCAGCACGCTGTGCAGCGCGAACATCCCGGAAAGGGCGGCCACCAAGCAGTTGGTAAGGACGGCGGCGCCGATCCATTCGAATCTTCCCTGCTCGCCCGGAACATGCCGGAGGACTTCCGGGCGGGCCCCGGACAGGCTGATCAGGAATGCCCGCACGGCGCCTCGGGACGGTGCTCATATTGGTTCATGCAGGCAGCGTAGGCGGCACGCCGAAGTTATTCCAGACACTTTCGCAGATGTCCAGTCTCGTCAGGATATGCACTCATTGTGCGCTTTTGAATCGGGGTCCGAGATAACGTGCGCGGCGACCGCCGAGACGGGATCATGGCCGCCATGGGGGAAAGAGTGCGGGCCGTCCTCGTCACCGGCGAGGGGAACTTCCTGACCATCAAACGGGTCAAGCCGGAGCTGGCGCCCTACTGGGTGCTTCCGGGAGGCGGCGTAGAGCCGTCGGACGGCGGGCTGGAAGAGGCGCTGCACCGCGAGATCTGGGAGGAACTGGCCGGACAACCCGATATCCACTCATTGCTCGGCGTGGTGGACAGCGGGCCGGACCGCCAGTACATCTACCTGGCGAGGATTCACCGGTACGACTTCTCCGCGCGGTCCGGCCCGGAGGCCAGCGAGGAAGTCCGCGACCAGTACCTGCTGCACCCGCTGCCGCTCACCCTGGCCGCGCTCACGACCATCGCTCTCGTGCCTCCGGAGGTCGCCGGATTGCTGACCCACTGCCTCACGACCACCGACGACCTGTTCACCCTCCCCGACCAACGCCTTCGAGTAACCGGCCCTTGACGAGCGAGGTCCACTCCTGCGCGCCCTGGGGCCCAGCACCACACTGGAAAGGGCGGGGCCGAGCGGCGGGCCGCCGATCACCGGTGAGCTGTGGCGGTGATCGGCGGCGACGCATACTCCTGGCCGGTCGTCTCTACGTGGCCGTTCGGGGTTGGGACATTCGGAGGGTCAGAAACCGAGCCCGTCGTGCTTCACGACACGCGTGAACGACCGCCAGGCCGCAGGGGAACAGACCACGATCGATCCGTCGAGCTGCTTGCTGTCACGGACGACGACCAGTTCGGGCAGGTTGAGAGCGACCTCGACGCAATTCCCGCCGGTGTTGCCACTACGAGAACTTTTCCGCCATGCCGCCCCGGAGAGATCGACAGCGTTCGAGACTAACGCTTCCACTGGGCTCTCGCTTCCCTGATCTTCTCTAGAGAATCAATCGGACGAAATGCCTGTGCCCTCAGCCTGTCATACTGCCCCCAGATGTCACTAACAAGATCATACTCTGAGGACACTTCTCCCTTCCCTGCCGACTCTATGGAGACGGCTGTCGGCGCGTCCTGTAGTTCAGCGATGGTGAAACTCGACAGCAGGCCGTCGGTGCAGGGGTTGTCGTAGGGGACCACTTGCACGGTGACGTTACGGCTTTCGGTGATGTCCATGAGGTGGTCGAGCTGGTCGGACATCACCTTGGGGTTTCCGAGGGGTCGCTTGAGCACCCATTCGTCGATGAGCACCCAGATCTCCGGAGGCTTGTCCCGCTCAAGGATCTTCTTACGACGCATGCGCGACAGGACCCGTTGCTCGATCTCTTCCTCCGGGACGGCGCGGCCTCCGTTGAAGACCGCCCGCGCGTACTCCTCCGTCTGCAGCAGGCCGGGGATGAGCAGCGGGTCCCAACTACGAAGCGCTCGTGCTCGCGGCTCGATTTCCTCCAGCCACCTGACAAACCATATCGGCCCGGACGGAGAACTGACATTCCGGCATAGGCGAGAAAACAGGTCGCCAGTCCTCAGCACCTCATCACATCGTGCCGCCAGGTCTCCCCTGGGATTCCGATCGCCGATCTCGATATGGCCTACGAGCGATGACGAGACGCCCAGGCGCGCGGCCAGGCGCGCCTGGGAGAGCCCTGCCTCTCTGCGGACCCGCGCCAGTTCGCGGCCGAAGCGCTGAACTGGCGAAAGACGTGGATCCAGATCGTTTCCCATGGTCGCCTCCGGGGGGTTCTCCTGCGGCTTTCATGACAACCGATGACGTGAATGGTGACGTACCGGCACGCCATCCGGGAGTTTCCGTCAGTCGATTGTCGGCGAAAGTTCTCGGTGCCGACAGGTTATAAGTCGGCACCCTGGGATCCGAAGCTTTTATCCGTACTACGCCATGGCGATGCGGCGACAATTCCCCCCGCTAATGGAGTAATCCGGACAGTTCTGATCCCGGTTCCTGTATTACTGGAAGAACGGTGATGCGCTGATGAGCGCTGAGGCGGTACGTACGGCGAATCTGATGGGCGTGGTGGAGCTGCCGGTGGAGACGGCGTCCGTCCCACGCGCTCGCAGGCATGTCGGCGCGCTCCTGCGAAACGCCGGTCACACGGACGCGGACGACGCGGAACTACTGGTCAGCGAGCTGGTGGTCTGGTTCCGTGTGGCGAGACCATGAGACCGGGCGGTGTGGACGCGCAGATGGCCGGAACGCATCGCGCGCTCTTGGCGACGCTCCAGCACGGGCTCGCCAAGGCCGGAATTCGCGCGTATCTGGCCGATACGCCGTCTCACGCCGTGGAGCCGCAACCGGGCGGTGGTGCTGAATGCGTACCGCCACGGCTGGAAATCGTGGGACGGGACGGGGAGGCCCGTACGGTGGTCACCATCGTTCGGGCCGCCGAGCGGTTCTCCTATCGCGTGGATCCTCGAATGGGTGAGCCATATCGGATGTTGTTCCCGGTCGGTGAAATCGCGGAGGCGGTCACCTACGTCATCGCCGAGACGCGAAAGTGGGCTCACGAGCCTCGCAGGGCACGCGGGCGGGGATCTCTGGGGGAAGACGGCCGGCGGGAGCCTTCGGGAGGAAGTGGCCGGTGACGGTGTTCGGGCAGAAGTGGCCGGTGACGGTCTCGGGGGAAGTGGCCGGCGGTGATACTCGGAAGGAAATGGCCGACCGGCGGGTCGGAATCCAGTGGTGCCATCACGTCGCGCGTCGTCGTTCAGGGAGGTCGGCATGTCGGCCGAGCAGCCGTCGGGAACGCGGCCGGGTGTCCAGGATGTCCGCGATATCGTGGCCGCGCGTCTGCCCGGTCGTGAGATCGGGTCTGTGGTGCTCCTGGGTGAGGGTGCGGACAACGTCGCCTGGGAGGTCGACGGCGAACTGGTCGTCCGCTTCGGCAAGCAGGCCGACCCCGTGGCGCGGGCCGCACAGGTCGAGGCGGACGCGCGGCTGCTGTCCGTCGTCGCCGAGATCGCGCCGCTGGCGGTCCCCCTGCCGCGTTTCACGGTGCCGGAGCGCGGCTGCCTGGCCTACGGCAAGGTGCCCGGCGTGCCGCTCATCGACCTGCCCGAGCAGCGCCGCACCGCCTGCGCGCCCGCGATCGGCGCCGTGCTGGGCGGGCTCCTCGCCGCGCTGCACGCGGTGCCCGCCGACCGGGTCGCCGGTCTGGTGGAGACCGACGCCGATCCGATGGAACTGTGGCTGCGCGAGACCGAGGAGAACTACGCCGCGGTGGCGGGCGCTGTGCCGCCGGCCTGCCGCGCGGACGTGGAGGCGTTCCTCGCCGCGCCGCCGCCGCCCGGCCCGGACTCCCTGGCGTTCTCCCACAACGACCTCGGCATCGAGCATGTGCTGGTCGACCCGGAGAACTGCGCGGTGACCGGCGTCATCGACTGGACGGACGCCGCCGTCACCGATCCCGCCTACGACTTCGGCCTCATCTATCGCGACCTCGGCCCCGCCGCCCTCCGCCACGCCCTGTCCGCGTACGCGGCCGATGCCGTCCAGGCCGGGACGATCACCGCACGCGCCGCCTTCTACGCACGGTGCGGCCTCCTTGAGGACATGGCGTACGCGTTGGAGTCGGGCCACGAGAAGTACCTGACCAAGAGCCTCGCCGCACTGCCTTGGCTGTACCGGCGCTGACGCGCCGCCCTTCGGCGCATACCGGGGCGTTGGGCGTCCGTCCCCGGCCGCGGAGGGCGGCGGCGTTGAGGCGGGAGGCCGACCCCTGCCGTGTCGGTGTTCCGCCGCGCCGCCGCCCCGCTTTCACAGGCGGTCCCGCGAGAGACCGCCCATGCCCTGGGCACACGGTTGTGTCGCGTGCATACTGACGCCTCTGACGCGTCAGGTCGACATCAGGGGTATACGGGCGGTCTCGCCGGCGGTCAAGACGCAACCGGACGGAGGACGGCGTCAACGCGGAGGCAAGGCGCCCTTCCCCTGCTTATCAAGCTGCTTGCTATCAACTTGTTTGACAAGAAGAAGGAAACTTACATGGCGGCCGCCGGGATATCGTCGTGCAGTGACCGAGCGCCTAACGCGTCCAGCCGCCCAGTCGTCCCCGCCCGCACCGCGCCTGAGCTATCTGGTATTCCGGCTCGAACGTCGCATCCGGGCCCGTCTGGACGAGGCGCTCGCCCAGCACGGCGTCACCACCACCGCCTACATGGCGCTCAGCGAGCTGCGGATGCACGACGGGCTGTCCTCCGCCGAACTGGCTCGCATCGCGTTCGTCACGCCGCAGGCGATGAACCTCGTCATCTGCGACCTGGAACAGCGTGAACTGATCAGCCGTCGCCCGCATCCGGACGGTGGCCGGGTGCTGTGCGCCCGGCTCACCCGCAAGGGGCAGGCCGTACTGCGGCGCTGCGACCGCTCGCTGAACGACATCGAGACCGTCATGCTCGCCGAGGTCGACGCCCCGACACGTGAGACGCTGTCGGAAAGTCTCACCGTATGCGCCCGAGCCCTGCGCACCGACGCGCGCGCCTGACCTCCACCTCCGCCTCGGCCAGAGACGGACGCGCCGTCCCGACCGAACCGGCCGCCGGGCACATCGTGGTCCACAGGCCCCGGTGACGGCAATGTCGCCGGCTGGAGACCTGCCGGGCTATCTCTACCTATGTAGAGTCCGAGTATGCCAACTGGTCCACGGATGACTTTGCAGGTGCAGTCGGTGCTCCGCGCGCTGCTGGACGACCCCGCGCGGGAGCGCTATGGGCTCGATCTGTGCGAGGCGACCGGGCTGCCGAGCGGCACGGTGTACCCCCTCCTCGCCCGGCTGGAACAGATCGGCTGGGTGGACAGTTCGTGGGAAGACCCGGCGGCGCACGTGAGCGAGGGCCGCCCGCGACGCCGCTACTACAAACTCACGCGGGACGGCGCCGCCCTCGCCCGCGACGCGATCGCGCGGGCGTACCGCTCCCGCCGGCAGTCCGTCCCAGCCTGGCTCACCCATCCCGGCACAATGGGGTGGGCACCATGACCGCGCGCGGAACCCGCGACGGCGGGTCCTCGGCCGGCACGGTGCTGCGCGCCTTCCGCCACGTCCCTGCGGACGAGCACGTGAGGCTGATCGAGCGCGCGTACGCGGTCGCCGCCTATTGGCATCGCGATCAGAGACGCCACAGCGGCGATCCGTACATCACTCACCCGGTCGCGGTCGCCGCCATCCTCGCCGACGCGGGCATGGACCACGAGGTGGTGTGCGCCGCCTTGCTGCACGATGTGCTCTCCGGCACCGGCTGCTCCGAGGCGGAGCTGGCGCGCGAATTCGGCCCCGGAGTCACCGGCCTGCTCACCGACTTCCAGACGCTCGACGACCCCGCCGGGCCGCCGGACGGCTGGGCGACCGCCACCGACGCGCGCGTGCTCACGCTCAAGCTGGCCGATCGGCTGCACAACCTGCGGACGGTGCGGTTCCTCTCCCCTGCCAAGCAGCTTCGGAAGTCGCAGGAGTCACTCGACGTCTTCGCGCCCGTCGCCGGGCGGCTGGGCATGGAGCGGATCGGACGGGAGCTCCAGGAGCTCGCCACCGCCACGATCGCCGCCCAGACCGGCCGGGACGAGCCCGGCAACCGTCAAGATGGGACGGGAGCAGGTCAGGAGGGGACCAGAGCGGGCCGAGACGAGACCGGACCGCTCGCGCAGTCCCCTCCTGGCGGCCGGGACGGGATGCGAATGGCGTTCGGCGCGGTCTCGGTGGGCGCGGCGCTGCTGCCGGCCGCCGCCCGTGCCCGCTGGCTTGAGGAGTGGCGCGGTGAGCTGCACGCGCTGCCCGGCAGGCAGGCCCGCGTCCGCTTCGCCGCGCGCCTGCTCGCGGGCATGCCACGGATGGCGCTCACGCTCCGGCGTACGGCGCCCGGTTCCGCCCGGCGACCGGTGGAGTGAGGCCCCCTCGTCGTCCGCTGGACCAGACGCCCACAACGGACGCCCCACAACGGACGCCCCACGACGGACCGGACGTCGGCTCAGAGATCGGCTCAGAGATCGGCTCGGAGGTCGGCTCGGTTCGGGCGGTTTACTCTTGGATCGCGTACCTGCGGAGCGGACCCCCGGAGAAACGAGTGAGCAGCCTCAAGATCGTGATCGACGACCTGTCCGGCCCGCAGATAGCCGAGTTCCTTGAGGCGCATCTTGAGGAGATGCGGTCCATCACCCCTCCGGGGAGCGTGCACGCCCTCGACCTCGACGCCCTCCGCAAGCCCGAGATCACCTTCTGGTCGGTCATGGACGGCGACACCCTGGTGGGCTGCGGTGCGATCAAGAGGCTGGACGCCGGCCACGCCGAGGTGAAGTCGATGCGCACCACTCCTGGACGCAAGCGGAGCGGCATCGCGTCCCTGGTGCTGGAGCACATCATCACCGAGGCGACGAACATGGGGTTCACCCGGCTGAGCCTGGAGACCGGATCGACCGAGTTCTTCCTGCCCGCCCGCAGACTGTACGAGAAGTTCGGCTTCCGCTACTGCGAACCGTTCGCGGACTACCGGCTCGACCCGCACAGCGTGTACATGACCCGAGCGCTCTGAAGTCTCGACCTTCTTCACGGCGGGAATGTTCGCGCGCGGCCGGATGCCGTGCGCCCGCCTCACCCACAAGGAGCAAGCCGTACCACGACGGCCTTTAGTAGTGGCTGTTGCAATAGTGTGTGGCACACACTATCGTGTGAGGCATGCTTGATGATGAGCTGCTGTCCACGCACCAGCAGGAACTGCGGCGGGGG
The DNA here is from genome assembly GCF_055586705.1 of Sphaerisporangium sp. NPDC049457. Classification (NCBI taxonomy): domain Bacteria; kingdom Bacillati; phylum Actinomycetota; class Actinomycetes; order Streptosporangiales; family Streptosporangiaceae; genus Sphaerisporangium; species Sphaerisporangium sp. NPDC049457. Next base: position 66,210 of record NZ_JBVJHR010000012.1, on the reverse strand, counting down.
ACCGTCGTACTGGCCTGCCTGCTCGTCCTCCAGCAGCCGAACTACGGGTACGCCCTGCTCGACGAGCTCGACCGGCGCGGCTTCGCCGTCGACGCCAACACCCTCTACCCGCTCCTGCGCCGCCTGGAGAAGCAAGGGCTTCTGACGAGCGACTGGAACACCGAGGAGTCGCGGCCGCGCAAGTTCTACCGCACGATCGACGAAGGCGTCGCCCTCGCCGACGCCCTCAGCCGCGACTGGGACGAGCTCGACACCGCGTTGCGCAGCCTGAAAGGCCCGTCATGACCCCCACGAGCACTCTTACCGACCGCTACGTCGATGCGACATTGCGCCGCCTTCCCGGCAGGCAACGCCCCGACATCGAAAAGGAGCTCCGCGCGTCGATCGCGGACGCCGTCGACGACCGCCTCGAAGCGGGGGACGACCGGGCCGCGGCCGAGCTGGCCGTCCTTACCCAGCTGGGCGACCCGGCACGGCTGGCCGCCGGTTACGCCGACCGCCCGATCCAGCTCATCGGCCCCGCGGTCTACATCGAGTACACGCGCCTGCTGACCGCCCTGCTCGCGACGATCGTGCCCGCCGTGGCCGTCGCCGTCGGGCTCGTGCAACTCCTCCAGGGCGCCCCCGCTCTCAGCGCGATCGGCGACACCGCCGGTGCGGCGGTCCAGGCGGGCGTGCACGTCGCCTTCTGGACGACGCTCGCCTTCGCGGTCATCGATCGCGTCGCCGCCGCGGGCCGGACGCCGGCACGGCCGTGGTCCCCCGCCGCGCTGCCGGAGCCGCCCAGCCGCCGCGCGCGGTACGGCGAGCTGATCATCGAGACCGTGGCATTCGTGCTCTTCACCACCCTCATCCTGATCTCGCCGGTGGTGAGCACCGAGAGGGACGCGGCCGGCGACCCCATCGGCGTGCTGTCGCCATGGCTGTGGGAGAGCGGGGTGGTGTACGTGTTCATCGCCCTGGTGATCGGCAACCTCGGCTCCGCCTTCGCGAAGTACTACGCCCGGTGGAGCGTTCCCGTCGCCGTCACAGGGGTCCTCTTCGAGATCGCCTGCCCGATCATGCTGATCTGGCTCGCCACGAACGACAGGCTGCTCAACCCCGCCTTCACCCGGGCGGCGGGCTGGCCGCCGAGCGCGGCGCAGTGGATCACCACCGGCCTCGTGGCCGTCTCCGTCCTGACGCTCGTCCGCACCGTCCTCGACGGCGTCGCACGAGCGCGCCACCGCTGACCGCTCGCCCCCCTCCCCCTCTGGCCCCGACTCCGACTCCGGCTTCGGCTTCGCCGGATCGACCACCGGCCACCGGCCACCGGCCACCGTCCGATTCGTCACCGAAACGAGGGACACCCATGAAAGCGATCGTCTACAACGAGTACGGCTCACCCGAGGTGCTGCGGTACGCCGACGTCGACCGGCCGGTCGCCGGTGACCACGAGGTGCTGGTGCGGGTCCACGCCGCGTCGATCAACCACGGCGACCGTGTCACGATGCGCGGTCTGCCGAGCGCCGGCCGGCTCGCGTTCGGGCTCCGGCGTCCGAAGAAGACCATCCTGGGGCGCGGCATCGCGGGTACGGTCGAGGCCACCGGAGCGAAGGCGACCGGCCTCCGCGCCGGCGACGAGGTGTTCGGCGAGGTGGACCAGCAGGGCTTCGCCGAGTACGTGGCGGTCCGTGAGACGCGTCTGGCCCGCAAGCCGCCGGGGGTGACGTTCGCGCAGGCGGCGACCCTGCCGGTGGCGGCGCCGACCGCGCTGCAGGCGCTGCGGCTCGCTGGAGCAGGGCCGGGCCGGACGGTGTTGATCAACGGCGCCTCCGGCGGGGTCGGCACCTTCGCCGTGCAGCTCGCCAAGGTCCTCGGCGCGGAGGTGACCGGCGTCTGCAGCACCCGTAACGCCGACCTGGTGCGTTCGATCGGCGCCGACCACGTCATCGACTACACCCGCGAGGACTTCACCCAGGGCGCCGGCCGGTACGACGTCATCGTCGACCTGGCGGGCAACCACCGGCTCGCCGACCTGCGCCGAGTCCTCACGCCGGAGGGCGTCTACATCGCCTCCAGCGGCACCGGCGGCCCCGTGCTCGGTCCCATCCCACGACTGATCGGCATCCTCGCGCTCTCGCCGTTCGTGCGGCACAAGTTGCGCGGGCTGATCACCAAGCACAGCATCGAGGACCTCGACCACCTTGGCGCGCTCGTCGCGGACGGGAAGGTGACGCCGGTGATCGAGCGGACGTACCCCCTGAGCGAGACCGCCGCCGCCATGCACGCCTTCGAGACCGAGCACGCCCGCGGCAAGTTCGCGCTCACCGTGTGACTCACCCCGGCCCATGACAGACCGGGCTCCCGGCCTCGGCGACGGAACAGCCCGAGGCCGGGCGCCTGACGCGGCGTCCGGGCTCGGGCCCTTCCCGTTCTCGCCCAGTCGGCCTGGTCGCCGGGGGCAGGTACGGGCTGTCTTGTCGCTCAGCCGGCCTGGTCGCCGGGCGGCAGGTACGGGCTGTCCTCGTGCACGGTGCCCGAGGGGCCGACGCCGGTGTCGTCCTCCGGCGCCGAGACGCCGTACGGGCGGCGGGACGGGGCTTCGACGCCGGCCCTCCTCCTCCGTCCGGGCTCCTCCTTGTGGCGTGCGACGCGCTCGCCGCGGCCGGTGCTGCTCGGCCCCACGCCCAGCGGCGACCTGGCCTCGCTGTCGATCGGGGACACGCCGTGCCGTTCCACCTCGGTCATCACCCGCGGCGGACGGCTGGCGCCTCTGGGCGGGCTGTCGAACGCGCGGTCGCCGGCCATGGCGACGTCCCGGCGCACCTGCCGGCGGATCTCCTCCAGGCCGGGCATGACCTCGGCCGGGGCGCCCGGTCCTCGTGGCTGCATCATGACTCCACCCCCGTCTCAGGTGGCGGCCGTCGAGCAGACATCCGCCACTAGATGTGTACGTACCCACTCATTCGGAGCGCGCCGGGCATGACGGCGGCGCTCAGCAGATGCGGGGCAGCGGGTCGCCGACGAGGACGTCGACGATGCGCGTGCCGCCGAAGCCGGTCTTGAGCAGGACCAGTCCGGGCGGGTCCTCGGCGATCCGGCCCACCACGGCGGCATCGGCGCCCAGCGGGTGCGAGCGCAGGGACGCCAGCGCCGCGCCGGCGGCGTCCCCGGCCACCACGGCGACCATGCGGCCCTCGCAGGCGACGTAGAGCGGGTCGATGCCGAGCAGCTCGCACGCCCCGCGAACGGCGGGCCGCACCGGGACGGCGTCCTCCTCCACGACGACCGCCGCCTCCGCCGCCCGCGCGATCTCGTTCAGCACGGTCGCCACCCCGCCACGGGTGGCGTCGCGCAGGCACCGGACCCGGCCGTCGGGACAGGCGTCCAGCAGCCGGGCGGTCAGGCCGTTGAGCGGGGCGGTGTCGGACACCAGGTCGTCGGCCTCGATGTCCAGGCCGCCGCGCGCGAGCATGACCGTGACGCCGTGCTCGCCGATCGGCCCGGACACGATGACCGCGTCACCCGGCCGGACGGCGGAGGCGTCGAGCCGCACCCCCGGCAGGACGGTCCCGACCCCGGCCGTGGTGATGTAGCAGCCGTCGGCCTTGCCCCGCTGGACGACCTTGGTGTCCCCTGTGACGATCGTCACGCCGGCCGCCCGCGCGGCCTCGGCCATGGTGGCGGCGATCCGGCGCAGGTCCCTTATCGGGAAGCCCTCTTCCAGGATGAACGCGGCAGACAGGTGCGCCGGCCGCGCCCCGCACATCGCCAGGTCGTTGACGGTGCCGTTGACGGCCAGGTCCCCGATGTCGCCGCCCGGGAAGAACAGCGGCGTCACCACGTACGAGTCGGTCGTGAACGCCAGCCCGGAACCGGCGGTCAGGGCCGGTTCGAGACCGGTGGTCAGGACCGGCCCCGAGCCGGTGGCCAATGCCGGCCCGGACCTGGTGGTCAGGGCCGGTTCGGAGTCGGTCGTCGAGGCAGGTCCGCCGGAGACCACCGGGCTTGGCCGCGGTTCCAGTACCGCGCCGTCGGCCAGGGGCTCCAGGTGAGGGTTGCGGAAGGCCTCCAGGAAGACCGCCTCGATCAGCGTGCGACCAGCCTTGCCCCCGGCGCCGTGGGCGAGGGTGACCAGTTCCTCCCGCAGCCTCGGCCGGCTGCGGCGCGCGCGTTCGATGCGCTCCAGCACCTGCTCCTCGCGGATGAGCACCCGCTCTCGCCCGCCCGCAGCCCGTTCCTCGCGGTTCGAACCCCGTCCCTGCCGGCCCGAAGCCTGGTCCTCGCGGTTCAGCACCCGCTCCCGCCCGCCCGCAGCCGGTTCCTCGCGGTTCAGGACCTGCTCCGGGCGGCTTGGTGCCTGTTCATCGTGGTTCACGTGCGCGTCGCCTCCTTGACCCGGTCGCGTGAGAAGCGGCCGAAGTTGTAGTAGGCCGCGCAGGCCCCCTCCGAGGACACCATGCAGGTGCCGATCGGCGTCTCAGGGGTGCAGGCCGTGCCGAACACCTTGCACTCCCACGGCTTGAGGACGCCTTTGAGCACCTCGCCGCACTGGCAGGCCTTCGGGTCGGCGACCCGGGCCCCCGGGACGCCGAAGAGGCGCTCGGCGTCGAAGTCCGCGTACCGCTCGCGCACGCACAGCGCGGAGTCGGAGATGAACCCGAGGCCGCGCCACTCGAAGGTCGGGCGCAGCTCCATCACCTCGTTGATCACCGCGAGCGCCTTGGGGTTGCCGTTCCAGGGCACCACCCGCCCGTACTGGTTCTCCACCTCCGCCCGCCCCTCGGCGAGCTGTTCGAGGTTGCGGTAGACGGCCTGGAGCACGTCCAGCGGCTCGAACCCGGCGACCACGAGCGGCTTGCCGTACTCCTCGGCGATGAAGCCGTACGGGCGGCAGCCGATCACCGTCGAGACGTGGCCGGGGCCGATGAAGCCGTCGAGCCGCAGGTCGGGCGAGTCGAGGATCGCCTTGATCGCCGGGAGGATCGTCACGTGGTTGCAGAAGACCGAGAAGTTGCCGATGCGCTCGGCCGCGGCGCGCATGACGGTCATCGCGGTGGACGGGGCCGTGGTCTCGAACCCGATGGCCAGGAAGACCACCCGTTTGTCCGGGTTGTCGCGGGCGATCTTGAGGGCGTCCAGCGGCGAGTAGACCATCCGGATGTCCGCGCCGCGCGCCATCGCGTCCAGGAAGGACCCGTTGCCGCCCGGGACGCGCATCATGTCGCCGAACGACGTCATGATCACGTCGGGCTGCTCGGCGATGGCGATCGCGTCGTCCACCCTGCCCATCGGGATGACGCAGACCGGGCATCCCGGGCCGTGGACCAGTGTGATCCCCGCCGGCAGGTAGTCTTCCAGCCCGTGCTTGTAGATCGTGTGGGTGTGCCCGCCGCACACCTCCATGAACTTGTACGCCCGGCCGGGCTCGCACAGCGCGGCGATGCGCGCGGCCAGCGCCCGCGCCTTGCCCGCGTCGCGGTACTCGTCGACGAACCGCATCGGCGTCACCCCTGTTCGATCACGGAGTCGCGGAGGGCGGCGATCTCGTCCTCGTAGGCCTGGCCGATGCTCTCCAGGAAGTCGAGCGCCGACCGCGCCTCCACCTCGTCGATCTTGGACAGGGCGAAGCCGACGTGGATGAGGATCCAGTCGCCCGGGGCGAGCGTCTCCCCCTCCAGCAGGCCGATGTTGATGGCCCGCCGCACGCCGCTGACGTCGACCTTCGCCAGGTCAGGACGATCCGACAGGATTTCCACGATCTCCCCGGGAATCCCCAGGCACATGAGTCGCCTCCGCGAGCTGGATGGATTCGAGGACGAGATCGTCGCCGCCCTCGGTGTCGACGTCGGTGGTCCCGCAGGCGGGGCACACCGCGTACGGGTCCACCGAGGTGGTGGTGTTCCCGCAGTCCCGGCAGGTGAGCCGCACCGGCAGGGTGACCAGGTCCAGGCGCGCGCCCTCCGCCAGGGTCCCCTCGGTGACCAGGCTCCACGCGTCGTTGATGGAGGGTTCGGCGACGCGCAGCAGCGCGCCCACCTGCACCCGCGCCCGGCGCACCCGCCGGCCGTCCGCGCGTCCCTCCACCGCGGCGAGGATCGACTCCGCGATCCCGTATTCGTGCACGGTTCTACCTCTTCTCAGATCGCTGTCCGATCGGCCGTGCGCACGCCGGCCGCTCAGGTCGGCGTCCGCTTGGCGTACGCACACCGGCCGCTCAGATCGGTATGCGTTCGGCGTACGCACGCCGGCCGCTCAGGTCGGTGTGCGCTTGGCCGTGCGCGTACCGGCCGGCCGGGGCGTCGCGGCCCCGCCCGCCGGCACGCGGGTCACATCTGGCGGATCTTCATGTACCGCTTGAAGTCCGGAATCGACCGGTACACCATGACGCCGACCGCCACCACGACGGTCAGCATGATCATGCGCTTGGTCATCTGTCTCCTTTCTCCGTTCTTCTATGAGTTCGAGGACCAGCTCGGCCGCCCTGCCGACGGCCTCGGCCACCGGCGGGCTGAGCTCCATGCCGGGCGAGACGTCCGCCGGCCGGCATCCCACCAGCAGGACCGGCGTGACGTCGCCGCCGAGCGTCCCGGCCAGCGCGAGCACGGCGTCCGGGGTCATGTCATGGGCGTCGGCGAACGTGCCCGGGACCTGCTCCGGCGAGGGCAGCAGGACGTACAGCGTGCCGGGCGGGCCGTCCCGGGCCACGGCGTCGACCAGGATGGCCAGGTCGTACCCGCCGCCGGTGAGCTCGTAGGCCAGGTGGACGCCGCGGATGCCGAAGTCGGACACCACGACGTCCTCGGGCACGCCGGTCGCCGCCAGGTGGCGGGCCACGGCGACGCCGAAGCCGTCGTCGCCGAGGAAGACGTTGCCCACGCCCGCGACCAGAGTCCTCACCCGCCCGCCTCCGCTCCGGACGGGACCGGCTCCACCTCGTCGGGCGCGAAGTACAGGAACCGGCCGTGGGAGCGGTGCAGGTCGGCGCCGAGGTCGTCGTCCAGCGTGACGGCCAGGTAGCGGGCCCCGTCGACGTCGCGGAGCACGGCCTCGACCTGGGCCGTCCTGCCCGCGAGGAACATGTCGTGCGCGTCCGCGCGCCGCGCGCCGGGGGCGAGCCGGACGCGGGCGCCCCTGCCGATCTCGACCCCCGCGACGATCACGCTGTCCTCGTCCGCCGGCGACCGCGCCCCGCCCACCAGGTCCAGCCATGGCTCCCCGTCCGGCGGCCCCGCGACCCCGGCGGACCCGGCGACACCGGCATCCCAGGCGTCCCCGGCGGCACCAACGGCCTCGGCGGACGGCCGCGGCGGCTCGGCCGGGGACCGCGCCGGGGTGCGGAGGTGGCGGATGGCGCCGTGCAGGCGTTCCAGCAGCTCGGGCGGCAGGTCGCCGGCCCGGTCGATGATCTCGGCGGCCCTCGGGTCGGTGGCCCGCGCCTCGCGCTTCTCCTCCTCGGTCAGCGTGAGCGTCCGCAGGTGCAGGATCTCGTCGATCTCCGTCGCGTCGAACAGGTCGCCGGGGCTCTCGGGGGCGACGGCGGGGTGGTCGTACAGGATGATCGGCGAGGACAGCAGGACGTCGCGGTGCCCCGGCTCGCCGACCAGGACGGGCCAGGTGTTGACGTTGCGGCAGCCCTGGGCGGCCGCGCGGGCCCACTCGGGCGGGTCTGCCATCGACAGGAACGACCCCGCCGTCACCGCCAGCAGCAGGTGGGCGGCCACCAGTGAGTGCCGCAGCGCCTCCTCGCGGGTGGCTGCGCACGGCGGCTCGGCGGCGTTCTCGACCTTGACACGCACCTTCAGCAGCCCGTACGGACCGTCCTGCCGCTCGGCCGCGATCCGCAGCACCGCGCGCACCGGCCGGTGCTCGGTGACGACGCGGCCGAGCACCTCACCGGAGGCCGTCACGACGGGCCGCTCGGCGCGGTCCCCGGGCAGGCGCACCTGGACGGCCCGCTCGGCGCCGACCAGGCCGGGCATGGGCACGACGGCCTGCACCTCGCGGGCGGTGGCCTCGTCGAAGGTGAGGTGCGTGACGCCGTCGCAGGTCAGCTCGGGGACCGGGACGAAACCCCCGTCCCGCGCGCGTTCGACGCGGCGCTCCTTGACGTGCAGGAACCGCAGGCGCAGGCGCAGCAGCGCGTGCGCGGCCCCTTCGGCCAGGCATTCGGTCACGCTGGCCGAGGGCTCCCCGCCCGCCGTGTACGCGGGGGGCACGAGCACGCCGAACTGCCAGCGCAGCCGGTTCTTGGCGGCGGACGCCCGGTAGGGGTAGAGCAGGTAGCCCTCGTACAGGACGGCGTCCGCCACCTTGCGCGCGATGTCCATCGGCACGCTCATCCGCGCGCCTCCTTCAGCAGGACTTCCATCGCCTCGTCCCAGGTGGGCAGGGCGCGCTCGGACTTGAACCGCTGCAGATCACGCAGCGTGTCCCGGTTGAGCCGCAGCCAGCCGCCGCCGGGGAAGTAGCGGTCGATCATCCGCCGCCACTCGGAGACCGGCAGCCCGTGGCGGGCCTCGCGGTCCCAGGGCACCTGCCGGACGGTGAACCCCTCCCCCGCCCTGGCGAACACCGTGCCGCTGAACAGCAGCAGCAACGGCACCTCACCGTCGTCGAGCGAGGCGAAGTACTTGCCCGCCGCCACCTCCAGGTCGTAGCCGCACGGCACCGGCAGGTCGACCTCGGTGGACCCGGTGAACCGCGGCACCATGACCGAGACGTTGGCGAACTGCAGCGGTCTTACCGTGTCACCCCAGCGGGACGGGTGGCCGAACAGATCGGCGAGCAGCTCGCTCTCGGCGGGGCCGTACCGGCGCCGCTGGGGCTCGATGCGGATCTGGCAGCGCAGCGCGACGGCGTGGACGGCGGCCTCGTCCGGCGCGGTCACGCGGATGCGGAACAGCAGCGTGGGGAAGGCCCCGTACGGGTCGGGGCGCACGTCGAGGCACTCGAACCCGATCTCAGCCACGGCCGCGCCCCTCCCCGACCGGCGCATCCACCGGTACATCGGCCAGCGCCTCGACCTGCGCATCCGCCGGCGCGTCGGCCGGCGCGCCGCCGGGGCGGGCGTCCGCCGGGACGCGCCCGGTGCCGGGCGGTGCGCTCTCCGGCTCGGCGGGCGTGACCACCTCGCTGCGGCGGCGCAGCGTGTCGAAGAAGGCGCCGATGGCGTCCTGCGCCTCCTGGCCGCCGTGGAATCCCTTCCAGTGCACCCGGACCAGCCCGACCAGCTCGTAGCACGCGTCGATCGGGACCAGGTGGCAGGCGAAGCCCTCGGGGCGGCGGTCGATCAGGTACGCCTCGACGTCCGGCTCGGCCTCCGGCAGCTCGGGGTTGGCGGCCATGACGCGGTCCCAGGTGGACAGGTCGAGCAGCGACTCCGTCGCCCCGCCGGGGCTGGGATAGAACGCCGCGAACCGGCCGAGCTCCGAGTTGTGGAACAGGAAGGCGGTGCGTACTGGAATCTGCAGTTCCTCCCAGTCCGCCGCCGTCAGGCGGAACGCCGGGACGTACAGGTAGCGTTCCGGCACCGACCGATAGCGGCCGCGGGCGACGGAGCCGCCGCGCGAGAGCAGCAGGCGGCAGGCGCCGCAGATGCACAGCAGCGCCCGCGTGCCGGTGTTCACCGCGTGGCCGTGCCGGTCGTCCAGCGGCTCGGCGCACATCTCGCACACCTCCGCCACCGGCCCCCGCCGCTCACGGAACCTGCGCAGCCCAGGGCCCGGCCCGCTCACGGCGGCACCTCCCGGACCGCTCGCCGCGCCGCCTTCTGGAGCGCTCATGGCGTCGCCTCCTCGGGAACCGGGCACGGGCCCGGGGGGCGGCGCTGGATCTGCAGCAGCGGCGAGGAGGCGTCCGCCACCCCGTCGACCTCCAGCCGGGACACCTCCGGCGCGGCGCGCAGCACGGCCCTTTCGATGGCGTCGGTCACCGTGACCTGCGACGACGCGCACCCGTGGCAGTTGCCGGACAGCCGCAGCCGCACGACGCCCGCGGCCGCGTCGACGCCGAGCAGTTCCACACCGCCCTCGTGCAGGCCGAGCGCGGGGCGCACGGCGTCCAGGGCGGCGCGGACCCGGTCCTCGGTGCCGAGCGGGTGCAGGTCGTGCAGGACGAGCAGCCCGGAGACGAGCTCGTCGCCCGCAAGCCGCCGCAGAACGTCGGCGGCCTCGCTCTGGACCACGATGTCCATGACCCGCTCCAGCCCGGCGCCGTAGAGGTCGACGAGGGCTCTGACCAGTTCCTCGGCGCGGGCTCGCGCGAGGGGGTCGGCGAGGGCGCCGAGCTCGTCGATCAGCGCCTCCACCCGCTCCCCGGCCGCCCGCACGTCAGGTGTTCCGCGGTTCTCGTCGGAGGCGGGCCCCGGCGACCCTGTCGCGGTCGCCGGGGCCCGCGGGGAGGATCGGTGCGCGGCACCGCCTCCCAGGTCAGATGGCATTGAAGGCATGAGGGCTGTGCAGCTTCCGCAGTTCCTGGCCTCCGCCGAGGTACATGTGCACTCCGCACGGCAGGCACGGGTCGAAGCTGCGGACGGTCCGCATGATGTCGATGCCCTTGAACCGCTCCGGCGGGTTCTCCTCGAAGATCGGCGTGTTCTGCACGGCGTCCTCGTACGGGCCGGGCGTCCCGTTGCTGTCGCGGACGCTGGCGTTCCAGGGCGTCGGCGGGTACGGATGGTAGTTGGCGATCTTGCCGTTCCTGATCACCATGTGGTGGGACAGCAGGCCGCGCACCGCCTCGGTGAACCCGCAGCTGATCGCCTCTTCCGGCACCTCGAACGGCTCCCACGTCTGGGTGCGTCCCCTGCGCACCTCGTCCAGCCCCTTCTCGGCGAAGTACAGCGCGCAGGCCGCGGCGTACGCCTGGAAGTAGGAGCGGGCGCGGTTGCGTTCGAGGGCGTTGGACAGCAGCTCGCCGTTGCGTTCGGGGATCTTCCACTCGAACGTCGTCTCGGGCTTGGTGGCGGTCTTGGGCAGCCGGATGATCACGCTGTGCCCGGTGGCCTCGATGCCGCCGAAGTTGACCCGGCCGGACAGGGCCGTCGACCAGAGCCGGGCGATGGGCCCGCCGCCGGTGTCCAGCGGGAGCAGGTCCGACCCGTCGTACCAGCGCGGCGACATGACCCAGCTGTACTTGTCGGCGAAGTCGCGTTTCTGCGGCCGCGGGATCGTGTGCTGGTTCCACGGGTGCCGCATGTCGACCGGGTTGCCGAGCGGGTCGTGGGTGACGAACGGCTCCTGGTCGGCCCAGTCCTCGTAGTAGGAGCTGCCGAGCATGATGCGCATGCCGAGGTTGATGTCCACCAGGTCGTTGGTGACCAGCTCGCCGTCGACGATGACGCCGGGCGTCACGAACATCTCCCGGCCCCAGGCGCTCATGTTCTCGTAGGTGAAGTCGCAGTACGCCGGGTCGTTGAGGCTGCCCCAGCAGCCGAGCAGCACCCGCCGCCTGCCGACCTCCTCGTACCCGGGCAGCGCCTCGTAGAAGAAGTCGAACAGGTCGTCGTGCATCGGCACGACCTTCTTCATGAACTCGACGTACCGCATGAGGCGGGTCAGGTAGTCGGTGAAGAGCTGGACGGTCGCCACCGTGCCGACGCCGCCCGGGTAGAGGGTGGAGGGGTGGACGTGCCTGCCCTCCATCAGGCAGAACATCTCGCGCGTGAGGCGGCTCATCACCAGCGCCTCGCGGTAGAACTCGCCTTCGAGCGGGTTCAGCGAGCGCATGATGTCGGCGATGGTGCGGTAGCCGTGCGCGCCGGCGTTCGGGCATTCGGTGCGCTCGGCCAGGTCGAGCACGCCGGGGTTGGTCTCGCGCACCATCTTCTCGCAGTAGTCGACCCCCACCAGGTTCTCCTGGTAGATGTTGTGGTCGAACATGTACTCGGCGGACTCGCCCAGGTTGATGATCCATTCGGCGAGCGCGGGCGGGCGCACGCCGTAGGCCATGTTCTGGTTGTAGACCGAGCAGGTGGCGTGGTTGTCGCCGCAGATGCCGCAGATGCGGCTGGTGATGAAGTGCGCGTCCCGCGGGTCCTTGCCCTTCATGAAGACGCTGTAGCCGCGGAAGATCGACGAGGTGCTGTGGCACTCGACGACCTCCCTCGCCTTGAAGTCGATCTTGGCGTAGATGCCCAGGCTGCCCACGATGCGGGTGATCGGGTCCCAGGCCATCTCCACCAGGTCGCGGTTCTGGTCCTTCGCGGTGGTCATCTCAGCCCCCAGGGCGCCGTGCGGTTCGCGTGGTCATGTCTCAGCTCCACGGCGCTCGATAGCCGGTGAGCAGGGCGCGGCCCTTGGCCCGCCACTTCGGCTCCTTGTCGACGGTCCGCAGGGTGATCCCGCGCAGCTTGCGGACGACGCCGCCGTACACCGTGCTGACCGTGGAGGACACCATCGCCCCGGGGGGCTCGTCCATGAACGGCATGAACTTGTCGGGGAAGCCGGGCATCGTGCAGGCGATGCAGATGCCGCCGACGTTGGGGCAGCCGCCGAGGCCGGCCATCCAGCCCCGCTTCGGCACGTTGCACTTGACGACGGGACCCCAGCAGCCGATCTTGACCAGGCACTTCGGCGAGCCGTACTCGACGGCGAACTGGCCCTGCTCGTAGTAGCCGGCGCGGTCGCACCCCTCGTGCACGGTCATGCCGAACAGCCACGTGGGGCGCAGCGCCTCGTCCAGCGGGATCATCGGAGCCTGCCCGTTGAGCTGGTAGAGCAGGTACAGCAGCGTCTCGGACATGTTGTCCGGCTGGACCGGGCAGCCCGGGACGTTGACGATCGGGATGCCGGCCTTGGACCGCCAGTCCCAGCCGAGGTAGTCGGCCAGGCCCATGCACCCGGTCGGGTTGCCGGCCATCGCGTGGATGCCGCCGTAGGTGGCGCAGGTGCCGGTCGCGACCACGGCGGTCGCCTTGGGGGCCAGCAGGTCCAGCCACTCGGGCAGGGTCATCGGCTGACCGGTCTCGGGGTTGTTGCCGAACCCCGACCAGTAGCCCTCCTGCTTGATCGACTCGTTGGGGATCGACCCCTCGACCACCAGCACGAACGGCTCCAGAGCGCCGCGCGCCGCGAGGAAGTACCACTCGATCATGGCGTCGGCGCCCTGCATCGGCCCGCTGTGGAAGTCGATCAGCGGCCAGTGGACGTCCACCGCGGGCAGGCCCGGCAGGCCGCCGAGCACGATGTCCTCGATGCGCGGCTGCGTCGCCGCGGTGAGCGAGACGGAGTCGCCGTCGCAGCTCATGCCCGCGTTGATCCAGAGGATGTGGACGACGGGCTCTTCCTGCTCCCGCGACCTCTCCTGCGCTGACTCTGTCATGGTGCCCATACCGCCTCCATCACTCCTGGTCGGTGTCGGTGAGCGTCGGGACGCGTCCCTCCCCGGCGGCGGCGCGGTCGGCGCCCGGCCGGTCTTGGTCCAGCAGGTGTTGGGTGACCTCCCAGAGCACGTGGTAGAGCGTCGTCTGCGCCTCCTGGATGCGGTGCACGGACGTGGACGGGATGACGAACAGGTGGTCGAGGACGTCCAGCTCGGCCAGCTCGGCGAGCCGTCCGCCCTGGTAGCCGGCCAGGCCGACGGTGAGCAGCCCCCGTCCCCACGCCTCCTCGAAGGCCTGCACGAGGTTGGCCGAGCCGCCGCTGGTCGACAGGCCGAAGGCGATGTCGCCGGGCCTGGCGAGGGCCGCGATCTGCCGGGCGAAGACGACGTCGAACCCGACGTCGTTGGACAGCGCCGTGACGACGGCCACGTCGGAGGTCAGCGACAGGGCCGGCAGCGGCCGCCCGTACCGGGGACGCAGATGGAGGGTGGCGACCTCCTGGGCGTCGGTGCTGCTGCCGCCGTTGCCGAAGGTGAACAGCCGGCCGCCGCCGGCGAACCTGTCGGCCATGTCCCGCGCGCACGCGGCGAGCCGGTCGGCGTGCGACTCGGCCACCAGCCCGCGCAGCATCAGAATCTCCTGCGCCTTGGCCTGGGTGGACCGCACGGCGTGCTCCTCCAGCTCGCCGCGCCGCCTGCCGCCCGCCCGGTCGTCACCGCGGCCGCGCAGGAAGGGGTACAGCTGGTGCGTCCCCTCGGAGGACGCCTCCTCAGCGCTCATCGGGCCGCGTCCGGACGGGTGCGGGCGTGGAAGACGTGGACCAGCTCCCACAGGACGTGGTACATCGTGACGTGGATCTCCTTGATCACCGCCGGGTCGTCGGACCCGGCGATGAGCGCGTGGTCGACCGCGGCGCTGCGCGCGACGGCGCCGCCGTCCCCGCCGAGCAGGGCCATGGTGAACAGGCCCATCTCGTGGGCGGCCTCCAGCCCTTTCAGGACGTTGGCGCACCACCCGTCCGGCGAGACGCCGAGCGCCATGTCGGCCGGACCGGCCCAGTGGCGCACCTGGTGGGCGAAGACCTCGGCCAGCCCGTCGCGGGCGCCGACCGCCGAGACGGTCGCGGCGTCGTTGCTCAGCGCCATCGCGGGCAGCGCGCGCTTGCCGACGATGACCGGATGCATGAACTCGACCGCGATGTGGGAGGCGTCCGTGCCGGCCCCGCCGTTGCCGAAGACGATCAGCTTGCCGCCGCGGTGGAACCTCGCGGCCATGGCCCGGCACGCGCGCGTGATGCGCTCGGAGTCCTCGGCGAGCCGGCGTCCCGCCGCCTCCCGCCGGGTGAAGGCTTCGCTGACCGCCTCGCGCGTGGTCGACGTCACAGGCATGTTCACGCTCCGTTATGTACCGTAGTCGTCAGGCTACGATGCGTACACACGGGGCCGACACCCCAAGGCGGACAACCCGGAGTAAAGGCTTGATCTCCTACGCCGAGGGATGCACCTCGCGTCGGTGCACGCTCCTCAGATGGCGGGCGAACCAGTCGCGGGCCAGGCGCGCCACCTGGTCGAGCGTGCCGGGCTCCTCGAACAGGTGCGAGGCCCCGGCGACGATCGCGAACCCGGTCTGACCGGGTATCCGCTCCATCGCCTGCCGGTTCAGGGCGACCACGGCCGGGTCGTTCTCCCCCACGATGAGCAGGGTCGGCTGGCGCACCTCGGACAGGAAGTCGCCGGCCAGGTCGGGCCGGCCGCCCCGGGAGACCACCGCCTGCACCGAGCCGGGCCGCCGGGCCGCGGCCACCAGCGCCGCAGCGGCGCCCGTGCTGGCGCCGAACAGCCCGACGCCCAGGGTCGCCAGCCGCCTGTCGCGCGCCACCCAGTCGGCGACGTCGGCCACCCGCCCCGCCAGCAGGCCGATGTCGAAGCGGAGTGAGCCGGTGAGGGCGTCGATGTCCTCCTCCTCGCGGGTCAGCAGGTCCGCCAGCACGGTCGCGAGCCCGGCCGTGTTCAGCTCGGCGGCGACGCGCCTGTTGCGCGGGCTGTGGCGGCCGCTGCCGCTGCCGTGGGCGAAGACCACGACGCCGTGGGCGGCCTGCGGCACGGCGACGTCGGCTCCGAGCAAGACGCCGCCCGCCGGGATGTCGATGCTCCGCGACTCCACCATCGCGCCTCCTTCCAGATCGCCGGCCGGGCCGCGTCCCCCACGCCGGGGTCCGGCATGGGGGTCCGGCCCTCACATGGCCGGGGGGTAGGTGTGGGGAAGCTGGCCGAGGTCCCACCGCGGCGTGCGGTCCAGCGGTTCCACGCCCCTGGTCTCGTCGATGTGCAGGACGGCGTCGAACTCGTCGCACATGCGGGCGCGGAAATAGTGAGACTGCCGCTCGGACCTCGGGCGGTACACGGCCGAGATCATGCGTTGCAGGCGCGCCGACCGCAGCACGTCGGCACTGCGGGGGGCAGTCGCGAACCGGGTGAAGAACTGCTTCTCGCCCACCTCGTGGAACAGTTCCTCGACGCTGTCGGACAGCGCGGGGCGCAACCACTTGCGGTCGGCCCGCCCTCCCCACTCGTCGGCCGCGGTGACCGTGCCGGTGTAGGTGGTCATGCCGATGTTGCGGCAGTCGTCCCCGTGCCGCTCGCGGGCGAGCATGCCGAGGTTGACCTCCCCGCGTCCGGACGCCTCGGTCGCCCGCGCGTCCCCCGCGTGGGCGTCGTGGCACCACACGATGATCTTCGCGGGGACGTCGCAGCGGCGGCCGAGGTGGTCTGCGAGCGCGTCCAGCGTGTCGGTCATGTGGCGGTCGCGGTGGTTCCAGGCCGCGATCCGGCCGCAGAGCAGGGAACGGTAGTGCGCGTCGGCGTTCTGCAGGGCCGCGGCGTTCATCTGCGCGTAGAACAACTCGTCCTCGGGCAGCAGCCCTTCCTCCCGCGCGGGTCTCATCGCGTCGCGCCGCAGGCGCACGAGGTGGGCGATCAGTTCCTCCTCGCCGCCCGCGCCCGGCCCGTACGCGGGGCTGAACCCGTAGGGGCGGTCCTCGGGGCCGAGATGGTCGAAGCACGCGTACCGGTCGCGGGCGCGGGCGGCGGCGGCCGGGTCGCGCTCCTCCAAAAAGGCGACTATCTGCTGCATCGTCCGGTGCGCGCCGTAGACGTCGAGGCCGTAGAAGCCGACCTGGCCGCAGAGCCCCGTCAGGACGCCGTCGTTGTGCTCGCGCAGCCAGTTCACGAAGTCCAGCACCACCGCGTTGCGCCACATCCACCGGGGGAACCGCTGGAAGTCGCCCAGCGCCTCATCGGCGGTGGCGTCCTGGCCCCGGCCGTGGACGTACCGGTTGACGCGGTAGGCGTCGGGCCAGTCGGCCTGCACGGCGACGGCGTGGAAGTCGCGCTCCTCGATGAGGCGACGCGTCAGCGCGGCGCGCGCCGCGTAGAACTCGTGGGTGCCGTGGGAGGCCCCGCCGATCAGGACGAAGCGGGCATCGCCCACCAGGTCGAAGAGCACTTCCGGCGGCGGGGCTCCGTTCTCGACCGGCACCGCCTCGGCGCGGATGGCCGCCACCTCGCCGGGACTCTGCCCGACGGCCCTGGCCTGCGCCGACGTCGCCGAGGCGCGCAGCAGGTCACGCACGTCCTCCAGCGTCACCTCGACGAAACCCCAGTACGAGGGGTCGACCACGAAGAACGGCGAGGGAGTGGTCGCGACGACCACCTCGTCGGCCGCCGTCCGCAGTTCCTCGTAGGTGGCCGCCGAGCAGGCGGGCACGGCGACGACCACGCGCGCGGGACGCAGCCGCCGCAGGGCCTTCAGCGTGGCGGTCACGGCGGCGCCGGTGGCCAGGCCGTCGTCGACGACGATCACCTCCCTGCCCTCGACGCGCCGCGCGGGACGGCCCTGCCGGAAGTGCCGCTCCCAGCGGGCGATCTCCCGCCCCTCCTGGCCCGCCACGTGCTCCACCACCTCAGGGGGGATGGCCAGCCCTCTCACCACGTCGTCGTTGAGCGCGATGACGCCGTCCCCCGCGATGGCGCCCATCGCCAGGTCCTCCTGGCCGGGCACGCCGAGTTTGCGGGCGACGAAGACGTCCAGGGCCGCGCCGAGGGCTCTGGCCACCTCGTACGCCACCGGGGCTCCTCCGCGCGGCAACGCCAGCACCAGAAGGTCCGGCCGTCCCCGGTAGCGGTCGAGGAGGCCGGCCAGCGCGCGCCCGGCATCCCTGCGGTCCTGGAACAGGCGGTCGGACATCGTGGCCCCCTATCGTGCTCGGAGGCGGCCGCCCGGCGGCGCGGCGCGGCGGCGGCGTGGCTGCCGGCACGGGCTCGGGCGGACGGACCTGGGCCATATCCGAGCCTACGCCTTGTCCTCCGCGGGCTCCTTTGTCCGGGTGTCCGGGTGTCCGGGTTCCTGGACGGGCGCGGAGCCGGGCGGCGGCGACCCGGGGAAAGTCGGTCATAAACCATTTACCACCGCAGGCCAAATAAAGGCCGTAGTGTATGGAAATATGGGTTGACAGCGCCCTCTTACCGGTAAAACTTCTTCGCGGCGATGTCCACGGCGAGGGAAAACCGTAATTGACACGCCGAAGATCGGGGCTCCATAATCATTGCGTCCGAGCAGGCCGCGGGAAAGCGCCACCCGACCAGAGCAACCCCGTTCTCGACACAGCGACGATCCCCCTACCACCACGGCGAAGAGCGCGCACCGCCGCATTCGACCGGCACCGCGAACAAACGGCACCATACGGCGCCCCCCGCGCCGTCCGGCGTTTCCGCGTCCGCCCCCGGAAATCGCCGGCGTCCGGCCCCGTAAAGGTCGGCGCGGGTTTCCACGGCCATTCATTCATATGCACCTGATCACTGCGCACCGCACGACCCGGAATCCTCCGGAAAGACATCGCTCCAGCTTCAGCGTCTCCCCCGTTCGATGCGATAGGGATAGGTGGTGTGGTCGTGACCGAGACGACCAGCGAGAGAACAGGCACGGAAAACGGCCGGCCTCAGCAGAGCCTGGCGACCACGGCGGCGCGCAACCTGGCCACGACCACCAAGTCGCAGCCGCAGATGCAGAACATCTCCTCCCGGTGGCTGCTGCGCATGCTCCCCTGGGTCAACACCCCCGGCGGCGCCTACCGCGTCAACCGCCGCCTCACGTACGCCATCGGCGACGGCCGCCTGAGCTTCACCAACCAGGGCAACGACGTGCGCGTCGTCCCGCCCGAGCTGCGCGAGCTTCCGCTGCTGCGCCACTTCGGCGACGACGGCGTGCTGGAGGCTCTGGCCGGCCGCTTCACCCAGCACCAGCACGAGCCCGGCAACACCATCGCGCAGATCGGCGAGCCCGCCGACCGGCTCATCCTCATCGCGCACGGCAAGGTCAACAAGATCGGCGTGGGCGAGTACGGCGACCAGACCACCCTGGCCGTCCTGGCCGACGGCGAGTACTACGGCGACCACGCCCTCGCGGGCGCCGCGGCCACGTGGGAGCACACCATCAAGGCGGTCACCCCGACCACCACGCTCACCCTCTCCCGCCAGGCGTTCCAGGAGCTGATCGACCAGTCGCCGCAGCTCCGCGACCACGTCGAGGAGCACGAACGCCATCCGCGGCCTCCGCACAACAAGCACGGCGAGGCCGTCATCGACATCACCTCGGGCCACTCCGGCGAGCCGTCGCTGTCGACCACCTTCGTCGACTACGAGGCCAGCCCCCGCGAGTACGAGCTGAGCGTGGCGCAGACCATCCTGCGCATCCACACCCGCGTCGCCGACCTGTACAACCAGCCGATGAACCAGACGCAGGAGCAGTTGCGCCTCACCATCGAGGCCCTGCGCGAGCGCCAGGAGCACGAGCTGATCAACAACCCCGAGTTCGGGCTGCTGCCCAACGCCGACCTGCGGCAGCGCGTCCAGACCCGCACCGGCCCGCCCACCCCCGACGACCTCGACGAGCTGCTGTGCAGGCGCAGGAAGTCGCACTTCTTCCTGGCCCACCCGCAGACGATCGCGGCGTTCGGCCGAGAGTGCAGCCGCCGCGGCCTGTATCCGGACACCGTCCAGCTGTTCGACCACGCCGTGCCCGCCTGGCGCGGCGTCCCGCTGCTGCCGTGCAACAAGATCCCGATCACCAAGACCCGCACCAGCTCGATCCTGGTGCTGCGCACCGGCGAGGACGACCAGGGCGTCATCGGCCTGCACCAGACGGGCATCCCCGACGAGTACGAGCCGAGCCTGTCGGTGCGCTTCATGGGCATCGACGAGCAGGCCATCATCTCCTACCTCGTCAGCGCCTACTACTCGGCGGCCGTCCTGGTGCCCGACGCGCTCGGCGTCCTCGAACACGTCGAGATCGGTCACTGATCCGGCGGTCGGCGACGCCGTTCAGGGAACAACTCGGGTGACGAGCGGGGCCGCGCGCACGGCCCCGGCGGCGCCCGAGGGCAGGAAGGGGTGTCACGCGCATGGCCGACACGACGAACGAGAGCAGGAAGGAGCCGTGCGCATGGCGAAGACGGTGACCACCGGGCGCCCGCCCCGAGAGGTGCTCGCGTGGAGCCGCGAGCTGACCGACCCGCCTCTGCGGTCCGCCGTGGAGTCGCTGCCACCCTCGATGCGGCGCATCGCCGCCTACCACTTCGGCTGGCTGGACGAGCAGGGCCGGCCCGCGTCGGGCAACGCGGGCAAGGCCGTCCGCCCGGCGCTGGTCCTGCTGGCCGCCGAGGCGGCCGGGGGCTCCGCCGCCGCCGCCGTTCCCGCGGCGGTGGCGGTGGAGCTGGTGCACAACTTCTCCCTCCTGCACGACGACGTCATGGACGGCGACGCGACCCGGCGCCACCGTCCGACCGCTTGGAGCGTGTTCGGGGTCAGCGCGGCGATCCTCGCCGGGGACGCCCTGCTGACCCTGGCGTTCGAGGTGCTGCGCGCCGGCGGCGGCCCGGTCGCCGGCGAGTCGACGCGGGTGCTCGGCGCGGCGGTGCTCGACCTGGTCGAAGGCCAGAGCGCCGACACCTCGTTCGAGACCCGCGACGAGGTGAGCGTTACCGAGTGCGTCAGCATGGCGGAGGGCAAGACGGGGGCCCTGCTCGCCGCCTCCTGCGCGCTCGGCGCCCTGTCCGGCGGTGGCGGCCCCGAGGTCATCGAGTCCCTGCGGGCGTTCGGCTCCCGGCTCGGGCTGGCCTTCCAGATGGTCGACGACCTGCTCGGCATCTGGGGCGACCCCTCGGTCACCGGCAAGCCCGTCTTCTCCGACCTGCGCAACCACAAGAAGTCCCTGCCCGTGGTGGCCGCCCTCGCCTCAGGCACCCCCGCCGGCGCCGAACTGTCCGCCTTCTACCGCCACGCCCACCCACCCGCCTCGTCCCCCCTCACCCCGGCCGAGCAGGCGCGCGCGACGGGCGAGCCGGCGCGCATGGCCTCGCTCATCGAGACGGCGGGCGGCCGCGCGTGGGCCCAGTCCCGGGCGGACGACCTGCTGGCCGAGGCGCTCGCCCATCTCGCCTCCGCCGACCCCGTCCCCCGCCCCGCCGCCGAACTCCACGCCCTGGCCCACCTCCTCGCCCGCCGCGACCACTGACCGTCCCGCCCATAAGCGCCCTCCTCGGGGGAAGGCGCCCCATCCCTAGCTAGAGCGGAGGGGATCTAGGTCTAGAGGGTGCTCTAGAGGCGTAGGGGCGCTCTGGTCGCTTACGTATGCCCAGGTCAGAGCACCAGGCGGCACGCGTGTGCCCGCGCGCGTAGCGGCGTCGCGAAAGTCGCAAAAACTCCCATCGCGCGCCCGCGCGTAGGGCGTCCCGAAAGTCCCGAAATTCCGTCGCGTGCGCGCGCGTGGCAGTGCCTCCCGAAACCCACGAAAGCCTGGTCAAGGAGGCGGCGTTACGGCAGTTTCGTCAGGAGGTCACGTGCGCAGGCACGGGCCAGCGTTCGCACGTAAAAGCCCGCATGGGCCTACGGCAGGCGGCGGGGGCCGACAGCCTGGAAGGCTTCCACGAGGGCGCGGACGGCGCCACGCCGGTCGGTGCGCCGACATGCGACATGGAATATCACCGGGGCGGCGCCAGTCAGCGTCACCGCCCGCAAGTGAAAGCCCAGCAGGCGTGGTGCGTACTCCGCGATGCCGACCATCACGGCTGTGCCCTCGCCGACTCGGCGAAGGACGGGTGTGATGTCATCGGCGACGATCTCGATCAGGCGCGCCTCGCGACGTGGCCGCACATCCCCGAGCCAGAACTGTTTCATCCACTCGTCGTCGCCGGCGGCGGGGTTATACAGGATCGGTTGCTCGCTGAAGTCCGCCACGTCAATCGTTCCGGACTCGGCGAGTGGATGCCGGGCGCCGACCACGCCGATGCGCGCGCTGGTGATGGCCAGGGGGAACGAGTCCACGGCGGGATGGTGTACGGGGGCGGTGTTCCACAAGACGTCTATGCGATGCTCGGGCAAGCAGTGGGTGAGTGCGGGCATGGGGATGTCCTGAAGCACCAACCGGATCTCGGGGAAGCTGCGGCGGACCTCTCGGCCTATGCCGTTTATGTCGAATCCTCCAATGAGCGCGCGGGCGCCGGCGGGTATACCGACCCGCAGCGTGTACCGGGCGGTTTCGGCCCGGGCGCTCTCGAGGGCTGCGTTGGCCTGAGCCATCAACGGTCCGGCGGCGATCGCGAACCGTCGGCCTGCGGACGTAACGGCAAGTACACCAGTAGAGTCCCGCTCGACGAGGGGAACCCCGAGTTGTCGTTCGAGACGTTGGATGCGCTTCGTCAACGCAGATGAGCTCATGTGCAGCCGCACGGCCGCACGGCCATAGTGCATCTCCTCCATGAGAACCAAGAAGTTGGCGACCGCACCGAGATCCAGGTCCATATGCCACATTGTGGCGTAGGCCAGGCGATTTGGCACTGTCAAGACCCGATTCCGCATTGGAACGAAAAAGCGTCGCGCTCCGCCAATGCGCGTAGAAATTCACCTATCGGCGCCGATGAAGGCGCCCCGTGTGCAGCCCGTGTCGACTTGCGGTAGCGCACCCGGCCTGCAGGCCTGGTCCGCGCCGCAGCCTGCCACTCACCCCGAACGCCCATGCGAACCACGGGAAACGCAGCAACCCAACTCCCTGCCTCTGGAGGTGAAGGATCATGCCCGACAAAAGTGGGACGATCATTGCTGCGCTCATCGGTGCCGCCGCGGTCATCGCAGCGGCGGCGATCACTGTCGGCTACGAAAAGCCCGACGACGGCAACCGAAAACCCTCAACTGCCCAGGCGGACTCGTCCGGCTCCCACAAAGGATCATCCGACGGAAGGTCCTCGGGCGCCAAGCCGACGCGTACGAAGTCACCCAAACCCGCTGGAAACACCAACAGCAACAGCAACAGCAACAATACCGACCCCAACACCTGCATATCCGGCTTCGTCTGGCGAGAAGCCGTTCCCAGCGACCGCGTATGTGTCGAGCCGCAGGTCCGTGATCAAACACGCCTGGACAACCAGGCGGCCGCTGAACGGGTTGACCCTAACGGTGCGTCGGGACCCGACTCGTGCATATCGGGCTTCGTCTGGCGCGAGGCGGTTTCGGGTGACCATGTCTGCGTGTTACCGGTATGGCGTTCCCAGGCGGCGTCCGACAACAGGCAGGCGTCCGCTCGACGTGTCGGAGGCTGACGCGCTCCGGATCCGGGCGCTGGCCCGCCGCCGGCGGCTCACGCTCAAAGGGCATCGGCGGGCGCGTCCACTACTACCGGCGTTGACCGGCTAGGTTTCAGCCCCGTTCACCCATTTTGATGGAGGAAAACCTCATGAAGGTAAAAGGTATGCGCCACGGCTCCTATCGCTCCGCACTCTGGCGGGCGCTCGTTATTCCCGTCGCAGCGGCCATAGCGGTCCCCGCTCTGGCGACGGATGCTCAGGCCGCCGAGCGGACGGTAACCGGAACCGTCCGCATGCGGATCATGGACTATGAGAACTTCGGCTCGAACCCAGTCTGCAACCGCGGCTTCTCGCTTACCCCACGCTTAATCAGAAGCGGCACTTCCCGGAAAATCCGAGCATGGTCCACGTGCGGCGGAGAGATAAGGGTCGAAGTTCACTACAAGCTCACCGTCGATCCGAATGGAGTCATCCGCGTGACCGAAGGCCGCGTCGAGTTCTATGAGGGGGACCGTGAGGACACCGGCGACCTCGATGGTACGTCAGCCTTCGCGAATATGATCCTCTTTCCGGGCGCAAGCGCTTCCAGGAATATACACGTGCAGAATTGGAGTGAGAGGCAGCCCGACGACAAGGCCGACGTGACGCTCACCCTGCGCAACTAGCCAAGCCCCTCACTATCCTGTCATACGGCGCCGACCTGCTGACTGTCGGACTGATCAACATCAACGAAAACGTGGCGAGTTCCGGTAGAAGGTGGACTCGCTCATGCCGGCCAGCACCGCCGGCTCCCCCACGCGAATCGGCTCGCGGTAGTGATCGCGCCCGGCTCCGCCGCCGCCGGTGACGCCCGAGCCGCCGATTCGTCCTCACCCGCTATCGTGCGAACGTGTCGATCTCGGACGAGGAACTGGCCGTGACGGCGGCGCGGTCAGGAGCGGCCGTCGTGCGCGCCATGTACGGCGCGTCGCTCGCGCGCTTCGAGAAGTCCGCGGGTGACTTCGCGACGGCCGCGGACATCGAAGCGGAGAAGGCCGTCATCGGCGTCATCCGCACCGCCCGGCCGGACGACGCCGTCACCGGCGAAGAGAGCGGCCATACGGGCGCGAACGGCGCGGACCGCATGTGGCTGGTCGATCCCCTGTGCGGCACGCTGAACTACGCCGCGCGGAACATGCTGGTCGCGGTCAACGTCGCCCTGCGCGTGGGCTCCGCCATCACCGTGGCGGCCTCTGCCGACCCGTTCTCAGGCGAGGTCTTCTGGACCGACGGCGCTCAGGCGTACGCGCGACGGGACGGCGTGGACGAGCGACTCGTGCCGTCGCCCGATTCGCGCCTGGTGGACGTCAACCTCGATCCGCCGTTCCCCAACGCGCCGGGTTTCATGGCCGCCCGGCTGCTCGCCGACCCCGGCTTCGCCGGACGCTTCCGTCCGCGCGTCGTCTCCACCACCCTGGCGGTGGCGTGGGTCGCCGCCGGGCGACGGGCGGCGTACGTCACCGACGGCGATCTCCGGGACAGCGTGCACTTCGCCGCCGGCATCGCGTTGTGCCAGGCCGCCGGCTGCGTGGTGACCGGCATCGACGGGCGCCCCCTGCACACCGGCGCGGGCGGCCTCGTGGCGGCGGCCGACCACGACACGCACGCCGCGTTGCTGACCCTCATCGGCAGCCAGTCCCCACCCGATCGCTAGCCCGCGCGGTTCCCTTCTCGCCGACCGACGACCCGCCGAAACGCGACTTGGCTTCGAACGAAATGGTGGACGACCAACGGGCCTGCATGGGATACGCAGGAAGTGTCAACGCCGTGCGGTCGCATTGAAATGAGGCCGGTTGGACCGGTCGCGCACAACTCAGGGGATTTCTCCGTCATCTGTCCTCATGCGGACAGACGACGGCGGGCAATTGCCGGGACGACTCGTCCGGCTTACGCTGCACAAGTCATCACTTCCGCTGAATACCGCTCCTATTCAGCGTGCGCCCGACCGCGATTTTGCGCTCCCCTCCCGAAAGGGGCCCACCATGTTTCCGGCCCAACCGTCCCTTGACAGCGACATGCGCGGGGACCGTTCCAAAGTGAACTGTGACCCCGGCCAGATCGCGCCGACCGCCTTCCCGTTGCTGCTGACACGCCTGGAGGACCACGTCAAGGAGGCCGGGATCACGCAGAACGCGATATGCAACGGCGCGGTCACCGCTTACCTCGCGGCGGTCCAGGACCCCCACCTCGACACTCTCGGCATGCCCGCGCTGGCCGACCTGAACAACCACATCGACGGGGCGATGTACGCGTGCTCGCTCATGGCCGCCGGGTCTTCGGTCTCGTCCTACGCGTCCATGGTCACCTCCAAGGCGACCAACACGTACGCGGCGGCCACCAACGTCGCCGCCGACGAGGACCTGGTAGTTCGGGTGGGCCTTGCGGTGCGCGCGCGCTTGGACCCGTACGTCGTCGCGTGTGAGCGGCAGCTCTACCTTGCCCATGCGGACGTCCCCGCCGACCTGAAGGTCCTCATCCAGAACCACGCCCCTGGTTCGGTCAAGGACCCCCTGGTGGAGGCCGCCGAGCAGATCCTCCAGGCGGCGCACACGCCCCCCGATCCCAGCTCCACCGACAAGGCCGCGCTGGTCCAGGCCTTGGAGGCGCTTCCGGTGGTCCAGGCCATGTACAACGGCAAGCTCGCCGTCGGCTTGGGCGCAGAGGGCGGCTCCCTGCCCAACATCGTGGTCACCAACGCGTGCAAGACCCAGAAGCACTTCGAGAAGTACGCCGAACGATTCTTCAAGAACGCGCCGATCGGCATGATGATCTATGCCGCGCTGGTGCAGGCGTCGCGCCGGCCTCCCGCGAAGCACGTGTCGAACATCGAGGTGACCGAGGACACCGTCGAGCCCGGCCGGTTCTGGCTCGGCACCCGCGTGCGGCAGTACCGGGCGAACGCCGCACGAGTGGGCAACAAGGTGCGCCTCTCGGTCATGGACGACGTCCCGACGGTGGTGCACGAGATCGGGCACCAGGTCGAGTTCTATCTTCCCGCAGTTGAATGGATGCGCCTGCACCAGATCATCAGAATGCGCACGGTCAATGCCGTGCTCGTCAATATCTATCCCAAATCGGATAAACCGGAACCCGCCTTCGACGTCGGCGCCATGCCGGCGTTCGAGGCGTTCTACGCGAACCCGGATCAGCAGAGAAGCGGAAAGTACTACCCGGCCAAGCTCTATGCCTCGGGTGACACCGAGCTGCTGTCCATGACCGTGCAGTTCTTCAGCCAGCGCGACACCGCCATCCTCATGATCCAGCGTGACCCGGTGCTCGCGGCCACCGTCCTGCGCGCCATCCGCCCGGACGACTTCACCAACTTCCCCGCCAACCTCCTGGCCCTCCTCCCCACATAACCCCCTCCGCGCATCCCCCCACTGACCGCGTAGTCGCCCCCAGACACCACCGAAACCACCGCTGCAGCCCGGCCCCTGCACATGCGGGACGGCGAGGCTCGCGGGGAGTCTCAACTGGCTGCGCCGTCGTCCTCGTGCTTCGCCCGGTTCGGCACGCGCCGACCAAGGATGTGGACACGGGTCACCCTCAAGACGCATCTGGGATGAGGGGCTTCAAACGGAAGTGAACCAGAACTTGGGAGGAGCGATCTTTGGGTCGATGACGCGTAACCGGCTGGCCGAGGTCGGGTCCACTCCTCGCAGGGTGATCAATCGTTGACCATCTGCCTCGTCAAGCGCGTTCAACGCCGCTGGAAGTCCCGCGACGACCGTCGCGATCGCGATGCCCATCCCCATCAGGCCCGAGTGCTTGTGGGGGTATTCGATGCGGTGCACCCCAGAAGTTCTGATCGCTGTGACCTCTCGCGGGCGCTGCATCTGCCGGCCATCGTTGGTCAGGACCGCGTCGAAGCTTTCGGCCGCCGCACGGGGATGAAGACTCTCATCACGCGTTCCCGACCACCCGGGCAGATCCAGTAGATGAACGATCTCGTGATGCACGATGAAGGCGGTGAGCGCCTGACGGAGCGGTTTGAGGACGTTCTCATCCAGCAATAGCCGCACGGGGCTCACTGGAGGGTTCATAACTATCGACATAGTCGGCGAAGTCCACCGCATCCCTCGCGGCCGACGCCGTCACGCTCGGGTAGTACTCAGAGACACACTCGGCCGGAACCCCATCCCGGAGCAACGCCGCGACCTCGTCGTAGGGAACCCGTGTTCCTTCGATCACCGGGACTCCACCACGGACCGCCGGATCCACGGTCACGTGCTCACGCGGCCGCAACAAATCGGGGATGTGCCGGCCGTCGCGATAGAAGGGGCGCAGCACGTCCACCATCTCGTGGATGACGACATTCCGCTTACGCTGGACGAGGTCCGTCGCCTGATCAGATTCCACCAGGTAGATGCTGCTGCCGTCAGCCGCCAGCCGATAGGCCGACAGATGCTCGCGTTCCCGCAGGTCATCGCGGAGCGTGTCCAGAGCCCGTCGGATCTTCTGCAGTGAAGTGTCGTTGCGTAGCTTGACGCATGTCCGAAGCGCGACGACGTCCCTGAAGGAGTAGAGGATCGGCCGCTCATTGGAGAGCTCCGGTACGAGCACCGCTCCACGGGCTGCGCTCGCTCTGCGCCAGTGAGCGAGTTGACGAAGCGTGGCGCCCGACAACGCGGCAGCGAGCGTTGGACTGTAGGACATCCGCTTCGCCTCCTTTCTCGTCTCGACTGCGAAGACACAAGCTACCGAGCCATCATCGCAATGACGACGGCTATGCACGTGGTGAACCAAGCGTGTACGCGAACGTGTGCGGAGTCGTCACGGAGGCGAGGTCGGTCATGTTCGCCTGTTCGTGGGCGGACAGCAGGAACCAGAGGACGGAGCGGGAGCTTTCCTCGGTGAAGCCCCAGCGGGAGGACAACGAACGGACCAGTTGGATGCCACGGCCGGAGGTCGCCGGTTCGTCGTCCGTCCCCGAGCAGGAAGGACTCGGCGTGGTCGGCGCGCCTTCGTCGGTCACCTCGATCCGGACGTCGTCGTTCGCCTCGATCAGCACGGTGACACCGATAAGGGTTGATGCGGTGTGGACCAGTGAGTTGGTGACGGCCTCCGACAGCAGCAACACCGCGTCGTCACGGCGCGGGTGACCGAGGAGGATCTTGCTCAGCCAGCGCCGGGCCTCCCCCACGCAGGTCGGGATGGCGGAGAAGGCGGCGGTCTCCGTCCGCCGGCCAGGGATGATCACGGAATCGTCGTCCTTCATGTGCGGGGAGAGGAAGTCGAGATCTTCACGCGGCGGCCAGTTCGGTCGCGATACGCGGTGCCACGGCGATCAGGACGTCCTGCTCGGCCTGGCGCATCCGGTCAATGAGCTCTTGCGGGGTGGCGGCCTCGACGATCAACGGCTCTGGGGCAGGGAACAGCGCCACGGCGTAGAAACGTCGGCTCCACGGTCCGTAGAGGATCGTCCAGGCCGGTTCGAGGCGGTCGAGCAGCACGGCGGTGGCATGGGAACGCGGGTCGGGGTTGCCGGGTTCGACCGGCTCGTACGGCCGTCCGATGGCGTGGCGGCCAGTACGTTTCCCGCCGGTGCGCCCGAACAGGTGCCATCGGCGGTCAGACTGCGACATGGGCCGGGACCACCTTCCTGATCATGGGACCCATACGACGATGCGACCGTCTGAGGTCTCGCCATTTCATGGGCGCTACAGGCTGTAGCAGTGCAATCATGGACAGTGATCGAAAATGGTGGAAGGGCAACGGTGTGGTCGGTTGTGGCCGCGCCGCGACCACGAGGGGTGTCATGACCACAGGCCCGATCGACC
Source organism: Sphaerisporangium sp. NPDC049457 (assembly GCF_055586705.1). Taxonomy (NCBI): domain Bacteria; kingdom Bacillati; phylum Actinomycetota; class Actinomycetes; order Streptosporangiales; family Streptosporangiaceae; genus Sphaerisporangium; species Sphaerisporangium sp. NPDC049457. The sequence goes on along the minus strand of NZ_JBVJHR010000012.1, from coordinate 37,451 downwards.
CGCACGCCTCCCCCTGGCACCTGTTCGGCGCGGTCATGCGCCGCTGCCGGGAAGGGGAGCGCAAACTCGCCCTGCGCAGGGCGGCGGCCGACCTCTATGTCGACTTCTCGAATCTCGCCAAATGGGAACGCGGTGAACGCACACCTCCACCGGACATGATTCCCCGCCTGGACCAGGTGTACGGCGGGCAGGGCGTTCTCACCGCGCTCTACGACACCCTCACGCGCCTGAACGCGGTCATCGAGTCGGAGCGGCAGCGGGCGGGTATGTGTCTGACAAACCCCGCATATCGCAACGGAGACGATATGGAACGTCGGGCCGCCCTCCAGTTCCTCGCCGGACTCGGCACCCTCGGCGCCATCGGAACCCCAGGCGAACCCCTGCGCCAGTTGCTGGACGCATCCTTGGGACACGCCCACCGCGAACCCGACGAATGGGAACTGGCTTGCGCCGACCACCTCCACGCCCTGCGCACCCGCCCTCCCGCCCAAGTAGCCGCCGACCTCCTCATAGACCTGCTGGCCCTACGCCGCCAACTGGAAGACGCGCCCCCGGCCGCCGCCCCCGACCTGCATCGCGTCATGGCCGTACTTGGGGATATCCACGCCAGCGCACTGACCCGCCTTGGGGAGCACGGAGGCGCGATCCGTTGGTGGCGGACCGCACGTCAGGCCGCCGACGCCAGCGGCGACCTGGGATTGCGGCTACTGGTTCGGGGAGACGAAGCGGGACATGGTCTGTACGGTCAACGAGCTCCTGAGACTGTGCTCGACCTGGTACGCCAAGCTCAGCGGCTCGCCGGGAGGCCGACTGTCGACTTCTTGACCACCGAGGCGAAGGTCCTGTCCTTGCTCGGCAGGCACGATGAGGCACTCGCCGCTCTGAAGACGCTGCATGCGGTCGCAGAGAAAGGGGTCACCGGAGACCGCTACGGCTTCTGGAGCCCTTCGCAGATCCACTTCGCCGACAGCTGGGTCTACGCCGCCACAGGCGACCAGGCGAAGGCGGACACCGCTCGAGAGTGCGTTCTGAAGATCACACGGGACTATCAGTATCGAGCGAACGTCCATCTCCACGAGGCACTCTGCACCGTCGTCCAAGGCGGCGTGGATGAAGGAATGCGTCATGCGATGACGACGATCGACGCGCTGGCACCTGCCTACCGCAGCGGGCACATCTTGGAAACCGGCCGCATGGTGCTACGAGCTGTGCCGCGCGACCGGCGCGACCAGTCGTCGGTCACCGAATTCCGTGTGCTCTTGGCCACCGCACCGGCCACAGGAGCCTGAGCCCGTCAAGCCCCGTTGCCGCAGGGCATCGCGTTCCTCACCCTGATGTCCTGTGCATACGGAACGGCGGGGTCGCGACCGGGAAGGGTCGCCTACGCGGGTTTGCGCGTGAACGAGGGGTGCGCGTTTCGTGCTCGTTGCCGGTTGCGCCTCAGCCGGGCGGCGCCGGCGGTGTTCAGGGCTACGCCCCAGATCAGCAGGATCACCAGCCACTGGGTCCATCTCAGCGGGTTCATCTGGCCGGAGAGCAGATTTCGGGCGGCGGCGTACGGGGCGAGCCACGCCTGCGCGGGCTGGAAAATCTCGACGCTGCCCAGCACCGCCCACGTCGCCATCGGGAACACGATGGTGCCGAGGCACGCGACCACAGGTGATCGCAGCAGCAGGCCCAGCCCGGTACCGACCAGTTGGCCGACGATCTGTACCAGAACGCTCCCGACCGCGAGAGGTCCGGTGTTGAGCCACGGATCCGTGCCGGAACCGGACGAGGCCACTGCGAGGGCCAGGGCACAGAACGCGATCCCGAATACGGCGACGACGACGCCCAACAACGTCGCCGCGACCAAGGACGGGACGAGGCGGGCCGTATGAGGCGCCTTCCGCAGGTCGCCGGCCAGCAGCGCGCCGAGGAACGGCGCCGGGACCGACATCAGAAGCTGCACCACTGCTGTGAGTGCGGCGAAAGATCGGTCCGCGGGAGGCATCAACGTGCTCAGCCCCACGGCCGTCAACAGGCCCACCAGCAGGGTGATCCCGGCCACCCACTGCCGGGGCCGTGTCCCGACGGAGCGCCGGAGCGCGGCGCCGGTCGCCCTGCCTAAGTCGGTGTACGCGTCGTCACTCTGCACGGAGTCCTCTCTTCGATCTCGCACTGCCGACCCGGGGGGCGTCTGCTATTTGGTCAGGGTGGCGATTATGCGGTCGAGGGCGGCCAGGTCGGCGGGGTCGAGGTCGAGGAGGGGCGGTGGCGGTTCGCCGAGGATGGATTCGGCGACGGCGGCGGCCTTCTCGCCCTCGGGGGTGACTGTCACGATCTTCTGACGGCGGTCGTCGGGGTGCACGTCGCGCAGCACCAGGCCACGGCGGACCAGGTCGTCGACGACGAGCGTCGTGTACGGCGCGTCGATGGACAGGTAGGCGGCGAGCTGGCGCATGGTCATGGGTGAGTTCACCAGCCGGCGCAGCGCCTTGGCGCGGACGAAGCTCATGTCGAGGGCCGCGGTGACCTCCTTGCGGCGGTCGTACCGGTCGAGGACGAGCGTGCGCATGCCGTGCCACACACGGGCGGCCAGCTGGGGGTCGTGGCTCATGATGTGACGGCAATCCTCGTGTCCTCGACGGAGAGGTGCGCCGCGGTCCGCTCCGCGGTGCCCTTCGCCCATCTGCCCGTGGTGATGATACCCAGGGCGAGCACGACCGTCCCGTACCCGACGGTGATCCACCAGCCGGCCCGGCCGGCGGAGGAGAAGCCGTCGCGGAGCGACCCGGAGATGCCGGCGGCGAGCACCGAGCCGGCGATGGCGACGCCGAGCGACTGGCCGACCTGCCGGCTGGTCGACGCGACGGCCGCGGCCACCCCGGCCTGGGACATCGGCATGCCGGAGACGGCGGTGTTGGTGATCGGGGCGTTGACGATGCCGGAACCGATGCCGAAGACGGTGTAGGCGGCCAGGATCCAGAGCAGGGGCGTGTCGGCGTTCAGCCGGGTGAGCATGAGCCCGCTCACGGTGAAGGCGACACCGGCGATGACCAGGGACGGCCGGGGCCCGCGCTCGCCGACCAGCCGTCCGGACACCGGCCCGCAGACCAGGGTCATGGCGGCGATCGGCAGCGTGCACAGGCCCGCGTGGAACGGGGACAGGTGGCGGACGTCCTGCAGGTACAGAGTGTTGAGGAACAGGAACCCGCCGAAGGCGGCGAACGCGCTCATCGCGATGACCGAGGCGCCGGAGAAGGGGACGCTGCGGAAGAAGCGCAGGTCGATGAGAGGTTCGCGGCGGCGCGGCTCGTAGATGAGCAGGCCGGCCAGTCCGGCGACCGCCAGGAGGGAGCATCCGATGATGAGCGGCGACCCCCAGCCGTGCTCCGGCGCCTCGATGATCGCGTAGGTGAGCGCGGCGAGCGTCACGATGACCAGCACCTGGCCGACCGGGTCGATGCGGCGGGCGCGCGCGGCCCGCGACTCCGGGACGAAGACGGCGGTGAGCACCAGGGCGGCCACGGCGACCGGCACGTTGATCCAGAAGATGGCGCGCCAGCCGACCGAGTCGATGAGCGCGCCGCCGACGACCGGTCCGAGGCCGATGCTGATGCCGACGACGCCTCCCCACACGCCGATGGCGCGGGCGCGTTCGCGCGGGTCGGTGAAGATGTTGGTGACGATGGACATGGCGACGGGGTTGAGCATCGAGCCGCCGACGGCCTGCAGCACGCGGCAGGCCACCAGCCAGCCCAGGCTGGGCGCGAGCCCGCACAGCAGCGAGCCGAGCGCGAACACCACCAGGCCGAGCTGGAAGGTGCGCCGGCGTCCGACGCGGTCGCCGGTCGAGCCGGACAGGAGCAGCAGGCTGGCCAGCACGAGCGTGTAGGCGTCGATCGTCCACTGCATGCCCGAGACCGGCGCGTGCAGGTCGCGCTCGATCGCCGGGAGGGCGACGTTCACGATGGTGTTGTCGAGGCCGACGATGAACAGGCTCATGCAGCAGATCACCAGGACGAGCATCCGCCTGCGGCGGCTCAGTTCCGACACGACGCCCCCATGCTTGTAGCAGTACAATCATTCTAACAATACAACCAATGCCTCCCATAGCCCGATTTATGCCTATGAGCTGCGGATATATGGCGACAGCCCGGGGAAGAACGACTCCCGTGGGGGCGTGCGACGGCCGGTCACCCGCGACGGATCCCGTTCACGGAGGTCTCGCCGGGTGCCGCGCAGCGCGTTCGGGCCGGGCTCAGCCGTCGCCGCGCTCAGGGGGACAGCGGCCTGCCATGCCACGCCGCGGCCGATCTCGTCCGGCCGCGGCCACGGCGTGGTGACGTGGCTGTCCCCCGCCCGTCCCGTGGGCGTCCCCGGTCGCGCCTCCGGGTGAGGAGGCGAGCGGAATGCCCGGTAACAAGGCCGTGGCCTACCGGGGCCCCGGCAGGGTCGAGATCGAGGACACCGACTACCCCGAGTTCGAACTGAAGGACGGGCCGGGCGTCAACCCGGCCAACGTCGGCCGCAAGGTCCGCCACGGCGCGATCGTCAAGGCCATCGCGACCAACATCTGCGGCAGCGACCAGCACATGGTCCGGGGGCGCACCACCGCGCCCACCGGGCTGATCCTCGGCCACGAGATCACCGGCGAGGTGGTGGAGACCGGCCCGGACGTGGAGTTCACCAAGGTCGGCGACCTGGTGTCGGTCCCGTTCAACATCTCCTGCGGCCGGTGCCGCAACTGCAAGGAAGGCAGGACCGGCATCTGCGAGAACGTCAATCCCGACCGGCCCGGGTCGGCGTACGGGTACGTCGACATGGGCGGATGGGTCGGCGGGCAGGCGGAGTACGTGCTGGTGCCCTACGCGGACTGGAACCTGCTGAAGTTCCCCGACCGGGACCAGGCGATGGACAAGATCCTCGACCTGGCCATGCTGGCGGACATCTTCCCCACCGGCTACCACGGCTGCGTCACCGCCGGGGTGGGTCCCGGATCCACGGTGTACATCGCGGGCGCGGGCCCGGTCGGGCTGGCCGCCGCCACCGCGGCGTTCCTGCTGGGAGCCGCCGTGGTGATCGTCGGCGACCTGAACGAGGAACGTCTGGCACAGGCGCGCAGCTTCGGCTGCGAGACGGCCGATGTGTCCAAGGGCGAGCCGGCGGACCAGATCGAGCGGCTCCTCGGCGTTCCCGAGGTGGACTGCGCGGTCGACGCGGTCGGCTTCGAGGCGCGCGGCCACGGCGCCGAGGCCGGGGTCGAACGCCCGGCGACGGTGCTCAACAGCCTGATGGACCTCACCCGCGCGGGCGGCGCGATCGGCATCCCGGGTCTGTACGTCACCGGCGACCCGGGGGCCGCGGACGAGGCGGCCCAGCAGGGCTCGCTGTCGCTGCGGCTCGGCCTGGGCTGGGCCAAGTCGCACGCCTTCTTCACCGGCCAGTGCCCGGTCATGCGCTACAACCGGCGGCTGATGATGGCGATCCTGCACGACCGGGTGTCGATCGCCGAGAACGTGAACGCGACCCCGATCCCGCTCACTGAGGCGCCGCAGGGCTACGCGGACTTCGACCAGGGCGCCGCCCGCAAGTACGTCCTGGACCCGCACGGAATGCTCACGTCCCGGGCCTGACGTGACGCGGTCAGAACACTTCAGAGCGCAAGAACGCCGCCTGAGACCGGCCACTACGGCGGCGCATGGCGATCAGGCGCCGGTCCCCCGCCTCCGCCGGTACGTCACCGGCGAGCCGGGGGCGAGGACCCGCCTGGGCGAGGCCTGAACGTGGAACGTGGCCCCACTCCGGCAGGACCCCGGTCCGGAGTGAGACCACGCTGGTGTACTGGCGGCGGGCCCCGCCACGGCCGTGATCGGCCGGGACGGGGTCCGCAGTCTGGGGTGGTTAGGAGATGGGCGGGTAGGCGTTGGCGAGGAGCTGGCGGAACTGCGCCGAGAACCACGCACCGGCGATCGGGGAGTCCGGCAGGGCACCGGTCGGGTTGTTACCGTTGCGCTCGTTGCCGCCGTAGGTCGGGTCGCACATCCGGTCGAAGCCCTTGCCCTCGTTGTTCGGAATCTCCTTGCTGGCGCCGTCGGACTCGCCCGGAGGCTTGATCCACACGTAGGCGTCGATACCGGTCGCGGGAGCCGCCTTGGGCCGCTCGCCGATGCCCGCACCGTCCTGGTTGCACCAGTTGCCGGCGTGGATGCGACGGTCGACCTTGGACGCGTTCACGAAGGTGTCGACGTTGGTCGAGGAGCTGGGCCCGCTGGGCCGAGCCGAGCCGCCCCAGCCGTTACGCGAGGTGTCGATCAGCATTCCGAGGCCGGAGTTGAACCCCTGGGAGACCAGCTCCTGGCGGAACGCCTGGGCGTAGGTCAGCTCGTCGACGTAGAAGTTCCAGTCGACCCACTTGGACTGCCGCACCGACTGGCCGCCCACCTGGGTGTTGATGGTGAAGTACGGCTCGCTCAGCGCGGAGTAGTTGGCGGTGTTGGTGATGAAGCCGTCGACGCTGGCGAAGCCGGCGGTGGTGCCGCGGACCGTCTCGGCGAAGAGCTGGGCGGAGGGACGGAAGTTGCTGTCCCAGCCGAGCCAGCCGTGGTGCCCGGCGTCGATGTAGGTGTAGACGTTCTTGATCGCGTGCAGCTTGTTCAGCGCGTACTGAATGCCCTGCACGTAGGCGCCGCTGGACTTGGCCTCGGCGCACGCCGCGATACCGGTGTTGGTGACCAGGTTGGGCAGCGAGTCGATCTCGATGATCGTCACGATGCGCAGGTTCGCGTACTTCGAGTCGCTCAGGATGGCGGCGATCGGGTCGATGAACTCGGTCTTGTAGCGGCTGATGCCGTTCTCCGAGACCTTCAGCTCACCGTTGGAGGCCAGCGCCGAGCAGTCGCGGTTCGGCAGGTCGTAGACGACGAACTGGATCGTCAGCGGGGTGCTGCCGTTGGCGGCGTCCTGCTGGACGGCCTCGTCCAGGTGCGCCCGCACGCCCATGACGCTGTCGCTGCCCTCGATGGCGGCGATGCGGTCCAGCCACACGCCGGTCGAGGTGTTGGCGATGGCCGCGCCGCCCGGCTCCGCCGCCGCCTTCGAGGACCAGTTGGGGTTCACGTAACCGGTCGCGCCCGAGTACGGGTTGTCGACGTGCGTCGGGTTGGTGGTGCCGTCGTTGTCCGCCTCGGTCGCGGTCACGGCCACCGAGGTGAGCCCGGAGGAGGCCACGGTGAAGGTCCGCGAGCCGTTGGTGGAGTCACTGTCCTCGGCCGCCGCCAGGGTGACGTTCTGCGCCGTGTTCCAGTTCGACGTGGAGAAGGTCAGGCTGGAGCCGCTGGACACGGTGAGGTCGGAGTCGCCGCTGCCGGCGGTCGTGGTGACCGTCACGTTGGAACTGGGCTGCTGCGACAGGCGCACGGAGAACCTGGCGGTGCTGCCCTCGGTGACGCCCACCGACGTCGGGCTGACCACGAGCGACTGGACACCCGGGGTCGGGGTCGGAGTCGGGGTCGGCGTGGGAGTCGGCGTGGGCGTGGGGGTCGGCGTCGGCGTCGGCGTCGGCGTCGGGTTGGGCCCGTTACACCTCGTGCCGTTGATGGCGAACGTCGACGGGTTGTTGTTCGTCCCGCTGAAGTTGCCGTTGAACCCGAGCGTCCATGAGGCCCCAGTGCCCTGGTTGCCGTTGTAGGACTCGTTACGCACGGTCACGTTCGAGCCCGACTGCGACCACTGGCCGCTCCAGCCGTTGGTCACGCGCTGGTTGCCGGAGAAGGCGAAGGTGAGCGTCCAGTTCGTCAGCGGGTCACCAAGGTTGCGGACGGTGAGGTTGCCGCCGAAGCCGCCTCCGCCCTCCCATGCCTTGGTATACGTGACGTCACAGGCGACCGCGGCACTGGCCGGGGTCGGAGCGGCGGCGAGGCCGATGCCGGTGAGCAGCATCGCTGTCACCGCCGTCAGTCCTCTTCGCCAGGAACTCTTGTGGGGTCCCATTGTCCGTTTGTCTCCCTCATGAAACTGATGGGGTCGCCGTCTTCTTGAGGCGGCCAAGCAGCACCCGACTCGACGTTTGCGGTGGGAGCGCTCCCATCGTCGGAGTGTTTCGAGAGGATGTACAGCAGATTGCGGGCCCCCTCCCCCGCAGGGCGACACCGGCTTCTTCCCGTGATCTACGTCACCCGCCATGGCCTCGACAAACGCTCGTTACACCGCAAGGCACGATTAAGGAGCCCGATGAAACATTCATCTAGTGCCGACCGGTAACGCACGTTCTTCGACAGTCGGGGCGTATACGGTCTGATGATCCATCCAACCGCCACCCGCCTGGCCGGACCGACCGGCCTGGCGTGCCGATCGTTTAAGTCGATCGCCGCCGGCGCAGAAAGATGAAGTCACGATCACCCCACGGGAGGCAAAATGTCAGACCAGCCCCGCATGTCACTGTCGAGCGTCGTGCTCGGCACCCCCGACGTGAACGCGCTCGCGGCCTTCTACCAGCGCCTCCTCGGCTGGAAGAGGTCGCAGGACCAGCCAGGCTGGATCAAGCTCGCCGACCCGGACGGCGGGCCGGGCCTGGCCTTCCAGGCCGAGACCGAGTACGTCCGGCCGGCGTGGCCCGCCGCCAACGGCGACCAGCAGATGATGGTCCATCTCGACATCGCGGTCGACGACCTGGACGTCGCCGCGGCGCACGCGGTCGCCTCCGGCGCGGTCCTGGCCGACTTCCAGCCCCAGCCGCAGGAGAACGTCCGCATCTTCCTCGACCCCGACGGCCACCCGTTCTGCCTGTTCATCGAGTAGTGACCCGCGGCGAACCCTCGCCGTCCCCGCCCGGATCGTGACGTACGCGACGTCGCAAACCGATCGCCCTCCGATCGATCCGGGTTGTTCACGCCCGGTTCAACCGCTCTTGCCAAGGTGCCGTACGTAGCCGGACAAGATCTATCCGGCGGGACGGAAAGGCAAGAAATGGGCCACGGGCACGACCACCCTCACGAGCATTCGCACGCTCATCCCCACGACCACTCGCACGGGTACGAGCACGCCGCAGAGCACGCCGCAGAGCACCGCGACATGGCACCGGTCGTGGACCTGTCGGTCCCCGACGCCGAGCTGTCCCCCGGCCAGCTCTCGCGCCGCCAGATGTTCCGCCGGGCCGGCCTGCTCGGCGCCGGCCTCACCGCCGCCGGCGTGCTCGGCGCGCAGAGCGCCGCGGCCGACGCCGCCCAGAAGGCCCGCCACGGCGCCGAGCCGCGCGACGGCTACCTGTGGCTCGCGGGCGACCACCACATCCACACCCAGCACAGCTCCGACGGCATGTACAAGGTCAGCGACCAGGTCAGGCACGGCAACGCGTACGGGCTGGACTGGATGGTCATCACCGACCACGGCAGCGTCACGCACGCCAAGATCGGCGTGGACAAGGTCAACCCGGACATCGTCGCCGCGCGCAAGGCCGTCAAGGACACGCTGGTCTTCCAGGGCCTGGAGTGGAACATCCCCGCCGCCGAGCACGGCACGGTGTTCGTGGCCCCGGGCCGCAACGAGGTCGCCACGCTCAAGGAGTTCGAGAACTCCTACGACGGCTCGGTCAAGGGCGCCTCCGCCAGCACCCCGCAGAACGAGGCCCTGGCCATCGCGGGCCTGAACTTCCTCGCCGACGCGGTGCGCCGGCGTCGCGTCGAGGACGCGCTGTTCCTCGCCAACCACCCCGCGCGCAAGGGCCTCGACTCCCCGCACGAGATCCGCGGCTGGCGGGACGCGCAGCCGTCCATCGCCGTCGGCATGGAGGGCGCGCCCGGGCACCAGGCGGCGGGCATTCCCAAGCCCAACGGCCCCGGCTCCGGGCGCGGCCTCTACGACAGCACGCCGGGCGCGGACTCCTGGCCCGGCTACCCTCCCGAGAGCTACAAGACCTTCGGCGGCTTCGACTGGATGACCGCGACCGTCGGCGGCCTGTGGGACAGCCTGCTCGCCGAGGGCAAGACCTGGTGGATCACCGCCAACTCCGACTCCCACGCGGTGTACCTCGACACGAGCGACCGCGGGCCGAACAGCGACTTCGAGGCCAACGGCCGCTACAACGACCCGGTGTACAAGGGCGTCCCCTCGGTCACCAGCGGCGACTTCTGGCCGGGCTACTACAGCAAGACGCACGTCGGGTCGCGCGACTTCTCCTACATCGCGGTCATGGACGGCATCCGCCAGGGCCGCGTCTGGGTGGACCACGGCGGCCTGATCAGCGCGCTGGTCGTGCGCGCCCGCCAGTCGGGCACCGGGCAGCGCGGGGTGACGCTCGGCGACACGCTGCACGTCCGCAAGGGCGCCAAGGTCGAGATCGCCATCGAGATCACGCTCGCGGACCGGCCGAACTGGGCGCAGTTCATCCCGGCCCTGGCCCGCGTGGACGTCATCCAGGGCGACGTCACCGGCCCGGCCGCCGACCGGGACGTCTTCACCACGCCCGCCACCAAGGTCGTCAGGTCCTTCGAGGTGAAGAAGAACACCGGCACGGTGACCTTCGGCTACCAGGTCGGCGCCGTCGACCGCCCGGTGTACGTGCGGCTGCGCGGCACCGACGGCAACCGCGGCGCCGTGGGCCTGCTCGGCGCCGGGGTGGACCCGGCGGGTCCGGCGATCGACGTCTTCGGCGACGCCGACCCGTGGAAGGACCTCTGGTTCTACAGCAACCCGATCTGGATCGTGCCACGCGGATGATCCTCGGCCTGGACGCGGGCTCACGGACGCTCGCGGAGGCCGAGCATCTCCTCCACGAAATGGCGGAGTCGCTCGGCCTGCCCGCGGGATCGGTGGGCTGCACTCACTTCGTCCGCACCACGACGGGGGCGCCGCACGTGGCCTGCTCCCTGAGCATCCCCGCCCCCGAGGCCGCCTCTGCGGCTCCGGGGTCCGGGGCGAGCGGGCCCTCCGGCGATGCCGGGGGACCGTCCGGGCCCGCCTTCGACCTCGGCGCGGTGCCCGCCCAGCTGGGTGCGGCGCTCGGCGACGCCCGCACCGGACCTGCGGACCTCGCGGAGGGCGCCGCGCTGGCGGCGGCCGCGCACGCCGCCGGGTCAGGGGGCCGGCTGGTGCTGTTCCCCGGCAGGGACGAGCTCACCGGCACCCTCAGCGTGGCCGACGTGCTCGCCCGCTCGGCGGTCGAGATGGTCGTCGTGCTCGGCCACGCCGAGGAGCCCTCCCCCGGCACACCCGTGGTGACGGGCGACTTCGTCCGGCCGCAGTATCGCGACGGTCGCGTCGTCCTGCTCGCCATGCCGGCCGCGGGCGGGACGATCATGCCCGCCGAAGTGGCGCACCCGACTCCCTGCTGCGCCGACCACGGCTGACAGCGATGACGCGGGTGAGCGCCTCCTGACGGGTCCGGCCCGACGTCTGACGGTGACCCGGTTCGTTCGTCACCGGACAGGCGGCGGCGCAGGCCCGTCCGGAGCTAGCGGCCGGTCGTCTCGGTCAGCAGGTCGTCCCAGTCGGCCAGGAAGCGGGCGAGCCCGTAGCGGGCGGAGGCGGCGGCGCGGGCCGCTTTGCCCGCCTGCGCCGCGCGCGCGGGGTCGGCGGCGAACGACCGGAGGGCCGCGGTGAGCGTCTCCATGCGCGTGGAGATCACCCCGGCCTCCGGCGGCACGGCCTCGACCGCCTCGGTGGTCGCGAGCGCGACGACCGGCATGCCCAGCAGCATGGCCTCGATGAGGGACAGGCCCAGCGACGTCCACCGGTACGGATGCAGGTAGACGCGGCGGCGGGCCAGCTCGGCGTGCATCTCGCGCTGCGGCAGGTCCTCGAAGGCGCCGTACGGCAGGCCGGTGACCTTCATGCCGAACACGTCCAGCGGCACCGCGCGGGCGAACGCCGGCAGCAGGTCGGTGCCGGCGACCCGGGTGCGGCGGACCGGCTCGTTGACCACGACGCCGGCCCGGGGCAGCTCACCGGTGTAGCGGTGGCCGGGGTCGACGACGCCGTGCTCGATGACCCGGGTCGGCGCGCGCCCGGAGTCCCAGAACAGGTCGTTGAAGTGGGTGACGTGTACCAGCGGGATGTCGTCGCGGTCCGCGAGCGGGTGGCGGGTGGCGGGCACCTCGCCGGCCGGGGTGTTGTGCTCGACGTAGACGGCGGGGACGTCCCTGCCGGGGCGGCGGCCGAGCCAGCGCTCGGCGAGGCCGGGTTCGTGCGGGCGCTGGAGCACGACGACGTCGAAGTCCTCCTCGCGCAGCCGGTCCCAGGCGACCTCGCGCACCGAGCCGGGCCAGGTGTAGGTGCGCGCCCTGCCGCGCCCGTCAGGCCCGCGGTCGTCGGTGAGCGGGACGACGTAGTCATGGCCGCCCTGGACGAACGCGGTCGTCCAGGACCCGTGGACGTGCCACACCAGAACCCTCAAGACGTCCTCCCTCACCTCGGGGCGAGCGTCGCGGGCAGCGTGCCGTCCCCGGTCGCCTCTGGTCTCATGCCGGTCGCCTCTGGTCTCATGCCATCAGCCGTTCGACGGCGTCGGTGAGGTCGCGCGCGACCTCCGGCGCGGCGGCTATCTCCGCGGGGAGCGTCACCGGGGTCGGGACGAGGATGGCCCTGGCCCCGGCCGAGCGCGCGGCCTCCATGTCGCGGCCGATGTCGCCGATGACGACGCAGTCGGCGGGGTCGACGCCGAGGGCCTCGGCCGCCCGCAGGACGAGGCCGGGCAGCGGTTTGCGGCAGTCGCAGCCGTCGCCGTCGTCGTGCGGGCACACCGCCCAGACGCCGAACGGGCCGAGCAGTTCCTCGACCCGGGCGTTGACCCGGCGCAGCTCGTCGGCGTCGAACAGGCCCTTGGCCACGCCCGCCTGGTTGGTCACCACGCCGATGGGCATCCCTGCCCGGCGCAATCGGTCGAGCGCGGCGCGGGCGCCGGGCATCGGGCGCACCAACCGGGGGTCTTTGTTGTAGGGGACGTCTTCGATGATCGTGCCGTCGCGGTCGAACAGCACGGCGCGAGGGCGGGGGCGTAGCGGCACCAGGGCACCTCCCTGCTGCCGTGTGCCCCGTTCCAGATGCGACAAACAACTGCTTTGTGTGACGACACCCAGCGTGTCACCCCTGACCGGCTCGTTCTCGGCTGCTCGCTGTTTGAGAAGCGCTTCCCCGGTAGTCATCCCCCGCCGACGGAGGGAGAAGCCATGAGGTTCCTCGGCATCAACACGGTCTTCCATGACCCGGCCGGACACGCCGGGCGCTGATGCGGGATGCCGCCACCGTGGACGACTCCCGGCCTCCATCCGGCCGGAGGACGGCGTCCGCCCCTGCCCTGGGGCAGCGCCCTGGACGGCGTTCACATGTTCGCGAGCGTGAAACCGTGTAGCCGCGCGCACCATGGGGTACCGCAGGGCTGAGCAGGGTTTTCACGCGCCCATTCCACGGCGCGCACCGCCTCGCCCCGGGACGACCCCGCCCGGCGGCCGCACCGGCCGTCGTCCCGGCCGTACGGGGGCCGCCTCCGCCGTGGAGGTTCGGGGGACGAAATGAGCACACCATCCAGCCAGCAGGAATCCGGGCATGCCGAGCGCGGCGGCTCCGAGGAAACGACCGGCGCGCCCCGCACGCCGGCGGAGGACGAGAGCTCCGCGCGGCGGCCAGAGGCCCCGCGCGGGATGCCGTTCGGGTCGAGAACGGCCGAGGGCGAGACCGAGATCAGCGACGGGGAACGCGAACGCCTGAAGGAACTCAACCCCGACGACTTCGAGTGACCCGCCCATGACCGCGCTCTCCGGCGGTCACCCTCCGGCGGCCCGCTCCCCGGGCCGGTCCGCTCCGCTTCGGTGCGGAGCGGTTCACTCCCGCTCGACGCGCATGGCGGCCTCTTCGGCGGTGTAGCCGCCGTCGTCGGAGCCCACCTCGCCGCCGATGCCGAACATCGGCTGTTCCTCGGTGGCGATGTCGATCCAGACCGTCTTGCCGCGGCCGCTGGGCGAGTTCCCCCACGTCGTGGCCAGCAGCCCGACGATCACCAGCCCCCGCCCGTGCTCGGCCTCCGCGTTGGCCTCGTCGGAGACGAAGATCGGCGTCGGCACGGCGGGGCTGGTGTCGGTGTCCCTGACCTCCAGGTGGACGCGGTCGGGATACTCGCGCAGCCGCACCTCCACGTCGCTGTCGGCGTGGATGAGCGCGTTGGTGACCACCTCGGAGACGATCACCTCCAGATCGTCGGCGAGCGCGTCCATGCCCCATTCGCGCAGGTGCGCCCGGACGAACCTGCGGGCGGCCCTGACCCCTTGCAGGTCGTGCCGCTGGATGGCCAGGCGGTCGATGCGGCAGTGCTCGCCGCACGGGTTGCCCTCGTAGCGGGCGAGCAGGACGGCGATGTCGTCCCGGCGCGCCTCGCGGTCCGGGGCGACGGCGATGAGCCGGTCGGCGAGCCTGTCCAGCGAGTCGTCGTCGAACTCCTCGATCGAGTCCAGCAGTACGCGGGCCCCGTGCACCGGATCGCCGGTGACCGACTGCGCGAGCCCGTCGGTGTAGAGCATCAGCAGCGTCCCCGGGTGGAGGCCGATCTCGGCCGTGCGGTGCGCTCCGGTGAGCGGGACCCCCAGCGGCACGTTCGCCGGGACCTCCGGCACGGTGACCGTGCCGCCCGCCTCGCAGACCAGCGGCACGGGGTGCCCGGCGAGCGCGATCTCCGCGACGCCGGTCTCGGGGTCCATGCGCACGTAGCAGCAGGTGGCGAGCAGGTCGGTGTCGAGATCGGCGAGCAGGTCGCTGGATCTCGCCAGCACCGCGGCCGGGTCGTGCCCCTCGGTCGCGTAGGCGCGCAGCGCGCTGCGCAGCTGGCCCATGATCACCGCGCTGTCGATGTTGTGCCCCTCGACGTCGCCCACCACCAGGCCGATGCGGTTTCCGGGCAGGCAGAACGCGTCGTACCAGTCGCCGCCCACCTCGGTGCAGGTGGAGGCGGACAGATAGCGGGCGGTGGTGATCACCTGCGGCAGCTCGGCGAGCGTGCGCGGCAGCAGCCTCTTCTGCAGTCCCTGGGCGAGAGCCCGCTCGTTCTCGCCGAGCTGCGCCCGCTCCACCGCCATGCCGAGCAGGCCCGTCATCATCAGCAGGACGGCGCGCTCGCCTGCGCCGAACCGCCGCGGCTCGTCGAAGCCGATGATGCAGCTGCCGAGTGGCGTGGCCCACGGGCCGATCGGCAGCACGGCCATGGACTGGACGCCGCCGCCCGTCATATCCGGATAGTCGCGGAGCAGGGCGTCACTGTCGTTGAAGAACAGCGGCCGGCCGGTGCGGATCACGTCGGTGTAGGGCGTGGACCGGTTCAGGGCGACGCCGCGGATCTCCTCACTCAGCTCCGCCTCGCAGTTGGCCTGGCCGGCCAGGCGCAGCCGGCCCTCGTTGATGGTGGCCAGGGCGAAGCAGGAGCCGCCGAACGGGGACATGATCCGCTGCCCGGCGGTCCTGACGATCTCCGGCAGGCCGCACGCCTCGTTGAGCGCCCCGGACAGCTTGTACACCTGGTACATGAGCGACAGGCCGATCGAGCCGGGGACTCCCGCCAGACCCCACGCCGGCTCGTGGCCGACGCTGTCGTACAGCGGCACGACCACCGGCGAGCGGGTGGCCAGCAGGGACGTGCCGCGGGTGGCGAGGCCGACCAGGTCGCGGGCCAGAGTGCGGCAGATGCCGCGCAGGCGGCGCATGTCGGCGTCCGGCAACCGTTCCCCGCGCGGGGGCACCCAGGCCAGGGTGAGCGCTCCGACGCGATGCTCCCCCGCGACGAGCGGGACCGCGACCACCGAGTACGCGAACGGGATCAGCGGCACGAGCTGCGCGTTCGGGTGGGTCTCCCCGGGCAGGCCCGCGCTCACCGGCCGACCGGTGCGGTAGGCCGTCGGCGTCGCGTAGAGGCTGTCCATCGCCATGCGATCGGGCATCGTGAAGATCGACGGAGGCGCGCCGCAGATCACGGTCGCGGACAGATGCAGCCCATCGCGGTCGGGCAGGTAGACGGCGCCCGAGTAGGCGCCTATCTCGCGGACCGCGCGGCTCAGGGCCGCGCCGATCAGTGCGTCCCGCCCGGCTCCGGTGGACGGCGGGACGCGAGAGACGTGCCGGCGATGTTCGAGCGTGGTCCGCTCCCTTGGCTCTTATGCGCGGCGACACCCGTACCCGGCCCCCACGGCCCGGCCTACCGGTGCCGCGGCCCGACGCAGGTCCGACGGCCCGGCGGGCGTACAAGCACACTCTATCGGCGCAGGTCAAGGAGCCCAAAGCGCACCTTCGGCCCGTCGCGGGGCCGCCCTACGCCCTGCCCTCCTCCGAGGCGAAGTACCGGGCGCACAGGCGCAGGCGGCGGGCGTGCCAGACCATGAAGGTGCCGAGGAAGAGCTGGACGAGGCTGCGCCACACGTCCTCCCACCGGTCGCGCAGCCGCATGGCCGCCAGCGCCGCGCGGCGCGGCCGCCCGTGGGCCGCCGGGCGTGGAGTCACCAGGCAGGGGCCCCGGTTCGGCAGCGAGCGGGTGTGCCCGGCCGAGGTCGCGAACTCGAAACGGGTGAGCAGTTCCCTGACGACACCCTGGACGGTCAGCGGGGCGAGGTGCCAGGCGGGGCAGGGCCGGTTCGCCGCCACCCCGAACGGGATGTACGTCGGGCGTTCCTCCCGGAACGGGTCGAAGGTGTCGGGGTCGCGGTATCCCGAACGCTGGAACTCCTGGTAGTCGAAACAGACCACCGAGCCCGCCGGGATGGTCTCGCCCTCCTCCAGCGCGATGTCGGCCGAGGTGATGCGGTGGGCGATCCCGAAGAGCGGGAAGACGCGCAGCGTCTCCTCGATGACGTGGGCGAGCAGCTTCTCGTCCGCCGCCGCCTGGCGCTGGATCTCCGGGTGCCGCGCGAGCATCATCAGCACGTGCGCCGTCGCCTCTGAGCTCTGCACCACGGCGGTGGTGAAGAAGGTGCCGTGCAGGTACAGCGCGCGCTCCCGGCGCGACAGCGACCCCGGAAGCTCGTGGGGCACCTCGTCCAGCACGCGTTCGAGGTGGTCGGTCAGCCGGAGCCGGCGTCCCATGTGCCGCAGGCCGCAGCACTTGAGCGCGGTGACGACGTCGTCGGCGTTGGCCACGATCATGCGGCGGACGTCGTCCGGGCACGGCGCGGCGAAGACCACCCGGTAGTACAGATCAGCCCAGACGGGCATGACGAGGTCGCGGAGCCGCACCATGCCGGTGTGGTCGGGCAGCGCCGCCGCCACGCTTCGCACGGCCAGGTCGTCGGCCGTCCGGCTCGGCATCCTGAGGATGGCACGGGTGCAGCGCGCGACCTGGTCGTAGCGCGGCCCGGGTTCCAGGTGCTCCTGGTGGAGCTCCGGGCCCGGCGACAGCCAGTACCAGAACAGGTCCGACAGCGCGGCGCCCCGGCTGCGGCCGTCCGCCGCGGGGTGGGAGTAGATCTCCATGAATCGGGAGGGACCGAACCGGTCGCCGGGCACGGTGATCCCCTCGGCCCCGTTGACGCGGGCGAACAGCCAGATCCGCAGCGCGACGACCGCGCGGGGCAGCCAGTAGGGCAGGCTGAGGAACAGCGCCAGGAGCAGAAGCGAGAAGAGTACGATCACGACTTTCCCATCCCTCGAGGTGCCAGTTATACGCAAAAGAGAGTCTTGAGGGATTCGTCGTGAATCTCCAGATGTGTGGGGATTCGTATAACCGGCATGGATCATGTTGCGATCAGTTCGGGACCGGCGGGCGTGAGCGGTCCCGACCTCCCGCCCGCGCCGGACCTCGCCGGGGCGAACCGGGAGCCGCACGAGGCGGCGCCGACGACGCGTGAGACGGCGTGGGCGCCGGTCAACCTCCGCGACTTCGAGCAGGCCGCCCGCGCGCGGCTCGACCCGGTGTACTACGACTACTTCGCGGGCGGCGCCCAGGACGAGGTCACGGTGGCCGCCAACGAGGCGGCGTTCCGGCGCCACACCCTGGTCCCGCGCGTCCTGCGCGGCCAAGGCGCCCCCAGGCTGGAGGTGGAGGTGCTCGGGCAGAGCGCGTCCATGCCCGTCCTGCTGGCGCCGACGGCGTTCCACCGGCTGGCCCACCCCGACGCCGAGCTCGCGACGGCCCGCGCCGCCGCCGAGGCCGGCGTCATCATGATCGCCGCGATGCTCTCCACGGTCACGATCGAGCGGATCGCCGCCTGCGGGCCCAAGCTGTGGTTCCAGCTGTACATCCAGCCCGACCTGGACTTCACCACGTCGCTCGTCCGGCGCGCCGAGGACGCGGGCTGCCGCGCGCTGGTCGTCACCGTCGACTCCCCCGCCCTCGGCCGCAACGAGCGCGCGGACCGCAACCACTTCCACGACCTGCCCGCCGGCATGCACTGCGCCAACATGGGCGAGGAGGGCGACGCGCGGCAGGTCGTGCTGTCGCCGGAGATCTCCTGGTGGCACATCGACTGGCTGAGGCGGACGACCTCGCTGCCGATCGTGCTGAAGGGCGTGCTCCACCCCGAGGACGCGCGCCTCGCGGTCGAGCACGGCGCCGACGGGCTCGTCGTCTCCAACCACGGCGGCCGCCAGCTCGACACCGCCGCGGCCTCGGCCGACCGGCTCCCGCTGATCGCCGAGGCGGTGGGCGGGACGGTGCCGCTGCTGGTCGACGGCGGGGTGCGGCGCGGCACCGACGTGGTCAAGGCGCTCGCGCTCGGCGCCGCAGCCGCGGCGATCGGGCGTCCGGTGCTGTGGGGGCTGGCGGTCGCCGGCCAGGCGGGCGTGGCACGGGTCCTCGAACTGCTGGGGAACGAGCTGGCGAACGCGCTGACGCTCTGCGGCGCGGCCGCGCCCGCCGAGGTGACCGCGGACCTGCTCGGCGGCGTGTCCTGGAAGTGATCGAAGCGGCCGGCGCGGCCCCGGCACGCGACCACCCGCGTCACCCGGCGCATGACCGCCCACGTCACCCGCGCATGACCGCCCGTCCAACCTCACGCGTTGACCGCCCCCGTCACCCGGCGGCGTCGCTCACCGTTCCGAGCTCGCGGCGCAGCCGTGCCAGGCCGCGCCTGATCCGGGTCTTCGCCGTGCCCAGCGGTATCCCCTCACGTTCGGCGATCTCCTTGGCCGTGAACCCGTAGCCCACCGACAGCACGACGAGCCTGCTCTGCTCGGGCGGGAGGCCTCGCAGGCGCAGCGCCAGCCGCTCGGTCCTGTCATGATCGGTCGCGTCCCGGATCGCGGGGAACGGCCGGGCGCGGATGCCTTCGGGTTCTATCGGCAGGTCGCGGCGCAGGCGGGCGGCGTCCACCGCGGCGTTCCTGGTGATGGTCAGCAGCCAGGTGGCCCCGCGCCCGCGGCGCGCGTCGTAGGTGGCCGCGTGCCGCCAGGCCCGCACGAAGGCGTCCTGGGCCACCTCCTCGGCGAGCCCGGGGTCGCCGACCACCCCGAGCGCCAGCCCGTACACCCGTGCGTGGAACCGCCGTACGAGAGCGGACGTCGCGTCCTGGTCCCCGGACGCCATGCTCTCGATGAGCGACTCATCGGACGGGTGCACAGTGGCTACGACGCGCTGGACCGCTCTCCGGGTTCATCGGCCTGAAATCCGCCGTCATCGGGGAAGATCAGGAAGCCGGGCGGAACGTGGTCTACCAGCCATACGCCGTTCGCGCTGACGTGAAACGCGTGGCCGGCGGCGTGCATGGCGGCCGCGTCCACGACCAGCACGACCGGGACGCCCCGGCGGGCGCCCACCCGGGTCGCGGTCTCCCGGTCGGGCGACAGGTGGACGTGGTGGCGGCTCATCGGCCACAGCCCCTGCTCGCGGATCGGGGCCAGGTTGCGGGCCACCGTGCCGTGGTAGAGGGTCGCGGGCGGCTCGGCCACCGGCAGGTCGAGCTGGACCGGCACCGAATGCCCCTGATTCGCGCGGATTCGCCCGTCCTTGAGGACGTAACGTCGTTTGTCGTCGGCGGCGACCACGTGCTCCACTTCTGGCATCGTGATCGAAAAACCGTGCGCGTCGGCCGCCCGCAGGAGCGCGTCGAGTTCGGCCCAGCCGTTCGCGTCCAGGCTGAGCCCGATGCGCTCCGGTTCGTGCCGCAGATGTTTGGCCAGGTATTTGGAGACCCGTACCCTTCGTCGTTCATCCATCACCGCCAAGTCTCCCTGACGCGCGGGCCTGCGGCCAACCGAGTTGATCTCGCGCGTCCCGGGATGCACCGCTCGGCGGGCGCACGGTCACCGGGACCGCCGGAAAGACGGATACGCCCCTTTGACGAAGGTCCGCGCCCCCACCCCGACCCCACCCCTATCCGGGTTGTGGGACGAATGCGCCGGACGAAATCCTGCCTGAAGGTGAATGCCTGGATCGATGACTCCGTCATCGCCGGAACGTGAGTACGGCGCTCTCTGTCAGCGACCAGCGGCGAGTTCAAGAGGCCGCTTCGAAGGGGTTAATCCTTATGTCGGTGAATGTGTCGATTGACACGATTTCGCACCTTCGTACCGTTCTCAGCGGCAGCGTGATCGAGCCCCATGACGACGGATACGACGAGGCGCGCAAGGTCTACGGCGGCTTCGACCGCCGGCCGGTGGCCGTCGTCCGGCCGGCCGACGTCGACGACGTCGTGCGGGTCGTCACCTTCGCCCGTGAGGCGGGGTTGGAACTGGCCGTCCGGGGCGGCGGCCACAGCAACGCCGGACACAGCGTCACCGAGGGCGGCATCGTGCTCGACCTCCAGGACCTGTCCGAGATCGAGATCGACGTCGAGGGGCGCACCGCGTGGGCCCAGGGCGGGGCGACCGCCGGCGCCTACACCGTCGCGGCCGGCGCCCACGGCCTCGCGACCGGCTTCGGTGACACCGGCTCGGTCGGCATCGGCGGGATCACCCTGGGCGGCGGCATCGGATTCCTGGTCCGCAAGCACGGACTCAGCATCGACAACCTGCTGGCCGCCGAGGTCGTGACCGCGGACGGCCAGGTGCTCCTCGCCGACGAGCGCGACCACCCGGACCTGTTCTGGGCCATCCGCGGCGGCGGCGGCAACTTCGGCGTGGTCACCCGCCTTCGTTTCAAGCTGTACCCGCTGTCGTCGGTCCTCGGCGGGATCCTGGTGCTGCCGGCGACGTCCGAGGTCATCGCCGGGTTCATGGCCGAGGCGGAGGCCGCGCCCGAGGAGCTGTCGACGATCGCGAACGTCATGCCGGCGCCCCCGATGCCGTTCCTGCCGGAGGAGCTGCACGGCACCATGATCCTGCTGGCCTTCCTGGTCCACTCCGGCCCGGAGGAGGACGGCGACCGGGTCCTCGCGCCGTTCCGCGCGCTGGCCACGCCGCTCGCCGACTTCATCCAGCGCATCCCCTACTCGGGCATGTTCCCGCCGGAGGAGCACGGGGAGCAGCCGACGGCGGTGGCGTCCACGATGTTCATGGACGGCGTCGACCGCGACATGGCCGACACGATCCTGTCCTTCCTGGAGTCCTCCGACGCCTCGATGCGCGCCATCCAGCTCCGGGTGCTCGGCGGAGCGGTGACCCGCGTGCCGGCCGACGCCACCGCGTTCGCGCACCGCGACAGCAAGATCATGGTGAACGTCGCCGCGTTCTACGACGGCCCCGAGGAGCGGGTCGTCCGCGAGGCGTGGGTCGCCGACTTCATGGCGGCCATCCGGCAGAGCGACTCGGGCGCGTACGTCAACTTCCTCGGCGACGAGAGCCCCGACCGCGTCCGCGACGCCTACCCGGGCGAGACCTGGAACCGGCTGCGGGCGATCAAGGCCGAGTACGACCCGACCAACTTCTTCCACCTCAACCAGAACATCCCCCCGGCGACCGGCTGATCTCACCAGGCCCGCCCGCGACCGGTCGATCGTTCGCGGGCTGGTCAGGTCGATCGGGCGGCCGGCGGGCCGGTCGGGTCGCCGCGGGGCGGCACCGCGGTCCACGGCGAGAGGCGCAGGGGCGGATCGTCTCAGGGACGATGTCGCATCGTCTCGCGGACGATGTCGCCCCGCGTCCTTCGGCCGGTACAGAGGGGTGATGACCACACCGCACACGCCACTGGTCGTCCTCGCCGCCGGTCAGCGCTGCGGGAGCACGCTCCTGCAGCGCCTGCTGACCTCCCATCCGGGCGTCCTCATCTGGGGCGAGCACGGCGGGCAGCTCGGCCGCATCCTCGAAGCCGCCGACAGCCTGCTGTCCTGGTCGCACGAGCTGGGCGGAGACGCCCGCGTGGAGTTCTCGCAACGCTCGTACCAGAGCTGGATGGCCAACCTCACGCCCGACCGCGATCTGATCCTGCTCGCGCTCCGCCGCTTCGTCGACACCCTGTACGTCGAGCCCGCCGCCCGCCTCGGCCGTCCCATCTGGGGGCTGAAGGAGGTGCGCTACACCCTGGCCGACGTGCGCCGCCTGCAGGTGCTCTATCCCGGCCTGGCCGTCATCCTGCTCATCCGCGACCCACGGGCCATCCTGCGCAGTCTGGACGAGTGGGAGCGCAAGACCAACGGCCGCTGGACGCGACAGCTGACCGAGGACGCGATGATGAACTGGCAGCGCGTCGCGCAGGACTTCCTCGCACCCCCGCAGGACGGACCACCGGTACTGCGCCTGCGCTACGAGGATCTCGTCGCCGATCCCGGGGGCACCTGTGAACTCATCGCACGGCACACCGGCCTGCACCCCGGGGCCTTCGACCCGGAGGTGCTCGCCACCCGCGTACACGTCGGCGACGATTTCGCCCACCTGCCCCGCGACCTGCGGGAATGGCACACGCTGCCGACGTCCCTGCGTGACCTGCTCGACCGGCCCCAGATGCGCTCGCTCATCGACGCCTGCGGCTACCGGACGCCGACATGACCGTGGACGCCCCCCACCGAGTGGAAAGTGCCCAGGTCATCGGCCGATGCTGACGTGAATGTTCGCCTCCAAGGACGGGATTCAAAATCGCCAGCGGTCTCGCTGGGTGAAGTAGGCGGGGGTCCAGAGGCCGGCGTGGGAGAAGGGGCCTTCGGGCTCCAGGCGGAGCAGCGTGATCAGCTCGCGGGGAAGCAGCCACTGGATGGCGCCGAGACGCCTGACCGGGACGTCCAGTTCGTCCAGGAGCCAGAGAACGTCCTCGGCCGGGTCGCCGAGCAGGTCGAAGCCGTTCAGTGCGGCGGGGATCCCGGTTGTCACCGTGATCTCACCGACGCGCTCGATGCCATCGTCCAGATAGTCGACGCAGATGACGGAGACGCGGCCGCTCCCGAGTGTGACGCCGAAGCCGTTACCGAGCAGGTGCGATGGGCCGGGAGCGCCGACGGCCTGGGCGACTCGTGTCAAGGTCTCACGAGCCTCGGGGAACGTGGCGCCGAGCAGCAGTGGAGGCAGGGGTTCAGGCAGGAGCAGACCGCGGCCTGGCGCGAACTCCGCCGAGAAGGGGGTGCCGATCGCCATCGCTCTCACTTCCCTGGCCACGCTTTCGGCCTCGGCGTCGCGTACGACCGAGGCGGCTTCTCACGTGGGACGACCGCGCGAGAACCTCGCCCACCCAGGCCGGGGGAGCAATCGGCCAGGGGATCAATCGGCCGGAACCGGTGCCTGAACCACGAACAGCGCATCCCTGGTGATCAAGGGATGCGCTGTGCGCATGTGCTGTGCGCCGCCAGGGACTCGAACCCCGGACCCGCTGATTAAGAGTCAGCTGCTCTAACCAACTGAGCTAGCGGCGCTTGGAAGCAGGACAAGATTAGCGCACCTTGTGAGCCACTTCGTACCTGTCGACCGGGTTAGAGTAGAACATCATTCGGGTCACTGACGGGAGCGCCGATGACGTCGTGGTTCACCTCGCCCGCCGATGCCGGGGAACGGCTCGCGGCCGTGGACTATCTGGCCGATGACGGCATCACGACGCCGGTCTTCCTGGCCGCCGCCCTGGGCAAGCCGTTGCTGGCCGAAGGGCCGGCCGGAGTGGGCAAGACGCAGCTCGCCAAGGCCGTCGCCCAGGCCACGGGCGCCGAGCTCATCCGGTTGCAGTGCTACGAAGGGCTGGACGAGGCGCGGGCGCTGTACGAGTGGAACTACAAGAAGCAGCTCCTGCGCATCCAGTCCGCGGGCGGGCAGGCGTGGGAGGAGACCCACGACGACATCTTCAGCGAGGAGTTCCTGCTGGAGCGGCCGCTGCTGAAGGCGATCAGGCGCACCGGGCCGACCGTGCTGCTGATCGACGAGATCGACAAGGCCGACGTCGAGGTCGAGGGCCTGCTGCTGGAGATCCTGTCCGACTACCAGGTGACCATCCCCGAACTGGGCACGATCACCGCCATCCGCAGGCCGTACGTCGTGCTGACCTCGAACGCGACCCGGGAGCTGTCGGAGGCGCTGAAACGGCGCTGCCTGTACCTGCACCTGGACTATCCGTCGCCCGAACGCGAGCGGGACATCGTCGTCGCCCAGGTGCCCGGCATCGCCGCCTCGCTGGCCGAGCAGCTCGCCCGCACGGTCGCCACGCTGCGCGCGCTGGAGCTGAAGAAGTCGCCGTCGATCGCCGAGACCATCGACTGGGCCCACACGCTGCTCGCGCTGGGACGCTCCGATCTCGACGAGGCCACGACGGCGGGGACGCTGGGCGTGGTGCTCAAGCACGCCTCCGACCAGACCCGGGCGGTCAAGGAACTGGGCCTCGCCGGATCCTAGGCCCGCGCCGCGCGAAGGGGCCTAGGCCCGCGCCGCGCGAAGCCGCCGAACCCGCTGCGAAGGCCCCGCGCACCCGCCGGGGCGAGCACGGCGAGACGAACACAGGGGGACAGGGTGTCGTTGCTGGACAGGCATGTGCGGTTCCTGGACGCGCTGCGCGGGGCCGGGGTGCCGGTGTCGCCGGCCGAAGGGCTGGACGCCGTTCGCGCGCTCCAGGTGGTCGAGCTGGCCGAACGCGAGACGCTGCGCGAGGCGTACGCGGCGACGCTGGTGAAGCGCCCGGCGTACCGGCCGGCCTTCGACACGCTGTTCGACCTGTGGTTCCCGCCGGTGACCGGCGGCCCGAGCCCCGGCGCGGGGACCGAGCAGGCCGGGCCGGACCTGGAGCGGGCCGAGGTGGCCGAGCTGCGCGCCCGGCTCGCCGAGCTGCTGCTCGCCGACGCGGGCGCGACCGGCGACCCCGCCTTCGGCGTGTTCGTGCGGGCCATGGTCGAGCGGTTCGGACGCCGGCCGGCCGCACCGGGACGGCAGAACTGGTTCTCCTACTCGGTGCTGGGCGCCCTGTCCCCCGGCACGCTCATGGCCGGGATGCTCAACGAGGCGCTTCGCGGGCAGGAGCGCGGCGGCCTGGCCGAGAAGGTCGCCCGCCGGCGGCTGTCGGACGGCATCACCGGCTTCGAGGAGGCCGTGGCGTCGGACGTGCGCAGGCGCATCGCCGAGGACTCGGGCGTGGAGAAGATCGCCAAGGCGACGGTGCGGCCGCCGATCGACCAGATCGACTTCCTGCGGGTCACCAAGGCCGACCTGGCCCGGCTGCGGCGCGAGGTCCACCCGCTGGCCCGCCGCCTGGCCACCCGCCTGACGATCAAGCACAGGCACGGGCACCGGGGACGGCTCGACTTCCGGCGCACGGTGCGGGCGTCGCTGAGCACCGGCGGCGTGCCGATCGCGACCCACATGCGGCCGCGCCGGCCGCACAAGCCGGAGCTGGTGGTGCTGTGCGACGCCAGCGACTCGGTGTCGGCCTTCTCGCACTTCACGCTGCTGCTGACGTACGCCCTGCGCGAGCAGTTCGCCAAGGTGCGCGCGTTCGCCTTCGTGGACACCGTGGACGAGATCACCCGGTTCTTCACGCCCGGCGCGGACGTCGTCGAGGCGATCACGGCGATGACCAGGGAGGCGGACATCACCCGCTTCGGGCGCAGCGACTACGGGCAGGCGCTGGAGAGGTTCGCCGAGAAGTACGCCGACGCCATCACGCCCAAGACGTCACTGCTGATCCTGGGCGACGCGCGGTCGAACTACCAGCGTCCGGCGCTGCCCACCCTGAAGCGGCTCGCCGGCGCCGCGCGGCACGCGTACTGGCTCAACCCCGAGCCGCGGGTGCAGTGGGACACCGGCGACTCGGTGGCGACCGCCTACGGCGGCGTGGTCCCGATGCACGAATGCCGCAACGCGGCCCAGCTGGCCGCCTTCATCGAGGAACTCGCCTAGCCCGACGAGACCCGAACGGTGCACCGGCTCCCCGCCGTAGACCGGCGCCGACATCCACCGTCCACCGCCCCGGCGCCGATGGGAGCACCCCCATCGGACGGATGGGAGGAAGCGCACCCGGCGCACGGAAGCAGTCACCGCACCGTCACCCGGCAGGGCGCGGCCGGCCTGCGTCCGCTCGGGCTCGCGCGGCGAGTTGAGTTCCGGCCGGCCATGGCCGGACGTCGGGGCATTCCGCGATGGGCCGGGCGTCAGGGCATTCTGCGCAGGATGCGTGCCGCCGTGCGGGCGAGGATCTCGACCTCTTCCTCCGACAGGTCGACGTGCGCGTCGCCGAGGATCCACCGCGCGGCCTTGCGGGGCAGGAACAGCGTCAGGCCCTCGGCGGTCACGAACGGCGCCTTCACCCGGCCGCCGTGCACGACCAGCAGAGGGGCGATGTCGACAGGGATGCCGGACTCGCGCGAGAGCAGCTCTCCCATCGCCGTGGCGGCGTCCACCAGCCCCTTGGCGACCGGGGTACCGGATCGCTCGCCGAAGAAGAGCTTGCCGCCGTACGCGGCGATGTGGGTGTCCGGCGGCCACGCCTCGTTGTCGACGATCCAGACGCCGCCCGGACCGATCACGAGGTGGTCGATCGACGCCTTGCCCGGCACGGCGCGGCCGTCGAGCACGCGGTACCCGTGCTTGCTGAGCCTGCGCCGTAACACCCGCCCGGTACGGGTGGCGCCGCTGCGCTTGCCGCGCCAGACGGCGGTGGCCTCGAACATCCGCCAGGAGACGAACGCGTCGGCCACCCAGACCCCGCCGCCGCCGAGCAGCCCGATGAGGAAGGGCATCGGGAAGGAGCGGTAGAAGGCGAGGGCGGTGAACAGGATGAGTCCCGCTCCCGCCATGAAGTGGCGCCGACGACGGCGCTCCGACCTTGTCTCGCGCCACCGGAGCTCGTACATCACCGAAGGTGAGCCCCATTTGAACTTGTCGTCCTGCGGCACGTAGATGGACCCATTGGGCACCGGAAACCCCCACGATTTCGGGCTCAGTCGACTACGTTATGGAGTACCCAAGCCGGGGCTCCAACTTTCTCAAGGTAACGGAACTAACACATCCGCGACACAGCATGGGCACGCGAACTTTCGCGAGCGGGGGTAAAAGAGCACGCCGGAAGTCGGGTTTTCGCAGGTAGTTAACCGACCAGTCGGTATGCTGGTGCCATCGCGATTCAGGGGAGGCGTGCGAGATGGCGCGCAACGGGGCCCGGCAACCAGCCACCACGACACAGGACCGACCGGCCGACGGCGCCAGGCCGGACGAGCCCGTACGGCAGCGGCTGATCGCCGAGGCGACGAGGCTGTTCGCCGAGAAGGGCTTCGAGAGCACGTCGGTGCAGGAGGTCGTGGCCGCGGCCGGAGTCACCAAGGGGGCGATGTACCACTACTTCGGCTCCAAGGACGACCTGCTCCAGGAGATCTACGCCCGCGTGCTGCGGCTGCAGATGGACCGGCTGGACAGGTTCGCGGACGCGCCCGGACCGGTCGGCGAACGCCTCCACGCCGCCGCGGCCGACGTGATCGCCACCACGATCGAGAACCTGAACGACTCCAAGATCTTCTTCCGGTCGATGCACCAGCTCGCGCCCGAGACGCAGAAGGCCGTACGGGCCGAGCGGCGGCGCTACCACGAGCGTTTCCGCGACCTGCTGGCCGAGGGACAGCGCGCCGGGGTGTTCAGGAAGGACGTGCCCGCCGATCTCGTGGTCGACTTCTTCTTCGGCTCGGTCCACCACCTCGGCACGTGGTACCACGCGAACGGCCCTCTGTCGGGCGGCGAGGTCGGCCGCCACTTCGCCGACCTCCTCCTGGCCTCCCTCCGCCCTGAGCAACCACCTCCGCACCCCTGAGCGACCGGCCCCTCCGCCCTTGAGCGACCGGCGGAAGGGGCCCGCACGTCTCCGTGGGGCCCTCGGTGCCACGCGCGAGGGCGGGCCCGCGTCGGGAAGGGATCTCGCGCCTGAGGTCAGACGGTGAGCGGGGCGGGGAGGTCGGCGAGGTGGGCGAGGGCGTCGCGGTGGTCGCCGGGGGTACCGAGCGCGATCTCGTCGGCCTTGGCGCGCTTCAGGGCGAGATGCAGGGGATGCTCCCAGGTCATCCCAATGCCTCCGTGCAGTTGCAGGCACTCCTCGGCCGCGTGCACGGCCACCTCCGCGCACCACGCCTGCGCGACCGCGACCGCCAGAGCGGCTTCGTCCGCGTGACCGGCGCCGCCGCCGGCCCTGGACGCGAGGGCGTCCGCCCTGGAGGCGAGGGCGTCGGCGGCGTTGCGGGCCGCGGCCCTGGCCTGGACGAGTTCCATCCACAGGTCGGCGAGCCGGTGCTTCAGCGCCTGGAACGACCCGACCGGCCTGGCGAACTGGTGCCGCTCCTTGACGTAGGCCAGCGTCGTGGTCAGGCACCACTCGGCCAGGCCGAGCTGCTCCGAGGCGAGCAGTCCCGCGCCCATCTCCAGCGCCGCGCGCAGCGGCGCGAGGTCGGCGGCGACCGGCCGGCCGGGCGCGCCGGTGAAGGTCACGGTGGCGATCGGCCGGGTGAGGTCGAGGGAGGTGACCGGCTCGACGGTCGCGTCGGCCGCGTCCACCGCGTACAGCACGCCGGAGGCGGGCACGATCAGCACGTCGGCGACCTCGGCCCCCGCGACGGCGGTGACCCGCCCGGTCAGCCTGCCCCGCTCGGCCCGCACGCCCGCCGGCACCGCCCCGGCGGCACGGTCCGCGCCGGCATCGGCCGCGTCCGTCTCACCGGTCGCGCCGGGTGCGCCGGGTGCGCCGGGCGTGCTCGCGAGGCCGGTCGGCGGTGAGGGGAGCGCGTACGGCGAGGTGGCGAACGAGACGGCGAGGGCGGCCGTGGTCTCCCCCGTCGCGAGGGCCGCGAGCAGGTCGCGGGCCTCGCCGACGCCGGAGTCCACCAGCGCCCACGTCGCCATGACGGCACTGGTCAGGAACGGCGCCGGAGTGACCGCGCGGCCGAGCTCCTCCAGTACGACCGCCGCCTCGCGGGCGGACGCCCCCGCGCCGCCCAGGTCTTCGGGGATGAGCAGCCCGGCGGCGCCGATGTCGCGGGCCAGCGCCTTCCACAGGTCGGCGTCGTACGGCGAGGCGCTCTCGACCCGGGCGAGCACCGCGGACGGCGGGCACCGGTCGGCCAGCAGGTCGCGGACGGCCGCCCGCAGTTCCTCCTCGACCTCGGAGTAAAGCAGTGTCATCTGGTCGCTCACCACTCCTCGTTCAGTGTGCGGGCGGCGGCCCGTCTCACGGTCCGTGCGCCCGTCCTCATGCGCCGCCCACTCGCTCTTCATGGCCCTCGGCCCGGACGGAGACGGCGTCCCGGCCTGTGGCGGATCCGCCCGCGGTCATCGGGGGAGGTCCTTCCAGGGGACGTTCTTGTCGACGCGGGGTTCGGCGGGCAGGCCGAGGACCCGTTCGGCGATGATGTTGCGCAGGATCTCGGAGGTGCCGCCCTCGATCGAGTTCCCCTTGGCCCTCAGATATCGATATCCCGGCCCGCGGCCGAAGAAGTCGACCGTCTCGGACCTGCGGAAGGTCCAGTCGTCGTACAGCAGGCCCTCTTCGCGGCGCAGCTCGACGTCCAGCCCGGAGAGCGCCTGGTTCAGGCGGGCGAAGGCCAGTTTCATCCCTGAGCCCTCAGGTCCGGGCGTCCCCGCGGCGAGCTGCTCGCGCAGCCGCGCCCCGGCGAGCCGGGTGACCTCGGCCTCGACCCACAGGCGGAGGAGGCGCTGGTGCAGGTCGTGGGTGCGCAGCTCCGGACGCCGCCGCCAGGTCTCGGCGACCGCTCCCATCACGCCTCCGCCGCGTCGCGAGGGCGCGCCGCCGATGGCCACGCGCTCGTTCATGAGGGTGGTCTGGGCCACGCGCCAGCCGTCGCCCACCTCCCCCAGGCGGAGGTCGTCGGGCAACCGCACGCCGGTGAGGAAGACCTCGTTGAACTCGGCCTCGCCGGTGATCTGCCGCAGCGGCCGCACGTCCACGCCCGGAGCGTGCATGTCGCAGACGAAGTAGGTCATGCCCCGGTGCTTCGGCACGTCCGGGTCGGTCCGGGCGACGAGGATGGCCCAGCGGGCGTGGTGGGCCCCGGACGTCCACACCTTCTGCCCGTCCACGACCCATTCGTCACCTTCGCGCACGGCCCTGGTGCCGAGCGTCGCCAGGTCGGATCCGGCGCCGGGCTCGCTGAAGAGCTGGCACCAGATCTCCTCGCCGGTCCACAGCGGCCGCAGGAAGCGCTTCTTCTGCTCCTCGGTGCCGAAGGCGAGGATCGTGGGCGCCGCCATGCCGAGCCCGATGCCCAGCTTGCCGACGTCGAGCTGCGGGGTGCCCGACAGCTCGGCCTCCACGACGCCCTGCAGCTCGCGGCGCGCGCCCAGCCCGCCGAGGCCCTCGGGGAAGTGCACCCAGGCCAGCCCGGCGTCGAACCGCGCCCGCAGGAAGTCGAGCGGCGCGGTCGCGGCCGGGTCGTTCCCCGCAAGGAACGCGCGCACCCGCTCCTTGATCGCCGCCTCGTCCACAGTCACTGAAAGGTCCCTTCGATCGTCCGGCATGTCACGGCCGGGCCGGCCCCTGACGGGCACGTCACCGCCCGCGTGTTCCCACTCGGCACGTCACCGCCCGCGTGTTCCCACTCGGCATGTCACCGCCCGCGTGTCCGCGCTCGGCATGTCACCGCCCGCGTGGCCGCACTCGGCATGTCATCGCCTCTGTCCTCTCACCGCGCCGGAGACGGGCCGGTCACCCGGAGCGGCGCGGCGCGGGCGTCCGGCGGAGGGCGGGGTCATTCCGCGGGCATGTACTTCTTGAGCTCGCGGCGGGCCAGCGAGCGCTTGTGCACCTCGTCGGGGCCGTCGGCGAGCCGCAGCGTGCGGGCCGCCGCCCACAGGCCGGCCAGCGGGAAGTCCTGGCTGACGCCCCCCGCCCCGTGGACCTGGATGGCCTTGTCCAGGATCCACTCCACCTCGCGCGGCGTGGCGATCTTTATGGCCTGGATCTCGGTGTGCGCGCCGCGGTTGCCGACGGTGTCCATCAGCCATGCGGTCTTCAGGACCAGCAGCCGCAGCTGCTCCACCTTGACCCGCGACTCGGCGATCCAGTCCTGGACGACCCCCTGCTGGGCGACCTGCTTGCCGAACGCGACCCGCGACAGGGCCCGCCGGCACATCAGCTCGATCGCCCGCTCGGCCATGCCGATCAGGCGCATGCAGTGGTGGATGCGGCCGGGCCCGAGGCGCGCCTGGGCGATGGCGAACCCGCCGCCCTCCTCGCCGATCAGGTGGTCCACGGGCACGCGGACGTCTTCGAAGACCACCTCGGCGTGGCCGCCGTGGTCGCCGTCGGTGTAGCCGAAGACGTTCATGCCGCGCTGGACGGTGACGCCCGGGGTGTCGCGCGGCACGAGCACCATGCTCTGCCGCCGGTGCTCGGGACCCTCCTGGGCGGTCTTGCCCATCACGATGAAGACGGCGCAGCGCGGGTTCATCGCGCCGGAGGCGAACCACTTGCGGCCGTTGATGACGTATTCGCCGCCGTCGCGCACGATCGACGTGGCGATGTTGGTGGCGTCGGAGGAGGCGACCTCCGGCTCGGTCATCGCGAACGCCGACCTGATCTCGCCGTCCAGCAGCGGCCGCAGCCACCTGTCGCGCTGCCGGTCGCTGCCGAACGTGGCGAGCAGTTCCATGTTGCCGGTGTCGGGGGCGGCGCAGTTGGTGGCGGGCGGGGCGATGCGCGGGCTGCGGCCCATGATCTCGGCGAGCGGGGCGTACTGCAGGTTGGTCAGCCCCGCGCCGTACTCACCGGGCAGGAACAGGTTCCACAGGCCCCGCTCGCGCGCCTCGGCCTTGAGGTCCTCCAGCATCGGCGGGGCGGTCCACCCGCTTTCCGCGGCCTGCCACTCGAAGGCCTCCTCCGCCGGGTACACGCACTCGTCCATGAACTCGAGCAGCCGCTTGCGCAGGTCCTCGGTGGTGTTGTCGTAAGCGAAGTCCATCAGCCCTCCAGTGACGTGAGCGCGTGTGGGAAGTGCATCAGCCCTCCAGTGACTCCAGTGCGTGCAGTCCGTGGGCCACCAGCGGGGCGACGTGCCCGCCGATCTCGTCGAAGCCCTCTCCGACGGTCAGGCCCTGGGTATAGCGGAAATGGATGCCCTCGGAGATCACCGCGAGCTTGAAGCAGGCCAGGCCGAGGTACCAGCCGAGGCGGGACACCTCAAGGCCGGCGCCGGCCGCGTACCGCTGCGCCAGCGCGGGCGCGGCCGAGGCGGCGGCCGTGCCGGCCTCGGGCCGTCCCCCGGTGTTCAGGGCCGCGAAGTCGCCGTAGAGGAGGAACAGCGCCAGGTCGGTGAGCGGGTCGCCGAGGGTGGACATCTCCCAGTCGAGGACGGCCCGCACCCGCCCGCCGGCGATCAGCGTGTTGCCCAGTTTGAAGTCGCCGTGCACGATCGCGTGGCGCTGGGTGACGGGCACGGCGCGCGCGAGGCGGTCGTAGAGGTGGTCGATGCCGGGGATCTCCCGGCTGCGTGAGGCGTCGAGCTGACGCTTCCACCGGTTGACCTGGCGTTCCAGGAAGCCTTCCGGCCGGCCGAAGTCGGCGAGCCCGACGGCGGCCGGGTCCAGCGCGTGCAGCCGGGCGAGGATGTCGGTCAGCTCGGCCTCGATGGCGGGCGTCGCCGGGGGCTGGCCGCCTTCGACGTACTCCATGACGTAGAAGGGCGCCCCGATGACCTCGGGGTCGTCGCACAGCAGGTACGTGCGAGGGACGGGGACCCCGGTGTCGCGGAGCGCGGTCATCACGCGGTACTCGCGGCCCATGTCGTGCGCCGTGGCCAGGACGTGCCCGAGCGGCGGCCTGCGGACCACGAACCGGCGCCCGCCGTCGCGCACGAGGTAGGTCAGGTTCGACCGCCCTCCGTGGATCACCTCGGCGGTCAGCGCGCCTTCGGCGAGCCCGTGCCGGCCGAGATGGTCTCTCAGACGGCCGAGGTCCAAGCCCGGCGGGCCTGTGTCGATTCGTGCGGGCATCGCGCTCCCCAGTCGTCCCAGTGCCATGGAGCGTACCGACCGGCCGGTATGCCTGTCGACCGCTCGACGAGGCCCCGGCACACCCGGCACGTCCGAGCACGCCACGGCCTCCAGCCTAGGGTCGGACGCGGCGAAGCCGGGTGATGGACGCGAGAAGCCAAGAACTGAGCCGAGCCACGGCACGGCGGGCCTGAGACTCAGGCGAGCATGCCGTGGAGCAGTTCCCGCATCCCGGCGCGCACGTCCTCCAGCGCGGCGACGACGCCCGCGCCCGCGTCGAACGGCACCCCTCCCCCGAAGGCGACCAACCAGCGCCGTACCGTTCAAGGTCGCGGGAGGATGTAGTCGAAGGAGGCGCGGCATGTCCCATGCGGTGGTGGTCGGCGGTGGCATCGGCGGTCTGACCGCCGCGGCGGCGCTCTGTCGCAGAGGGTGGTCGGTCACGGTGTGCGAGCGCGCCGCGTCGATCGAACCGGTCGGCTCCGGCATCGCCATCGCCCCCAACGCGCTCAGGGCCCTGGACACCATCGGCGTGGGCGGCGAGGTGCGCGAGCTGTCGGCGATGCAGGGAGAGGCGGGCATACGCACCGAGCGGGGTCGATGGCTGCTGCGCACCAGCGCCGACGCCGCCCTGGCGCGGTTCGGCGAGCCGACGGTGATCCTGCTGCGCGCCACGCTGGTCGACCTGCTCGCGAGCCGCCTGCCGCCCGCGGCGCTGCGCCTCGGCACGACCGTCCACGCCGTCGACCCGCGCACCGGGCAGGTCTCCACCGGCGCCGGGGACCTGCGGGCCGACCTGGTGGTGGCGGCCGACGGCATCGACTCGGCCGTGCGCCGCTCCCTGTTCCCCCGGCATCCGGGGACCGCGCACTCCGGCGTGACGGCCTGGCGGCTGCTGGCCGACCGGCCGGAGGGCGAGCCGCGCGGCAGCGAGTCATGGGGAAACGGCCAGGTGTTCGGCGTGGTGCCCATGGCAGGCGGCCTGGTGTACTGCTACGCCACCGCGCCCGTCCCCGCCCGGTCCCCTGCCGCCGCGACGGGCGGCGGCGCGCACAAGGCCGAGCTCACGAGGTTGTTCGGCGGCTGGCACGACCCGATCCCCCGGCTGATCGAGGCGGCGCGCGAGGAGTCGATCCTGCGGCACGACATCTTCTGCCTGGCCGCTCCGCTGCCCGCCTACCACTCGGGCAAGGTGGCGCTGCTCGGCGACGCGGCCCACGCGATGACCCCGAACCTCGGCCAGGGCGCGTGCCAGGCCATCGAGGACGCGGTGGTCCTCGCCCACCTCGCGGACGACCTCCCCGCCTACACGGCGGCCAGGCTGCGCCGCACCACCACGATCATGCGAAGGTCGCGGGCCGTGTGCCGCATGACCCAGTGGTCCAACCCGCTGGCCGTGGGCGCCAGGAACGCGGCCATGGCGCTGACCGGCCGCCTCGGCGATGACCTGACCCTGCGCCGGTTCCAGGACGTCTTCACCTGGCGCCCGCCCGCGTGACCCGCTGGCGGGGACCTACCTGGCGCCGGCCCGGCTGGTGACGGGAACGGGGAGTTCGGGGTGCGGAGGGGAGACGGCCTGGGTGGTCTCGGGCGTCAGGCGGCTCAACGTGATCGTCCCCGCTATCAGGACGGCGGCCGAGATGATCGCCGGGATGACGTCGCCCACCCCCGTCGGCAGCGGCTCCCCGAGCAGCACGGCTCCGGCGATCACCGAGGTGATCGGGTCGACCACCTGGACGCCGGCGTAGGCGATGCCGAAGTAGCCCACGGCGTACGACTTCTGCAGCAGCACGATGGCGAAGACCAGCAGCACCGGGATGGCGACCGTGAACCAGTGGACCAGCCGCGACAGGTCGCCGCCCAGCCCGCCGCCGACGACCCGGACGAACGTGGAGACCGACGCGGTCACCGACCCGGCGCCGATGGAGAGCAGCAGCGCCTTCGCCGGACCCCGCGCGCGCCGCGACGCGACCTCGCACACCGCGACCACCGCGCCGACGACGGCCAGGAACGCGAGCGCCGCCGGGGTGGACAGGACGGGGCGGGTGTTGCTCTGCGGGATCAGCAGCATGAGCCCCAGCAGGCCGGCGGCCACCGCGATCGAGCCGAGCACCTCGGCCTTGTGCGGACGCCTGCCGTGCAGGACCGCCGCCAGCGGGACGGCGAACACGAGCGTCGCCACGCTGACCGGCTGGATCAGCACCAGCGGCGCGAAGCTCAGCGCCACGGCGTGCAGGCCGGCGCCGAGCAGCCCGATGACGCCGCCGATCAGCCAGCGCGGCCTTCTGATGAGCTTGAGGTTGGCGCCCCCGTGCACGGCCTCGAACTGCTGCAGGGCGGCGCCGCCCGCGTACCCCAGGGCTCCGACGAGCGCGATGGACACGCCGAGCCAGATCATGAGGCGCCACCTGAGGGCAATACGCGGGCAGCGGGGAGCACAGGTGGGGTCATCAGAGGGAGCACCATGCCAGCTTAAGGACAAATGCGAGGAACGCGGTCGCCCTTCCTGGCATCACTCCATGATCAGGGGGTACCCGCCGGGCGGAGGCGACCCGCGGGCCGGGGGTCGCCGGGCGATCGGCGTGCACGCCTCCGGCGAGCGGAGTGCCTGCGGCATCGGCGGTTTCGCGCACGGACGGCGGTCGCGCGCCGCTCCGCTGGTGGTCCCCACTGGCGGCCATGGCCTCCTACGCTGCCCGGAGAAGACCGCCGTAATCCGATCGCACGGCGGCCGTTCTCCGATCGTCCGCCCCCCGTCAGGAGCGCCCGCGGCACACGGTCAGGAGCGCCCGCAGGGTCAGGAGCGCTCGGGGCACACGCAGAACAGGTGGCCCTCGGGGTCGGCGAGGACGATCCATCCCTGGCCGGGCTGGTGGTCCGGCTTGGTGGCGCCCAGCTCGACGTACTCCTGGACGGCCTTGTCGACGTCCGGAACCCGGAAGTCGAGGTGGAACTGCTTGTCCGGCCCCGGCCACTCGGCCGGCTTGCGCTCGGGGACCCGCCCGAAGTAGATGCTCGTCGTACCGTCCCCGATGCCGGCGTACTCGTCCTCGGCGTACTGCACCTCGAACCCGGTGATGGCGGAATAGAACTCGGCGAGCTTCTTGGGCTCGGCACAGTCGATGGTCACGGCGATGAGAGTCGCTTTCGTCGTCATGACCCCCATCCTGGACGTCATACCTGTCACCCGATGTCAGGTACGGAAATCCGGTGAGGACCGCGACCACCGGCCCGCCTCACCTCGGGGGTTACTCGCGGCGGGCGCCCTCGGGCCAGATCACGTGGACGTGGATGCCTCGGCGGCGTGCCTCCGCGACCACGTCGGCGGTGCCGCCGTAGCCACGGGCCGGCTTGCCATCCCAGACGGCGTACAGCTCATCGGCCAGGTCGAGAATGAGCTTGCCGCCCTCCATGTGGGATTCGTTGGTGGACTCGACGTACCCGAGGCGGTGGACCTTCTCGGCGGCCGTCATGAGTGAGTCGTACTCGTCCCTGGCGTCGGGTGGCAGTCCCTCGCGGTAGCGCTCGGAGCAGACGACGGCCTCCAGCGAGCCGCCGAGGTCGACGACCGCCCTGGCGAAGATCTGGTCGGCGCCGTCGGCCAGGCAGGACACCCCCCTGACAGCGGGGGCGTGCCGCGCCAGAATGCCGCGGATGGCGCGCTCGACCAGCGCGGCGGTCGCGGCCGGCAGGCCCCGGTGCCCGGACACCGCGATACGTCGCCAGCCGTCCGCCGTGCCGCCGAAGAGCTTCGCGGCGGGGCTGACACGGCCGTTCACCGACGGACCGGAGGCGGGACGGCGAGGAGCGGGCTCAGTCAGTAGAGGCGCGGCCGAGTGCCGGGCCACCGGCGAACGGCCTCCCTCAGCTGCGCGAGCCCCACCACAGCATGTGTTCACGGGCGATGGCCTCCTCGGACTCGTCCACGAAATGGGCCCATTCGGTCTCCGTCCGAGGCCATTCCACCCGCGACACGATATCGGCCAGTTCCAGGGCGGCGATGGAGTACGACGTGGCGATCTGCTGATGCTGGCGGGTCTGCAGCCAGGCGATGCCGGCGACGGCGCCGACGATGCCCGGCAGGTCTCCAGATCATGAGGCGCCACCTGAGGGCAATACGCGGGGAGTGAGCCGCCGAACAGCTCATAATTTCTCATTTAGTACTCCAGTGGCATTTTGAGATCAGCGTTGGGATCTGCGCTGGTAGTGGCATCGGCTTGCGTGGCGTTGGTGTCGGCGTCGCCAGTGTGACC